>CAYNRX010000004.1:0-81697 GCA_964399965.1 uncultured Lachnospiraceae bacterium | reverse complement strand
AAATCACAGAACTCCTTACCATCTTCACAGGTACACCCCTCACCGAAGCGGCACCCCTCACCAAAGCTGCACCACGCACCGAAGCGGCACCGCTCACCGAAGCTGCACCGCTCACCGAAGCGGCACCGCTCACCGAAGCTGCACCGCTCACCGAAGCGGCACCGCTCACCAAAGCCACACAACCTACCGAAGTCACACCGCTCACCGAAGCTACACGATGCTCCGAAGCTACACTGCTCTCCGAAGCTGCACCGCTCACCGAAGCGGCAGAAACCCGGGAATTCCTTTATCCCCGAATAATCTCCACTCGGGCAGATTATATAAACGCCGTTTCTTTCAAACGCGGCAAAATCTTCTAAAGTATGCTTTTTCATTGTTGTTTCTCCCTTACCTTTCTCCTGAACTCCACATCGTCCGTTATCCCGTCCGCTCCGCCTTTGTATACCGTATGCGCCCGTGCTACTGCTGCCCGGCGTTCGCGCTCTGCCCGCTCTTCCTCGGCCAGCTCCCGCCGCCAGGCAGCTATCTCGGCAAACATAGCTGCCGCTTTATACTCGCGATTGCGGGTCGGATTGTGTCGTACTATCATTAGCTGCATTGTTTTCCCTCCAATTATAGATTTTTTCAAAAAAGCTCTTGCATTTTTCACTGATGTGTGATAAAATCTATGTATAAGCTCCTTTTAAATTTTTGTTGCGCCCTTTTTACAAGGGCGCAGTTTTCATATAGCCGTATCTACTTCTCCATTTCGCTTCTGCTCCATGGCCTTTAGTTGTACTCCTTTGATAAGTATCTTCGCTACCGCCTGCATTGCTTTGTCATGCTCTTCCTTTGGTGGGTTTGGATTACCGGTCATACGTATCACCCCGTTGCCGAAACGGTACTCCTGCACGATCTTATCCTCTGTAAGCTCTACCAGTGTAAACCCATCTAATAGCTTCATAATTTTCCCTCCTTTGCTATATCGTATGTTTTGCTGCCGTTGTCCTATTCCCCTACTGCTTCAGCAGTAAAGTCCGTATAAGTTTCGCATAAATCGCCAGTGTGATAGCAAACGGATACAGTCTCTCCGTCATAATCGCATATGTACCCCCATCGCTCACGTTCCGCGATTAGGTACTGTATTCCTTTTTGCATCGCAGCAGCTTTTGAATCGGCATTTACGAGAATCCATTCGTCGAATTGGTGTTCGGCTGATGCGTCTTGAATCGTACGATACACTCTATACTTTTTCATTGTCTATTCTCCCTCCTCTTCGTCTCCCCATGATATAACGATCTCCTCTAAGTAATTATGGGGAATGATCTTAAGCGTATATCCCAGCTGCTTGAGCTGCGCCTTGGTCACCTCATGCAGTCCGTACTCGGAGATGCGCGTTTCCCCTCTGGATATCGCTTTTTCTATCATAGACATTACACCTTTGAGCTGCTTTTCCCGTATGGTTATCAATGCAGCGTCCGTCTTAGTCCGCGCTTCCTGTGCTGTTATCATCGGTGTTCACCTCCTATTAAATCTATTTACCAAGTAGCTCTATCAACACCACTGTTAAAAAAGATACGATAGATGAAGCTATTGTTTACATGGAAAATAGACTCGCAAAAAAAGTGCATAACGTTTTCGACCTGATAGCAAAAATAAAATCCTTGTTTTAATCTACAACTTCCCAATCTTTGGCAATCAAATCTTCTAAAAGCGGTTGCCAGCGAGGGCAGCTATCTGTGTCGCTTTTTATGGCGATACAGGCATCTACTGTATCTGTTGGCAGTATCTTTATGCCATTGTATACTTTTCTTGTTATGTACCTATTTCTTTTGGACGCTTTTCTTATCGCTTTTATTATGTTCATCTCCCTCACCTCCTCTCATGCGATTTTGCTGTTGCTATGTATTCCATTTCACCCCTCTTTTTTGTTTTCTATCTCTTTTACAGTTGACAACCCTTCCTTTCTAATGATATAATTTTTGTTAATTGAAAGAAAGGCAGGTTGTTCGCTATGTCCATAGAATCATTATGTGCTATATTGACTACTGCGGTAGCAATTGTTTCCTTGTTTTCTACCATCATCAATACAATTATAAATAACATTTATCAGTATCGATTTAAGACGTTTTCTTTTATGGCAGAAAAGAAATTGAAAATATACCAAAACTTTATAGATGAAATGAATTTAAATTTAACCCCTGGTGGTTTCACTAAGGAGCAGTCACTGTCCCTGAAAAAAACTTTTTCTAAAGTCTACATCATTTGTAGTGATGAGACTCGTCTTCTTCTTGATGAATTCGAAAATTATCTTTCTCAAAATCATAGTCAATATGTTTCTTCAGGAGAAAAGTATAGAAAACTCCACAGAGAAATCATAAAAGCACTTCGAGCCGACTTATCATCGCTGCATTGAACAAAAGGCATCCAACAACTAATACAACAACGTAGAAGTAATAAGAGATCAAATGAGAACCTTTGTATATCTTTGGTGCTATACAGCTTACTATAATAGCGGTTATGATTAACGCCGCTGAAAAAAATCTTATAATCTCTATCTGTATCTCTATTGGAACCACTATGCCCTCACCTCCTCTCATGCGGTTTTGTTGTTGCTATGTATTCCTAGCAACTCATTAGGCGTAACGTTTAAGCCTGTTGAGATTTTGTATAAATCTTCTGCGTCAATCTTTTTTCGGCCGTTTATCATATTGCTAAACTGTCTTTCTGTATATCCACATATACCCGCAACATGCTTTTTCTTTAACCCTTTTTCAGCAATAATATCTTTTATCTTTGATATTACTTCCGTTTCTATCGAATCCATTCTTTCACCTCCCGATCTCTTCTACAAGTTTCTTGTGGTAATTATATTTTACCACACCATAAATTGTCTGTCAATAGTTTTTTTCAAGTTTCTTGATGTTTTTTTCTTGACTTTTTGCAAAAAATATGTTAATATATAGTCAGAAAGTAGGTGAAAGAATGAGTGTTGGGAGCAGAATAAAAGAACTAAGAGAATCTAAAAAAATGAAGCAGAGCGATTTGGCTGCAATAGTCGGTGTAACACCGTCCGCTATTGGAAATTACGAAACCGGAGTAAGCCATCCAAAAGTAGACATACTGTACAAAATTATTAAAGCCTTAAATTGCGATGCAAATTATTTATTTCAAGATGATATTGTAGCAGAACAAACGTTTCTCACATATAAAGAACAACTGCATATCGATAAATACCGCTTATTAGATGAGTTTGGGAAAAGAGCTATAGATGTTCTCACTGATATAGAATATGAACGTATGCAAAAAACAGATACTACAAATGAATCTGCTGCAACTTATAAGATGTCTTATTACGATTTACCCGCTTCCGCCGGTATAGGTAATCCTCTTGACTATGAAGCCCTATCTACAGTGCAGGTGACGGAAGTGCCGCCGCGCAAGGCTGATTATATATTAAAGGTATCCGGCGATAGCATGGAGCCGACGTTTTATGATGGGGATTATATCTATGTTCAAAAAACAAGCAACTTGGACTACGGTGATATAGGGATTTTTGTTTTGTCGGGCAATGTGTATATAAAGGAATATGGAGAAAACGGCCTTGTAAGCCATAATCCTGAGTACCGACTTATAGACGGGACGGAGGACATACGCTGTCTTGGACGGGTACTGGGGAAAGTGGACGGAAATGTGATACAGTGAATAATATACTCAAGAAAGGATGATAAAGGTGATAAGAATAAGAAAAATATTGGCTATTTCTGCGGTTATATCAATATTGATTAGTTGTTCTGCGTGCCGCTCGGGAGAAATAGAGGCACTAAAGCAGGAAAATGCGGAATTAAAGCAAAAACTGGAGGCGGTAAATCAAGAAGGAAACCCGATCGCCGAGGGAAATCCTACAGCCCAGCCAACGGCCGCTGCACAAACAACTGCTACGTTTGCACTAAATCAACCTATAACGATTGATACTGAATACGGTAGCTATATAGTAACGATTACCGATGCGACCATAAAGGATTGGCGAGAACGGAGCGGTGGTTCCATAGATAATCTTAATGTTATGCTGACTTACACTGTGCAGAATGTAAATTTCACAAATTCTACTAATCCCGGCTGTTATGTTGGCAGCGATTTGTTTTATGTGTATGATAACAATAAAAATTTATTACAGACGGCAACGTATAGTTACGACACTAAATTCCCTGATGTTGTCCTCCCTGGATATAGCGCAGAATTTAATGTCTGCTATGATTTAGTTAGCGAATCGACTGAGTATATTGATGTAATATTACATCGCTATGATATAAACGGGCGCAATAAAATATTGGGGCAAATGCGGCTTGGTCTTTGACCGGGCCAAAATTAACAGCTTTACCAATCAGGAGATTTTGCCGCTGTATTAAATAGGGGGTAAGTTTTAATGAACAATATGACTTTGACATCCGTAGAAATTCTTATGTTAAGTTATGCACCAAAATTTCACACAGGAGATAATGATTTTCAGCAATTCTGGGAATTTAACTATAAAGTTGATCCTGCTGCTATATTACGTAAATTGTATATATCTGGTTATATAGAAATCGCTTCCCCTGCAGAATCTTTAAAACGAAGAACTGTTGATGAATTGAAATCATTTCTTTCTGAAAATAACCTTAAACGAACCGGTAATAAAAATAGCCTTATAAATCGTATTATTGAAAATATCGATTCGCAGCGTATATTGGAAAAATTCCCTCAACAATATTACTGTTTAACACCTTCGGGGATGGATGTACTGCAAAATAATCCTAATATCTTATTTGTTCATAGACACCCGGAGTTTGAATTAGACATAAGCATTGTGCCTCCATCAGGGGACATAAATGCCTATATATTGAATAAAATCGAATTCAAAGAGGCTGAATGTACTTACTACAATGATTGGGGAAGTGTTAGTTACTGCAAGCAGCGAAGAGCAATGCTTGCAATGCTTAACGATGACATTGATTCTGCGATATATCACTATTTAGAAATATGTTATCTTGACATAAGCGGATTAAGAAACGGTGTTAATCCAGAAATGTTGTATTCGATTAAAGAATATATGTTAAATGCGTGTGATGATCCGACTAGAATGTTATCGCTTGGTATTATAGAAAAATTACGTACCCTTATTCAAAAAAAGAATTTTTCATACGATGATGTAACGCTACTATGTAAAGAAGTAATTGATAAGACTCATCTGCCGTTTCATTTGTACAGCAATGATGAAGCCCTACAAATAATTTTACAGCGATTATATGGCACAATAAGATAATAACGGCATATGTCCCCAATAAACATGAGACGGAATAATAATAGGGGCTTATAACCCTTCGTGCTGAGTATAATATTAAACAAAGGAAGTGATATTGCAATGAAATTTGATTCGTATAAGAGCAGCGTAGCTGTGTATCTTAGGAAGTCTCGAATGGATCCGGATGATGAAAGTGTTGATGAAACTCTTGCACGCCACAGCGAAACTCTTATGCAGATGGCGAATAGAATGGATCTGACTATTACCGGAGTATATAAAGAGGTCGTATCAGGCGATGGACTTTTCACACGTCCGGAAATGGTGCGTCTGCTCAAGGATATAGAAAATGGCAGATATTCAGCCGTTGCTTGTATGGAAATAGATCGTCTGGGGCGCTCCAGCCAAAAAGACGGCGGCATTATTCTTGAGACGTTTCAAGAGAACAACGTCTGTATTATAACTCCGGCTAAGGTCTATGACCTTAATGATGAAATTGACGAACAGTCGGTAGAAATGCAAACATTTATCGCCAGGCAGGAGCTTAAAGCTATCCGCAGACGCCTGCGCAAAGGGATAGAAAAGACCGTAGAGGGTGGCTGCCATGTCGGGGAACCGCCATACGGATATAGGCGCGTCTACATAGACAAAAAGCCTACGCTTGCAATTTGTGAGGAAGAAGCTGACGTTATTCGGATGGTTTTTGATATGTATGTAAATCAAGGTTTTGGGAGCCACACGATTGCGGATGAGCTAAACCGCATGGGCTATAGTCCAAGAAAGAATACGTTTTTTTCCCGCAGTACAATCCGCTTCTACTTGCAAAATCCGGTGTATACGGGAAAAATTGTTTGGAATAAACGCCACCATTTAAAGAAAAAAACAGTGGTGGACAAAAACCGCAGCGTCCTAAATCCCGAGGAAAAATGGATAGTTGCAGACGGTTTGCATCCGGCCATCATATCTAACGAGCTTTTTGAGGAAGCACAGCGTATTAGACTGACCCGCACGCATCCGCCGTCATTTACAGGGGAGTTGAAAAATCCGTTTTCGGGACTTCTGTACTGTAAAAACTGCAGCGCCGCTATAGTCCGTCAATTTTCACCGCGCGGCGGAGAACGGCTCCTATGCCCTACTACAGCTTGTACAAGAGGGATACAGTTTCGATATGTGGAACGGCGTTTAAAACAAATTCTTGAGCAAATAGCCGCTGAGTGCTCATATCCTGCAGAAACACAGCTGCACACGGAAAATATTAAGCGAACTGATTTTATAAGAAAAGCTATAGACGCCTCTCAAAAGGAGTTAGCTTCACTGTATAAGCAGAAGTCCAGTTTACATGATTTCCTAGAAAAAGGCGTATACGATATACCTACATTTCTCGAGCGTGCAAACATTTTGGCAGAGCGAATAACACACACCGAAGAAATCATTTCACAAAAATTGGAACAGCTTCATGACTTGGAAGAGATGCCCCCGATAAGAGAAGCGATCCCTATAGTAAAGCGGCTGCTTGACGGATATGAACCCCTTCAAGCGGCGGATAAAAACGCTCTTTATAAGCAGCTCATTAAAAAAATGACCTATGCCCATTTGCCGGAGCAAGACAGAGATGAATTTACCCTGGATATAGAATGGCGATATGTAATCTAATGCTGCTGGTATCTATCTTGCATAGTGTGCTTCTCTACAGCTATCATACACCTTATCAGTGTGTATACAAACAGCCTCTTTGAATTCATTATTACAGCACTTATCACTCACAACAAATTCATTCCTTTCTCAAAATAATACAGGCGGATTTATCTCGCCCTATAGTACAGAATATGAACCTTCAAAAAAAGTGTGCACCTTGCGTATATTTATTTTAATGCAGCAAAAACACCTATCGTCTTTTTAAAACTTACTATATTAAATTTTTTAAGTCAATTATATCGAAAAACTTATTGACATAATGATATTTCAATGGTACAATTATTTATAGAAAATATTTGCAACACAATATGGAGTATTGATATGAGATCCTATAACGAAAGTGCACCGTGTGCAGTGTGCGGAACACCTCTTGTTCCTGCTTTATCTATTCAGCTTAGGACTGTTGGACACACAGTTATCTACATAAAGAACATCCCTTGTGAAAAATGCAGCAAATGTGGTCAAGAATATTTTGATATCAAGACCGATGATAAAGTCAACGCTACAACCGTTGGCGTAGACGGTTCCCAAGATGAAGTGAAATTGATTGTAATTGACTACAATGACATAAATAACTGATATTAGGTAAATAATTTTAAATACTTTGGATACAATAATACCGCTTGTATATTATGGCTTTCATGCAATATACAAGCGGTATTACTTATCCCCTTTCTATTGTTTGTTCTCGATTATAACTTTGTTAATCCGCAACTCATGCTTTTAGATCCTTATCATATCTGCGCAGCCAATTACCTTTCCAAGCAAAAATAATCGAGCACAAAAGAGCTGTTATCCAGGATATAGGATAGCCGGAAAGTACCATTTGCAGATCATTCGTAAGCAGTGCCAGGATATTTACCCATATCATTCTTACAATACACATATTGCCTACCATTATTACTGTGGGAGCGATCGCACAGCCTGCTCCGCGGAACATATTTGTGAGCACATGTACAATAGATAAGCTCCAATAAAACGGTACTAATGTTTTTAACATCAGGATGCCGCAGCTTACGCTTTCTGCATCGGAGGTGAATATACCTATCAATCTGTCACCGAAGAAAAACAGTAAAATGGATACCGGCAGAGTATATGCCAGGCTGATCATCATACCGACTTTACCGCCCTTTTTTACACGGTCATACTGTTTTGCTCCGTAATTTTGCCCTGCAAATGTCATTACCGCCATACCGAAGGACATCACCGGTAGTATGACAAAGCCGTCTATTTTCATATATGAACTGCATCCGGCCATCGCTGCCGCGCCAAAAACGTTGATATTCGCTTGAACGATAACATTTGAAAGTGATATTATCGATGACTGTACACCGCTTGGTATTCCCATATGCAGGATATTTTTCATCATGCGCTTGCTTATCGTCATTTCACGCGGTGAAAATTTATAAACATCTTTCGTTTTCATGAGCTGTATAATGACCAGTACCGCCGACGCCAATTGCGCAGTGATCGTTGCAATACCTACTCCGGCTACTCCCCAGTGGAACACTATCACAAAAACAAGATCCAATATAATATTTACCACCGAAGCAACGCACAGATAATACAGCGGCCGCTTAGAGTCTCCGACGCCTCTTAAAATGCCCGCACCCATATTATAAGCCAGGTTAAACAGCGCCCCCAGAAAATATATCCGCAGATAAAGCACAGAATTGGGCATTACCTCCTCCGGCGTCTGCATTGCTCTCAAAAGCAGCGGCGTTACCGCTATGCCGATAATAATCAGCGCTACACCACCGATAAGCGTCAACGCTGCCGCAGTATGTACAGCTACATGGAGCCGCTTATGCTGTTTCGCGCCGTATAGCTGTGCAATAACAACGCCGGATCCGGTCGCTATTCCCATGAAAAAGCCGATTATGAGGTTTATCAATGAGTTGCTGGAGCCAACAGCGGCCAAAGCTTCATTGCCGATAAAATTTCCTACAACTATCGAATCCACGGTGTTATAAAGCTGCTGGAACAGGTTTCCCAACAGCAGTGGCATGGAGAAGAAAAACAGCTGCTTTAAAATATTGCCCTCTGTCATAAGTTTATTTTTCTCCATCTTATCTTTCGCTTCCTTCCTTATTTTTCATATTTGCACTATCTTTACATAAAATCAAAAAGTGATACCTGGTCGGATTCAGGCATACCGTCAAGGCAATGGTTTTCCTGCAAAATATCTATCGTAGCTCTTGTGGCTCCGGTACGCTGACGAAGCTCCTCTATCGTCTTGAATGGCCCAGCCTCTCGAGCTTCTGTTATCGCCCTGGCTGCATTGTCGCCCAATCCCGGCAAGGCTGACAGCGGCGGAAGTATGCCCTTATCTGTCTTTAAAAAGTCAGTAGCATGGGAGGTGTACAGGCCTACCGGTACGAAATCAATGCCTCTGGCATACATTTCCACACATATTTCCAATATCGGTATTAGTCCCTCCTCTTTCGGTTTGGCTGTTCCATCTTTTTTCCTGGCTTTTATGTCCTCTATAGCCGCTCGGGCAACATCTATCCCCCGCGCCATTATTGAAGCGTCAAAATCATCGGCTCTGACTGAAAAATACGCTATATAGAAGGCTTCCGGATGATGTACCTTGAAATAAGCGATCCTAAACGCCATCGTTACATATGCTACCGCGTGAGCCTTGGGAAACATGTAGCCTATCTTCTTGCAGGCCGTGAGATACCATTCTGGTACATTTGCCGCCCTCATAGCTTCCTCGTCCTCAGGAGCCAGGCCTTTGCCCTTTCTCACCTTTTCCATTATTTGGAACGCATGGCCGGCTTCCACTCCCATGTGTATAAGATATATCATGATATCATCACGGCAGCAGATAGCATTTGACAGAGTAGTAGTGCCGTTTCTTATAAGATCTTGAGCGTTATTGAGCCACACATCCGTACCGTGCGAAAGCCCCGATATACGCACCAGCTCAGCAAAGGTCGTCGGTTTCGTATCTACAAGCATTTGACGCACAAATTTGGTGCCAAATTCCGGCACACCGTAGGTGCCGACCGGCGTTTCCAGCTTCTCCTTAAGGTTGAGCGCGTCTGTAGAGGTGAATAAACTCATAGTCGGTTTATCGTCAAGCGGTATTTTTTGCGCGTCTACTCCGGTCAGATCCATAAGCATACGGATCACTGTCGGATCATCATGCCCCAGCTCATCGAGCTTCAAAAGATTCTTATCTATTGAGTGATAATCGAAATGCGTCGTTATTATATCCGAATTGGGATCATCAGCCGGATGCTGTATGGGGCAAAATTCATGTATATCATTCGTATAGGGAACAACGATTATACCACCCGGATGCTGGCCTGTCGTCCTTTTTACACCCACGCAGCCGGCTGCGAGCCGCCGTTTTTCGGCGTTCCTGATAGTTATTCCTCTATCCTCGGCATATCGCTGTACGTAGCCGTATGCCGTCTTTTCCGCCACGGTACCGATAGTTCCGGCGCGGAAAACGTAGCCTTCGCCGAAAAATGTCTCGGTGTACTTGTGTATCACGGGTTGGTAGTCGCCGGAAAAATTAAGGTCTATATCCGGCTCTTTGTCGCCCTTGAATCCAAGGAAGGTCTCAAACGGGATATCGTGACCGTCCTTTTTGTACATCGTTCCGCATTTTGGACAAGTTTTATCCGGAAGGTCGCAGCCGGATATGCCGCTGCCGTCCTCGATAAATTCCGAATTATGGCAATTAGGGCACACGTAATGCGCAGGCAGGGAATTTACTTCTGTTATATCGGAAAGAAAGGCGACAAGAGATGAGCCGACCGATCCTCGAGAACCTACGAGATATCCATCGGAGAGAGATTTCCTCACCAGCTCCTGCGCTATTCTGTACATTACTGAAAAGCCGTAAGTGGTTATCGAATGCAGCTCTTTATCAAGCCTATCTTGCACAATTTTTGGCAATGGATCGCCGTATATCCTCTTTGCTTTAGCCAGTGAATCGTTCACAATGGCCTCCTCGGCTCCATCAACTACCGGCGGGCATTTTTCTTTTGGTATCGGGCGCACATTTTCTATCATATCTGCTATCTTGTTAGTATTTTTTACCACTACCTCGTATGCCTTTTCCTTCCCCAGATAATCAAATTCTTCCAGCATTTCTTCTGTGGTACGAAAATACAGCGGCGCCTGCTCATCTGCATCCTTAAAATGCATATAATTCATCAATATCTTGCGAAAATTCGCTCCCAACGGGTCGAGGAAATGGACATCGCACGTCGCACATACCGGTTTGTTCAGCTCTTCGCCCAACCGCACTACCCGGCGGTTCAAGTTCATTAAGTCTTCATCGCTATTTATGTGCGGGTGGTCATCGGCACGTTTCATATATGCGTTATTGCCTATTGGCTGGATCTCAAGATAATCGTAAAATTCGGCTATTTCCCGTAATCTTTCATCGCTTTCGCCCTCGACAACTGCCCTGAAAAGTTCCCCGGCTTCACAGGCAGAGCCGACAATAACTCCATCTCGCTTTTCAACAAGCAGACTGCGCGGTATCCTTGGCGTACGAAAGTAGTAATCAAGATGCGACTTTGATACCATCTCGTAAATATGTCGCAGCCCTATCTGATTTTTTGCCAGCAAAATTATATGAAAAGCCTTATTCTTTTTCGAGGCCGCTGCGATATCAAAATGCGAATTAAGATCCTTGAGCTTTGTCAAGCCTAAAGCCTTTAACTCTTCGAGCATACAAAGAAAAATGTCGGCCGTTGCCTTTGCATCATCTACAGCGCGGTGATGATTCTCCAGGATGACCTTATAATGACGCGAAAGCGTGTCAAGGCGATAGTTTGACAGCTCTGGGTGTAAGCATCTGGCCAGGATCAGTGTATCAGTATGACAAAAGTTGTATTCCAGCCCGCAGTCAGCAGCGTTTTTCTTGATGAAGCCGATATCAAAGGATGCATTTTGGGCGACAAGGACACAACCTTTACAGAAATCTAGGAACGACGGCAACACCTTATCTATTGTGGGCGCTCCTGCCACCATCTCATCTGTTATACCTGTAAGGCGTATGATGTTTTCCGGAATGCTTTCTTCGGGATTTACAAATGTTGACCAACGGTCGGTTATGCGTCCGTTTTCTATCTTGACGGCGCCTATCTCCGTTATTTTATTTACATCTTTATATAATCCGGTGGTTTCGATATCAAAAACAACGAACGAGGATGTGATATCCTCTTCCCCGGCATTTTCCGTTATCTTTTTGGAGTCGTCTATAAGATATCCTTCTACCCCATATAGTATCTTTATCTTTTCGTTATTACCGGAGGCCTTCATTGCATCGGGATACGACTGCACTACTCCGTGATCAGTTATCGCTACTGCCGAATGTCCCCATTCTATCGCCCGGTTTATAAGCTCCTTAGCATCCGAAACGCCATCCATGGTTGACATTTTGGTATGCATATGCAGCTCCACCCTTTTCATGGGCGCATTATCCATACGGCGCGGGAGCACTTTCTTTCCCACCGCCACAGCATTAGCCGTCACTATGACCTCGTTTGCATAATTATTAAAGGAAGCTTCTCCGCGTATCACAACACCCATACCAACGCGCAGCTTTTCCTTAAAACGAAAAAAGGTCTCATCTTCATCTGTCTTGGTGATAAAAAGCTGGACAGAAATAGAGTCCTCATAATCTGTTACGTCCATGCTGACGATATGGTACTGCTTCTGATTTTTTTTGCTGGTGATATCCTTATATTCCAGAGCAAACACATCGCCGCGAAAAGCTATCTTGCCGGAGTTCTCGTTTATTGATGATATCGGCACCATCTGCTCACGTATTAGTCTGCCGTAGAGCATTTCCCCTACATGTGCCCGGCCGATATACTGTTTTCGCTGTTGTGCGGAGGTATTCTTTTCATAGGTGTCCCGTGACACATACCGCACGATAGTGTTGGAAGTCTCTGTATTCTCCGGTTCTCTTATTTCCAGATCGGCGTCCCGGAGCCGGTATGTGCGTTTTAGCTCATTTATGACCATATCTTTAACAGGCGGCGGCGTTTCCCGGTCTACGTCAACAAGGACAGTCCTGTTCATCTTTGATATTTTTATCCGTTCAATGCCAATTTCTCCCACGCTTCCTGCTGCTGCCGAATCCTCCGGCAGGATAAGTTTTAATCTTGGCTTCACGGTAAATTCGCCTCCAAGTCGAGCCGTTGTGTTATTTCTTCTATAAGGCGCGAAAAATCCTGCTTGGTTCTCTCCGCCGTAGATATTACTTCTTCCTCGGTGAGCATTTCGCCGGTAACTCCGGCGGCCATGTTTGTCACGCATGATATCGCCAGGATATCCATGCCTGCGTGACGCGCTGTAATGACTTCAGGTACGGTGGACATACCAACAGCGTCTGCTCCCAGTATACGGAGTGCACGTATCTCGGCCGGGGTCTCGTAACAGGGGCCGCTCATATAAGCGTATACTCCCTCCTTTAGTTTAACGCCTAACTTGGCTGCACAATCCTTGGCCAACGCACACAGACGCGGTGTATATGCACTCGTCATATCGGGGAATCTGGTACCAAATTGGGTTAGATTTTCTCCGCGCAGAGGATTGTCCGGAGCTAGTTTTATATGATCTGTTATCAGCATAAGCTCTCCCGGGGAAAAATCAGTATTTATCCCTCCGGAGGCGTTCGTCAGTATCAGCGATTTTACGCCTATCAGCTTCAATACCCGGACATAATATGCAGCTTCTTCCATTGAATATCCTTCATACATATGAAAGCGTCCTTTAAGAGCCACCACCTTGTCCGAAAAGGCCATCACTCCCTCGTGCGAGGGAGCGGTCGAACGGGGGAAATTCGGTATATCCACATACGGTATGGAAACATCGCTGTCTTTGATAAGTCCGCCCAGTCCGGAACCAAGCACAACGGCTGTTTGCGGAATAGTGGTTATCTTAGAGAGGATATATTCAGCACTTTTAAGGTAATCTTCATATTTATACAACATCTTCAACTCCTCCCATATAAAAAACTTAAAACATTTTGTCTTTAAGTCATAAGAATACTGCCTGTATATCGCGTATTTTATCCCACGATATACAGGCGGTATGTTTTTTATCTTTAAACGTTTATTTAAAATATTTCACTCCGGCTTCAAATAGCTTCTGATCCTTTTCGCCGGGAACGTTCTTAGCTATATCCTTGCCAATGCGTTCGCTGTGTCCCATTTTGCCAAGTACCCGTCCGTCAGGGCTGGTTATGCCTTCGATAGCCTCCACGGAACCATTCGGATTCCAGGCTATATCATAAGTGGCCTTACCGTCAAGGTTCACGTACTGTGTCGCTATCTGTCCGTTAGCGGCCATCTGCTTAATCTGTTCCGATGACGCGGTGAAACGCCCTTCTCCGTGTGAAAGAGCGATAGTATGGATGTCGCCCGTATTTACGTTGGCAAACCACGGTGATTTATTAGAAGCGATTCGTGTATAGGCCATACAGGAAACGTGGCGGCCTATGGTATTGAAGGTCAGCGTCGGCGAATCGTCCTCTAAATCGCGTATCTCACCGTAGGGCACAAGTCCCAGCTTAATGAGTGCCTGGAAACCGTTGCATATGCCGAGCATTAGGCCGTCGCGATTTTTTAACAGCTCCATCACCGCATCCTTTACCAAGGGGTTGCGAAACGCTGTGGCAATGAATTTTCCCGATCCTTCCGGTTCATCGCCACCGGAGAAACCTCCGGGTATCATCACTATCTGTGAATTTTTTATTCTTTTCTCCATCTCTCTCATTGAATAGGAGACATCGCTTCCGGTAAGGTTTTTTATTACGAATACATCCGCTGCACCGCCCGCTTTTTCAAAAGCGCGCGCCGTATCATACTCGCAATTCGTCCCCGGGAATACAGGAATAAATATACGCGGCTTAGCAAATTTTTCTGACGCTACCGTGATATTCCTCTTATCAAAGGTATACGTCTGCGGCTCTGCCTCGAAATGCCCGGCCTTGGTCGGGAACACCTTTTCCAACGGCTTCTGCCAAGCATCAAGCGCTTCCGAAAGCGGTATGGATACATCGCCGCATTCAATAGACTGCGCTTCCTGTGTTGTGCCGAGGACTGTCAGCATATCCCCGTATACCGCGCTCATATTCTCTAGTTCCAGCACGATAGAGCCTATGGGAGCATAAAACAGCAGGTCAGAGGTGATATCATCGTTAAATTTAAAGCCCAGTTTGTTACCGAATGCCATCTTGCTTATAGTCTCTGCCAGGCCGTGGCCTTTTACGACGCTTGCCGAAAGTACCTTTTTTGATTTTTCCAGCTCATGCACTAGCTCATACATTTTCTTTAAGGCCTTAAAATCAGGCATATCATTCTCATCAAGCTTTACCGATAACAAAACAACGCTTGAACCGGCGCGTTTAAACTCCTGAGATACTATCGCTGATGCTTTTGCCGGAGCGACCGCAAATGATGTAAGCGTTGGCGGAACGTCCAAATCATTGAACGAGCCGCTCATTGAGTCCTTGCCTCCTATCGATGCGATACCCAATTCCAGCTGCGCCCGGTAAGCGCCGAGAAGCGCGGCAAATGGTTTTCCCCATCTCGCAGGATCCTCTCCCAAACGCTCAAAATATTCTTGGAATGTAAGATATATATCCTTGTAATCAGCTCCCAGAGCGACCGCCTTGGATACCGATTCCACTATAGCATATACCGCGCCATGATACTGGCTCCAACTCGAAAGATAGGGATCGTAGCCGAAAGTCATTATCGTAGCCGTGTCGGTCTCGCCGGCTTGCACCGGCACCTTAGCGGCCATACCATCAGTTGGTGTAAGCTGGTACTTGCCGCCCCAAGGCATGAGCACCGAACCGGCACCAATTGTCGAGTCAAATTTCTCCGAAAGACCCTTCTGTGAGCATACGTTAAGGTCGGAAAGCGTTTCGAGCCATTTTGCCTTTATATCGCTAACCTCTTCCTTTTTAAAGAAGCTCTTGCTCTCTTCGGGCAGTTCCACTTCCACATCGGTATTTTTAACCGCCCCGTTCGTATTGAGAAAGCTTCTGGAAATATCGCAGACGGTCTTGCCGCGCCATTTCATGATCAGCCTGTTTTCAGCGGTAACAACGGCGACCTTGGTAGCCTCAAGATTTTCATCATTAGCATACTTTATAAACCTATCAGCATCCTCATTACGTACCACTACGGCCATTCTTTCCTGCGATTCGGATATCGCTAGCTCCGTCCCATCCAGTCCCTCATATTTTTTTGGTACCTTGTCCAAATCTATTGTAAGGCCGTCCGCAAGCTCCCCTATGGCAACCGATACGCCTCCTGCGCCGAAGTCGTTGCACCGTTTTATAAGCGTCGTCACCTTTTCGTCTCTAAACAGCCTCTGTATCTTTCTCTCCACAGGGGGATTACCCTTTTGTACCTCGGAACCACAGGTCATAACGCTCTTTTCATCATGCGCCTTTGAGGAACCGGTAGCCCCTCCTATACCGTCCCGGCCGGTACGTCCGCCGAGAAGTATCACCACATCTCCCGGGGCAGGTGTTTCTCTTATAACGTTCTTTTTAGGCGCAGCGCCGATAACTGCTCCTATCTCCATACGTTTGGCGATATAGCCGGGGTGGTATATCTCCTGTACCTGTCCAGTGGCTAATCCTATTTGGTTGCCGTAGGAGCTGTAGCCGGATGAAGCGCCGCGTGTTATCTTGCGCTGCATGAGCTTTCCGGGGAGAGTTTCGGCAATAGTTGCCCTCGGGTCGCCTGCGCCGGTCACACGCATTGCCTGATAAACATAGGAACGCCCTGACAACGGATCGCGGATAGCACCGCCCAGGCAAGTTGCCGCTCCGCCGAACGGCTCTATCTCCGTCGGGTGGTTATGCGTCTCGTTTTTGAACATTATCAGCCACGGTTCTTCAACGCCGTCAATATCAACGTTTACTACTATCGAGCAGGCGTTTATTTCCTCAGATTCATCTATCTCTTTCAACAGCCCCTTCTTTTTGAGCTGCTTTACGATTATCGTGGCCATATTCATCAGGCACATATCGCGGTCGGGGGCGTAAAGCTCAGCCTTTGCCCGCTTGTATTCCTCATAAGAGGCCTTTATGATATCGGCATATTTGCCGTCATTTATCTTAACATTGTTTATCCGCGTAGAGAAGGTCGTATGACGGCAATGATCGGACCAGTAGGTATCTATCATCCTCAGCTCTGTGATCGTGGGATCTCTCTTTTCATCATCACGGAAATATCCCCTGCAAAATTCCAGGTCGTCCATATCCATGGCAAAGCCCATTTCCCCCAGGAATTTTTCAAGCTGCCCCCTGTCCATGTTGATAAATCCATCTACAACGGCTACATCATCGGGCGTCGTGGTTTCAAGCTCCAGCGATTGCGGCTTCTCAAGCGAAGCTTCCCTGGCTTCCACAGGATTTATCAGATACGTCTTGACACGGCCGATCTCCTCCTCGCTCACTTCGCCGGAAAGCACATACACCTTGGCACTTCTGACGCGCGGACGTTCTTTTTGTGTAAGAATAGAGATACATTCCTCCGCCGAATCCGCCCGTTGGTCGAACTGCCCCGGCAGGAACTCGACCGCAAAAGCCTTATCCTCAGCCGGTATATCTATAGTCTCATCATAAGCATTGTCAACGGGAGGCTCCGAGAAAATAAGCCCTCTGGCTTTTTCGTATTCCTCATCTGATATACCGGATACATCATAGCGGTTTATGAGCCTTACATTTGTAAGACCTGCCATAGACAGATTCTCCCGCAGATCCTCCAGCACCTCCCTAGCCGCTACATCAAAGCCCGGCTTTTTCTCAACGTAAATTCTTCTAACCTTTTCCATTTAGATATTCACAGCCTTTCTGCCCATAAGCAGTATAAGATATATTGATATACGCTTATCTATGGGCGGATAATACGTATATAAAACGAACCGAATATCCGGTGTTTTATAAATTCAAAGCGGAAAGCACCGCCTTATCTTCTGATACGGTTATTTTAGCATATCTGCCATTATCGAGCGTAAACAGCCAGCTTTGCTCAAGCATTAAGCCTAAAAGTCTGGCAATTATATGACGAGCCGTTCCCAGATGGGTCACCAGCGCAATATTGCCGCCAACGCCGCTTTCTAAGAGTTCATGCAAAAAATCCGACACTCTCCTAAAGACTTCAAGAGAGCTCTCTCCTCCCGGAGGTGCTGTGAGCATCCGCCCTGTTTTCCAGCGTGCAAACTCTTCGGGAGCGGCCTTTTCTATCTCCGCAAACGTCATATCGTCCCAGTTGCCGTAATCGCGTTCTATAAGCCTGCTATCGGCAGTCATACCTCCAAGCGGAGCGGCCGTTGATACCGTCCGTGAAAGCGGACTGGTGTATATTCGGGAAAAAGTTATGCCGCAAAGCCTTTTTGCCAACTCCTCCGCCTGCTTCCTCCCTGTATCATTTAAAGGAACGTCTTTTAGCCCCAAGCACGCCGAACGTATATTGGAGTCCGTTTCTCCGTGACGGATAATGTATATATTGGTATCCACTCTCCGCATCCTTTCCGCAGTAAAATGTTTTCCCTGCCTTTTGTACCATATCTTGTAGATACATCTATATTGTATCACATATTTCGTTAGTACGCAACATTATTTTAAATTTTTACAAATTTTTTTGCACCCTGCTGATATGCATACCAATGCGGCGAATGTTTGTACAAAAAGCGTGAAAATATTGCCGATAATACTTGCAAAATCCTGTTGGCTGTGATATAATAAAGCACAATGAAAACTTAAGGAGGATAAAAACGTGCATAACAATGTCTTTGATGTGCTTAAGGAACGCGGCCTTATAGCGCAGACAACACACGAAGATGAGATCAGAGAGCTTCTCGGCAAGGAGAAGGTGACGTTTTATATCGGCTTCGACCCTACCGCTGACAGTCTGCACGTGGGACATTTCCTGCAGATGGTCGTTATGCGGCATATGCAGAACTACGGTCACCGCCCAATTGCTCTCGTTGGAGGCGGCACCGGTTATATCGGCGATCCGTCCGGCAGAACCGATATGCGCCAGATGATGACGCCGGAGATCATAGAACACAATTGTGAATGCTTTAAAAAGCAGCTCTCAAGCGTTGTTGACTTTTCGGACGACAAGGCGATCATGGTAAACAATGCCGACTGGCTGCTTGATTTGAATTATATCGAATTTCTGCGTGAAATCGGCTCGTGCTTTTCTGTAAATCAGATGTTGACGGCTGAATGCTTTAAACAGCGTTTAGAAAAAGGGTTGTCGTTTTTGGAATTTAACTATATGCTAATGCAGAGCTATGATTTTCTTATGCTCAGCAGAAAATACGGCTGCAAGCTGGAGCTGGGCGGAGACGACCAATGGAGCAATATTCTCGGCGGTATCGACCTTTGCCGCCGCAAGGACAGAAATCAGGTATACGGGATGACCTTTACCCTCCTTACCAACAGCGAGGGCAAAAAAATGGGCAAAACCGCCAAGGGCGCAGTGTGGCTTGATCCCAAGAAGACCACTCCCTACGAGTTTTACCAGTATTGGGTAAATGTTCATGACGATGATGTTATAAAATGTTTGAAGTTGCTTACATTCATACCCATGGAAGAGATACGCGAGATGGAAAAATGGGAGGGTCAGGAGCTGAACGCTGCCAAACGTCGTCTGGCATACGAGGTGACAAAGCTCGTCCATGGCGAAGAAGAGGCTGAAAAAGCCAAGCGTGTTTCCGAGGAGGTTTTCGCCAAGGGCGGCGTAAGCGCTGATATGCCCACTACCGTTATCCCCGATGCTGTCGGCAAGGGCGTTCTTGATGTGTTGCTTGAATCAAAACTCGTTCCCTCCAAGGGAGAAGCAAGACGCCTTATCCAGCAAAATGGTCTGGCGATAAACGACAATAAGGTCACAGATCCTGCTCTTATTATAACCGGCGACCTTTTTGGAGACGATGGCATGATAATCAAAAAAGGTAAAAAGGTATTCCACAGGATATTGCTTAAATAATCGCTGTTAAAAAGGACGGTGGTGATTCCATCGTCCTTTTTGTTATAGCCTAAAAATTTTCAACATATGCCTCTGTATAAAACAATGCGGCAAGCTCTGCCCTGTTTTAAACATATTTTCATTTATCGCTGCTTTACCCGTGATTCAAACTCCGCTATCTCCTCTTCGGTATTAGGCCGTAGTTTTTTGTATATTTTTACTCTCATACCATCTATCTCAAACTCCACTCCATCCTCCTCATAGGCGGTAGCTATATCAGTATTTTCCTCAAAGCTCCTTACCGCCTCGGTCACCACCCGTTGATTTTCTGGTGCGAGATGAGTCTGTGCCGGGAAAGCAACCAGGATATAGTCCACGTTATACAGCGCAGAAAAATCGCTGTCCCGGCTGTCGACCGCCGGCAATTCCACGAGCTGCGATGTATGCTCATCTATTATATTAAAGGACATTTCTATGTTTTCTAAGAGATCTTTATTAAGACGGAACGAAGACGCGAGCACTCCTACCGTTTCTCCGTTCGGGCACAAATCGTCGAGATAGCCTTTTATCTCCAGCAGCTCCGGTATATCATCGCGCGTCCTTGGAAGCATCGAAAAATCCGGTATAAGCGCGTAATGCGATATTTCGCTGATGCTTTCCGGCTGCTTTCTATCGATGAATGTATTCGCACAGATAATACAGCCTGACAGCAGAGCCGCCATTGTACCGATTTTTCCCAGCTGTTCTATGAGGGCGGCGGTTATTATCAAAAGCGAGGGGATATATAACAGCAAATGCTGCTGGCCGTGAGTTTGTGTCCTTACAAAAAGTAAGAAACATACTATCATTTGTATCCAGCAGAAGATAAGGCTTCTGTTGCAGCGGACTGAATATATGACTGTTCCTGTGAGCAGAACAGCCGGCAGTATCAATCCAAAATATCTCGTAAACAGCTTAAAGTCAACGGACAGGGCAAATTGGTAACCTTCATATAGAGCAGAATAATCCGTCAGCAGCTTCCCTGTTACCAAGGGCATAAAAAACGCTCCTAAGAACATTCCCGCACTAAACACGCTCACCAAAAACAAACGGGCGTCTTTTTTCATCACCAATATATCTACTGCCATTGCCGCCAGAAACGATACTGAGAAAAAAGCATACCAACGCCTGAACAGGATGATCGCTGCCAGCAGCAGCCCGATAAAGAAATATCTCTGTATTGGATATCTCTGCGCACGATAAAGACGGAAGCAGGCCAAGCAGGCTACAAGCCCACCGATATCTACAAAGCCGGAAATGCCCAGAAACAATATTACCGGAAAGCCCAGCATTATAGCTGCGGCCAAAACAACAGGGTGCTTTGCTTTTCGGCAAAAACCGCAAATGATATATGCAGACGGCACATAATAGCATATTATTATGCTTAGAATAAAAACTGTTCGTGAACCACCGAAAATCCAGGCGAAAATTGCCGACAGCAAGCCTGCAAGATAGTTATAATCCATGGTCAATATCGAGTCGTACAGATCGGAGAAGAAATGCTCAAACACCTCGCCGGACGCGATATTGCGGGCTGTTATCCAATAATTAGCCGTGTCCCAGTAGTATATATATGAGCTTTGAGAGATATATACCGCTCCTGCAAATACGGCTATCCCAAACACTATGCCGATATACGCCAGCCTCTCCTTTTGCAAGCGCGGTCTTACGCGTATAGACGCCAGCATGGAAACAGCGGTATACAGATAAGTACCAAGCATAGCTCCGCCGCCGATGCGCAGGATGATTTCGCTTTCGCCGAGAAACCCCGGCAAAAAACCACTGACGATGATAAATAAAATATTGACGACAGCAGCGGCCGCGCCCTTGCCGCAAAGGTTTTTAATCCATCCTTTCCGTATCAAAACAGCGCACACAACCGCTCCTCCCAAAAGCCACAGTGCGGTAAAAACCGGTATAATGGAAAGTCCGGACAGCGTATATACGAAATCATTCGTTTTATCCGCCATAAATATAAATGCCGGTATAAGCGTCAGACAGTATATGATATCAAAGACCATAGCCTTTCTCCTCAACGATCATTTTACATGTATTACCATAAACACCGCCAGGTCACATATAAACAACAGCGCAGCCGAAGCTGATACGATGGTAAGCGTCTTTTCACTAAAGCGGTTCGTAAGCCTTTCTAAAAACGGCTGCAATATGTATAGTATGACTGTCCCTCCTATTCCGAACCGAATAGATGGCGACAGCGCGATCCTGGCCTGAAAATTCAGAGCGTAATCTGCATATGTCTGCCATGGCCAGGAACCGGTAAACAACTCGCATATATACGAAGCCAACAGCTCGACCAATGTTGCCGTAAGCGCACACAGCACGAACACAGCTGGTATTAACGCTGCTTTTTTAGCCATCGTTTTGTCCTTTATCAATGGGTATATCAGAAATAGGAACAGTAATGCCCCCACGCCGTATACCGGACAGTACGGTCCGAAAAGAACGCCGCGGTCGGAATAGCCCCAGCGGTATACTACAACCTCTAAAAACACTTCATATATCCAGCCTAATACCGAATAGCTTAGAAAATAGATAAAATATTTTTGTAACGCAGAAAATTTTGTACTCATTTTTCACTCCTTTACCCTTGCCGGTACACAGGGAACGAAAACTGTTTCAGCAGCTTATGACAGCTCTTATATTCAGGCATAGCCGAAAGCAGCACCTGGTAGAATCTCCGGCTGTGATCCATAACGAGCACATGAGCCAGCTCATGCGCAGCTACCGCTTCAATACAAATCGGCGGCGCGGCCGCAAGCCTTGTATTTAGCGTTATCAGATCGCTTACGCTGCTGTAGCTTCCCCAACGCGTTTTCATACTCCGAAGCCTCAGCCCGGGCTTATGGATCCCGGAAAACCTTTTATATGCCTGCTCATATATCTCCGGAAATATTTCTCTCGCCGCCTGCTTATACAGCAAGTCCAGGCATTCACTGAAATTCGCTTTATCCTTAAGAACAGCATACTGCCCACGGATACAGTTATCTTCGCCGTATATCACCGGAAACGGCCTGCCCAGGTAAAATATTTCCTCAGGCAGCTTTGCGGCTTCATATTTTTTTATATTTTTAAGCAGGAAATCACCCTTTTGCCGCAGGATATCCTGTATAAACTCTTCCGGTGCATTCCTTGGCGCCGATACCCTCACGCTGCCGTCCGGTCTTACGGTGATATTGATATTTTTCACTTTTTTACGTACGATCTCATAGCAGATATTTTCACCGCCGATCAAAAGCTCTTTTTGCATAGTCGTCAAGTCTTTCTGAACAAATATCCGCCGGTAGCGCTGTCAAAACCAAGCGTTCCGAAGATGCTGCCGTCTTCGCGCAGCAGTTCATAGTAAAGTCCTTCTTCTCCGGCAAGCGTAAGACGTGTTACCGACAGATCGTCCTCCAGGCCGGCGAAGTAAAACGTTTCCTCTTCGCCTGGTATGTATAGACGCGCAAAGCAGCCGTCGTCTACCGGCTGTATCGTATTTATCCTGTATTCGCCGGTATAATACATCAAGCAGTTTGTAAGCGCCGCTTCGGTTTGTACCGCCGAGCGGATATGCTCATAATAGCACAGCTCCTCCGGAAAATAATATTCCGGCGTATTAAAAAGCCACATATAATGGTTTTCATCGAGCATATCATTGACAAGTCCGCTGTTAAAAATATTGGCAGCGACCTCAATATCCGAGCGGCTCACCCGTCTGTACTGTTCTATCTCCCCTATCCCGGCAACGACACATACAAAAGCAGCAACGGCACACAAAACGCCGTAAATAAATTTGCCGCTTTTTCCAAAAAGCAAAAGCCCCAGAATGGATTCAGCCATCAGCAAAATCCCCACAGTGGGCAGATAAGTTATCCTTATCGGCAGCCTGATATTATCGAGGACGAAATAAACAGCTATTCCGCCCAGGAAGACGAAAAGCCCGGTAAAAAAGGTGTAGATTATCCTCGAATTTGTTCGAGCGTGATTTCTGGCTGCAAAAAATCCGAACACTCCCGCCATTAGGATCACCGGTATAAAATACGGCGCGCTGCCCTTTAAGAGCTCAAGACCATTCGTCCACGCGCGTGAGAATAGCCACGGAAGATACACTGTATACAGCTTCCATATCCCTTCTGCCGTCTCCGGAAAATGCTCAAAGATCAGCGCAAAGGATGATAATTGACCGCGCGTGGCGATCTCCTTAGTCGCTGAATGTATAAAATAGTATACGGCTAAAACTGCCGTCTGCATCAGCAGAGAAACAGCCAGAGCCCTTACCTCCGGTTTTGACCGTTCACCGGTTATGAGCATCAGCGCAAGTATTATATAAACCGGTACAGCTGCTTCATAAAATCCCATTGAACAGATACCGAAAATATAAAAGAGGATAAAATATACCGTCTGGCGTGTTTTTATATAGCACATCGCTTGCTTGCAGGCTAAGGCGGTAAAGAAGAGAGCCGGTATTATCCTTGTTGCTGCCGACAGCCAATATACCGCTTCAAAAGACATCGGTGCAAGGCTCAAGAATATCAGGAATATCCCTCCGACCTGGAGTTTACGGTCACGAAACAGCGTCCACAGCATCCACAAGGCAGCTATCAACATTACAGTCAACGCCAGCTGGATATAACCTATATAGTCTGACAAGGGCGCTATCACAAAGCAGTCAAGCAGGCCGGCAAGCGGCCGTATCGACAGCTTATCGTTGGGTATTATATATTCGCTCCAAATGTTGTCATATGTCGAGGTGCCAAAATATAAAAACCAATCGTCCATGACCGCTGAGTATCCCAGCCCGCCAAAGCCGCGTACCAGAAGCAGTAAAAAGCAAAAGCTCATTAACATTCCCAGCCTGTCCAAACGGCCGGTTTTGCCTCTGAGCCCCGAAAAATTTTCCTTCATTAACAAACCTCCGCACTCATTTCAATTCCGAGAATACAAAATCCCCCTGTTCTGTTCTGGTAATAAACAGACTGATATTTTGCCCCTGCCACCGAATGACTGTCATCCAGCCGTTATCCGAGGCCTGGATAGGATCGTAGAAAGCTCCCGGATAGTGAGTGCTTATATATCTGGATACCGCATCATGCTGTTTTTGAAAACGCGGCTTGTTGAATATCCCCTTGCCCTTATAGGCACCATAGAGCATCCCTGCCCCCACAGCTGCCAGGATCGGCAGCAAGGTGCTTTTCTTCTTTGCCATCTCTACCATTCCTCTCTAAATTTTATGATACTCGCCGTATATCTCCCGTTTGGACACTCCGCGGTCGCGGGCGGTCAACTTCAATGCCTCTTTCTGCGGCACGCCGTCCGCTATATATTTATCAACATGTTCCTTTACAGACAAAGCTGACCACCAAGTCTCAGTATTTTCCTCCCCAGTCGCTCCCTCTACGACAATTACGTATTCGCCGCGCGGAGAACGATCCTCATAAAGCAAAGACGCTTCCCCGAGAGTTGTGCGCACGACCTCCTCGTGCAGCTTAGTAAGCTCCCGTACAAGCGCGATACGTCTTTGGGGACCAAACGCGTTTTTCATATCCTCAAGCGTATATAAAAGCTTATGCGGAGCTTCGTAAAATATCAGCGTATGCGTATCATTTTTCACGCTTTCCAGGTGTTCACGGCGGTGACGTTTATTTACAGACAAAAATCCTTCAAATGCAAAACGCTTTGTGGAAAGTCCGGACAGGATCAGCGCGTTTATTCCCGCGACAGGCCCGGGGATAGATGTTACGCAGAGATCATTTTCGGCACACATTTTTACTATATCTTCGCCCGGATCGGAAATAGCCGGAGTACCGGCGTCGGATACCAGAGCAACATTTTTTCCTTCCTTTAAAAGCCTCACGATATACTCGCCTTTTTCGCGCTTATTGTGTTCGTGGTAGCTCGTAAGCTGCTTAGATATACCGAAATGATTCAAAAGCTGCAGCGTTCGGCGCGTATCCTCGGCCGCTATCATATCGACAGCAGAAAGCGTATCAAGGCAGCGTTGAGAAATGTCGCCCAGATTACCGATAGGCGTTGCACATAAGTATAACGTTCCGCTCATAGTCGCTCCTTCCCGGCCGTTTTCTGAACATCCCGGCCATATATCGCTTCTATTTCCTCGCTGTAGCATCCATTTTCATCGTGCACAAACAATGGAGCCATTATTTTAAGATCGCGTCCGCTGTTTTTGCGCCCTTCAACAAGCAACATTTTCGGCGGCTTTTTGGGCGACGGATGCACAAAGCGCAGTGTTTTCGGCTCTAAGCGGTATTTGCGCATACAGCAAAGTATGTCGGCAAGTCTCCCCGGACGGTGTATCATATAGAACCGACCGAGCGGCTTTAATAGCTCCGATGCTGACCGTATCACATCGTCAAGACTGCATAAGATCTCATGCCGCGCAGCAGTCACCGCGTCTGTATCATTCGTTATGGCCGAGCCGGTCTCAATATAGGGTGGATTACAGGTCACAACATCAAAAACGCATCTTCCGAACATTTCAGATGCGTTTTTTAAATCTCCCTGGAAAATATGTACCCTATCTCCCACGCCATTTAGCGCGATGCTGCGTTTGGCCATATCGGCCATGTCCGACTGTATCTCAAGTCCCGATATGTCGGATGCATTTGTCTTAGCCCACAAAAGCAGGGGAATCACACCTGTACCGCTGCACAGATCCATAACCCTGCCCGGCGGTGCATTCTTGGCAAAATCCGACAACAGCACTGCATCTACACCGAATTTGAAACCGTCATTCTTCTGTATCAGCCGCAGCCCCTTTATTTGCAGGTCGTCGATACATTCTCCCTTATTTATCATTTGTTGGCGGCGTTTTCCACTACTGCAAAGCTTATCTCGCCCATAGCGGCCACCTGTCCGTCTACTGTGGCTTTTACATTAGCCTTACCCATGGAATGGCGGTATTGGATAAGCTCCGCCTCCAACAGCATCGTATCACCGGGTACTACCTGACGGCGGAATTTAAAATTATTTATCCCTGTAAATACGCCCAGCTTGCCGCGATTTTCCGGCATCGACAAAAGCATAACGGCTCCCAGCTGCGCCAAGGCTTCGCATATCAATACGCCCGGCATAATGGGATTTCCCGGGAAATGTCCCGTAAACTGCGGTTCGTTAGCCGTAACATTTTTTATACCTTTTATCGATTTCCCCTCTTCAAACTCCACTATCTTATCCACCAGCAAAAACGGATAGCGGTGAGGCAGGATGTTCTGAATGTCAATATTTGATAAAACTGTTTCCATGATATGATCGTCCTTTCTATTCTCTTATATATGCTCTCTTGTAATACGTTTTTGTCGGGTCGCTGATAATATCCAGATTATCAAGCGCTGCTCCGGCTCCCTTGGCAACGCAAGCTTCAATATCCTCTGCACGCCGTACAGAAAGCCCTACAGCATCGGCGATCCTCTTATCAAGCCCTCTTATAAGTGAACCGGCTCCGGTAAGTATTATCCCGTCCTCTATCAAATCGCCGTGCAGCTCCGGAGGAGTATCTTCCAGCACCTCGCATATCCTTTCGGTGATATTGTATATAAAATCCTCAAACGACGGCCGCAGCTCATCCGCTGTAATGATCTTCTTCACCGGCAGACCGGATATCATGCTTATGCCACGAGCAACGATGCTTAGGTCATATCCCTCGCAGACGCTCCCGACAGCTATCTTTACCGCTTCAGCCGTCTGCGGGCCGATTATCATATTATGCGCTTTGCGGACATATCGAGCCACCGCATCGGTAAACTCATCCCCGGCTATTTTTATAGAACGGCTGACAACTATGTTCCCCAAAGATATAACGGCGATATCGGTCGTTCCACCGCCTATATCTACCACCATTACGCCGCGCGGCCGCGATATATCCGCTCCGGCTCCCACAGCTGCCGCTACCGGCTCCTCGATAACATAAACATCCTTTGCCCCCGCTTCTCTGGCGGTCTCGATAACAGCTCTTTGTTCAACGTCAGTAACACCGCTGGGAACACACATCATTATGCGCGTTCTGCCGAAGGTGCGTTTTAATATTTTCTTTATAAACGTCTTTATCATTACCTCTGTGAGTGTATAATTAGATATAACACCGTCATTTAAGGGGCGCACAGCTTCGATATACGGCGGCGTCCTGCCGATCATCCTCCTCGCTTCCTCCCCCACGGCAATGACTGTATTCGTACGAGTATCAACCGCAACAACAGACGGTTCGCGGAGGACAATACCCTCGCCCTTTATATAAATAAGGACTGTAGCTGTTCCCAAATCAATACCTATATCTTTATGAAACATCGACCGATCCAACTCTCCATTTATTATCGTCATCAAATAGTATTATACCCCAAATGTTGTTTTTTAGAAAATCGATCCCAACAAAATACCACTATCCTTATCCCTTATTCCTCATTATACCATTATGTCGATGTAAAGTCAATGAATTTGCAAATTTGCTCAAAATTTTTTTAAAACTGTCATATTCGTACGGTTTGAAACGATTTAAGGCCTCTTTTTCAGGATAAGCTATATCGTTTTATCTCGGGGAAAAATATACCGCCTGCATACCGCGGTTTACATTTTACGGTTATAGTATGCAGGCGATATTGGTTGATCATCCTTTTGCCGTCTTATTTATGCGCGCGGCTTTTATGGTGTTTTTCATCAGCATCGCTATCGTCATCGGTCCTACTCCGCCGGGTACGGGCGTTATCGCCGCCGCTTTTTTCTCTGCCGTCTCAAACTCCACATCGCCGACCAGCTTTTTGTTTTCCATACGGTTTATTCCTACGTCTATCACCACGGCTCCTTCTTTTACCATATCGCCTTTGATGAAATTGGGGATCCCGACAGCGGCTACCAGTATATCCGCCCGCTTTGTTTTTTCTGCCAGATCCCTTGTCCGCGAATGACAAATTGTAACTGTACCGTTTTCATGCAGCAGAAGCATGGCCATGGGCTTGCCAACGATATTGCTGCGGCCGACTATCACGCATTCCTTACCCTCAACATTGATCCCGGACTCATGGATAAGCTCCATAACTCCTGCCGGGGTACAAGGTACAAAATCATAATTACCTACCATTATTTTCCCCACATTGACCGGATGAAAAGCGTCAACGTCCTTTTTAGGATCGATAGCATTTATAACCACTTCCTCACTTATATGCCCCGGCAGCGGCAATTGTACAAGTATGCCGGAAATATGGCTGTTTTTATTGAGCACATCTATAAGCTCTAAAAGCTCCTCCTGCTTAGTTGAGGCCGGAAGAGTGTATTCCTCGGAATATATGCCAAGCTCCTCGCAAGCCTTTTTCTTATTATTTACGTATACCCGGCTTGCCGGATCGTCCCCGACCAGAACGACCGCCAGCCCCGGGAATATTCCCTCTTCTTTGAGCTTTTCGACCTCTTTTTTCAGCTCCTCCTTTATCCTTGCTGATACTTCCTTTCCTTTTAACAGCATTGCCATTATTATTCCTCCTGTCTTTAATTGGTCTTATTAAACAGCGCGGCCCGAAGCCGATAAGATCAAGCCTGCCGACTTGGGTGAGCACTTCGTATACAAGCTTATGATTTGCGGGTTCAAACGACTGTAGCAGAGCGCGCTGCATAGCCTTTTCTCTGGGACTTTTTGCCACATAAACCTTTTTCATCGTAAACGGATCGAAGCCGGTGTAGAACATACAAGTCGATACCGTCCCCGGTGTTGGGTAAAAATCCTGCACCTGCTGCGGGTGTATCCCGTGTTCCCGCAAATATACCGCCAGTTCCACAGCATCTTTAAGTGTGCTGCCCGGATGGCTGGACATCAGATAAGGGATAAGATATTGCTTCTTTCCTATCCTCTCATTTATCCGATAAAATTTTTCCGCAAAACGGTCATAGACCTCGTTTTTGGGTTTTCCCATGTATTTTAAAACGTTGTCGGAAATATGTTCCGGCGCTACCTTCAGCTGACCGCTTATGTGGTACATACAAAGCTCACGGAAAAACGTATCGTTCTTGTCGCACATCAAATAATCAAAGCGTATCCCGGAACGGATAAATACCTTTTTTATACCGTCTATTTTCCGCAGTTTCCTTAAGAGCGACAGATAGTCCGCGTGGTCAGCCTTAAGATTTGGGCACGGCTCCGGGAACAGGCACTGACGGTTTTTACATGCTCCGTATTTTAGCTGCTTATCACATGCCGGTCCGCGGAAATTGGCTGTAGGTCCGCCCACATCGTGAATATACCCTTTAAAATCCGGATCCTTGACCATTTCTTTAGCTTCACGGATAATGGAGTTATGGCTTCTGGCCGTTACTATCCGCCCTTGATGGAATGACAGGGCGCAGAAATTGCAGCCTCCGAAACAGCCGCGATTTGATACCAGACTGAATTTGACCTCCTTTATTGCATCTATTCCGCCCTCCGCCTCATATACCGGGTGATACGTACGCGTATAGGGCAGCTCGTACACAGCGTCAAGCTCTGCCGTAGAAAGCGGTTCCATGGGCGGATTTTGTACAAGATAACGGTTTTGATGCTTTTGAGCTACTGTCCGCCCCAGATAGGGATTCTGTTCCTCGTACTGGATACGGCAAGCTTCGGCGTATTTCACCTTGGATTGAGCGCATTCCTCATAGGATGGTATCACTACACAGCCATCGGGGAGTTCTGCGCTTATATAGCATGTCCCCGGAACAGTGCGAATCTCATCCACCGCCGCTCCTGCATTTAATTCATCAGCTAAAGCAACGATCTGCTTTTCACCCATGCCGTACATCAGGATATCAGCTCTTGAATCAAGCAGTATGGAGCGGCGAACCTTATCATCCCAATAATCATAATGCGCAAATCGCCTGAGGCTTGCCTCAACGCCGCCGATAAGAATAGGTATGGTGCCAAAGGCTTCCCGTATGCGGTTGCAGTAGACGATCGTGGCTCTATCCGGTCGTTTTCCGGCCTTTCCGCCCGGAGAATATGCATCGTCACGGCGTTTCTTTTTTGCGGCTGTGTAGTGGTTTACCATGCTGTCGATATTTCCTGCCGAGACTAAAACTCCAAGGCGCGGCCTGCCCATTTTCACAAAATCATCTATGCTGTGCCAGTCGGGCTGCGCGCATATGCCGACCTTATAACCGTGACTTTCAAGCACTCGGGAGATGATCGCATGGCCGAAACTGGGGTGATCGACGTATGCGTCGCCGCAGATGTAAAGGAAATCCAGCTCCTCCCAACCGCGCTTTTTCATGTCCTCCCTGTTTATCGGTAAAAAATCCTTCTGTTTCATATCCTGTCTTCCTATTCTTCCGAATATACCAGATTTGACCTGTACGCAAACAGCTGCGTCCTGCTTACCTCGCCGTCTGTAATGCTGACTCTCCACAGCTTGCCGTCCTGCGTTACAGCAATATTGCAAAAATCGTTAAAATCCACCGCATTGTCCATTACGTGCACCGCCTCGCCCGGCACGCCATCGCTAACATTTATACGATATAAGGTATCGTCAGTGTTCAATACACTGATGCTTCCGCTTGATACCTTAACCTTTTTTGCACTGTCGGCAATCTTCACAAAATCCTTTTCTTCATCATACACATTATAGCAGTAAAATACCTCGCCGTCATTTGATATATATGCCACGCTGCAATAATAATTATCATAGCTTGCCAGGATTTGCGCATTTTCGGCAATTTTTTGGTGTTTTGTTACATTTTGCTCATTGTCAACGCTGATAAGCCATACGGTGCCGTCGTTTTTAAGATACGTGCCGTTGCTTATATGCGCCACGTCCGTATCGATAAGCATATCATTTTCTCCGCTTTGGTCTATCACGTTTCCCGAGGTATGATACAGATACAGACTGCCATCTGTTGTCAGATACATCGTTCGCTCCGTTTCGGCAACATTTTCGCGGACAAGAGTGTCCTTTGAATCGTCAAACGTATAATTTATCAGGTACATCTTATTATCACGGGCAATCACACGATAATTTGCAAGTGTGAACATCGAACTGTCTGTATATGGTCTACCAAACTCGCCCACATTTCGTCTGACATAAAAGGGGTTTTCGTACAGCGAGTCGGAGGTAGGTATGCCGAATCCCCAAACGTACAAGTCACCGTCCTCGCTTATGGCGTAACTGTAATAGCTCTCGTCGCCGCAGGAGATAAATTTCACGTTCTCGTCACGGAAGCGATGGCGTGTCAGATTGTAATCTAAGCCGCTGCCGCCTCTCATCTGCCCTCCGTAAACCATAGCTTTACTGGGAGACAATTGACAGCTTTCCATATCGCTTATACGATTTAAATAGTACCAGCCCTTGAATGTATTATTGCCTACATATACGTACTCCGACCTTGCGGGCGTACCCATTATATTTTCCTCAGAGTTAATATTAACTTCGCCGGACACGGACATAAGCGTCCCGCCGCTATAATATTCGCAGGCGTACGCCGTTGATAGAAATTCCATGCCGTTATGCTGATACATTGAACCAAGACGGACAACGGGACGTGTGACGGAGTAAAACGCGCCGTTTTGCAGGCCGTTTTCAAAATATCCCGTATACGTATCGGTGTATTCCTCGTCATGATCATAATTGTAGATTGGATATGATCCGCGTCCGGAGGTCGAGCATAGCATTTGCGTACCCGTCTGCGTAAGCCTGCCTATGCCGTGCGGCACGCCGTTTTGCACCTCTCCCGTGTAAACCTTGCCGCTTCCCAAATCAAGAATCTGCTTATCTGCCGCCTCATACGCCTTTTCCATACAGTAGCGTGTCACTTCAGCGGAAGCCGTGCGGTATTCCTCGTCAAAATTTATATATGCGCATCTTTCAAGGTCTCTGAATTTTATCAGCATAACACCGTCGAGAGAACAACCGTTTACCGTATCGCCACAGATCCTGGTGACAATATCGGTTGAATATATATCGTACATATGGCTGCCGGAGTCTATATCCTCTTTTAGAGTATTTATCTCTTCGCTATTTAGCAGTGATTTCGGTTCGCTTCCGTTTGGCGCAATATCAAGCGTCCTTGCACTCTCGTCCCATACCACATCAAAGCCATAGCTGCGCAGATCCTCAGCCTGTATATAGGTGCTGCCGTCAACGTTGTACGAGCTTATCGGCAGATAGTCGATAAACGCTCCGATATCAGTTATAACGGCCTCTCCTACGACCTCGGCATATGCGGCCGGAGCTGTCAGCAAAAATGCTGATACTAATACGGCTGCCTTGATAATGTTTTTCATCCTCACCGCTCCTTTCGTCCCTGCATCACTGCTCCTGTATATCCTCCGCTTCCTTTTCTCCCGCGCTGCTGTTCATAAGCTCTGCACGGCTCATATATACCTGACGCGGCTTTGAACCATTGGGGCCGCTTATTATCCCTCGTGCTTCCATCTGGTCGATGATCCTTCCTGCGCGCGAATAGCCAACCGAAAGTCTACGCTGTATCATTGCCGTTGATATCTGCCCCAGCTCCACCGCCAGCTGTATAGCATCCGGTAAAAGCTCATCGCCGTCATCCTCCTCATCCGGAGTAACTCCATTGTCTCCTGCCGAACAGCGTTCGATATGCTCTGCCAGATCCTCGCTGTAATGAGTTTCCTCGCCTGTTTCCTTGAGGAAATCAAGTATCCGTTCTATTTCCGCATCGGATACAAACGCACCCTGCACTCTGGTAGGATTCCTTTGTCCTGCCGGGGCGTAGAGCATGTCTCCGCGTCCCAAAAGCTTTTCTGCACCGCCGCGGTCGAGTATTGTGCGGCTGTCCACCTGGCTGGCAACGGCAAAGGCTATCCTTGAGGGAACGTTAGCTTTTATAAGGCCGGTTATAACGTCCACAGACGGTCTTTGAGTGGCGATTATCAGGTGCAGCCCGGCCGCTCTTGCCAGCTGTGCCAGACGGCAAATGTAATCCTCTACCTCTTTTGCGGCTACCATCATCAAATCGGCCAGCTCGTCTATGATGATCACGATACTGGGCAGTTTTTCACCGCCGGTCTTTTCCATCAGCTTGTTGTATCCTTCAAGATTCCTCACCATCGTTTCCGCAAACAAATCATAGCGGCGCATCATTTCCGTGACTGCCCAGTTGAGCGCTCCGGCGGCCTTTTTGGGATCGGTCACGACAGGAATCAGCAAATGCGGAAGCCCGTTGTACACTCCCAATTCAACCACTTTGGGATCAACCATGATGAGTTTAACATCGTTTGGCGAAGCTTTGTAGATCAGGCTTACAATAATAGTGTTTATGCAGACTGATTTACCGGAGCCTGTCTGACCGGCAATAAGCACATGCGGCATTTTTGCTATGTCGCCGACAACAACGCTGCCGCCTATATCCTTCCCGAGGGCTATTGTCAGTTTGGATCTGGAATTTTTAAACTTGGGCGATTCAAACAGCTCTCTTATGCTGACGGAACCTATCTCGTTGTTCGGTATCTCTATTCCAACTGCCGCCTTACCCGGCACCGGTGCGATAAGTACGTTAGGGACTGCAAGATTCAAGGCGATATCCTTGGCAAGTCCTTCGATTTTTGACAGCTTGACGCCGCTTGAGGGCTGTATCTCATACCGCGTTACTGTCGGCCCTTGTGTGACCTGTGACAGCTTTGCCTTTACGCCGAAATCCTCCAGCACCTGTATTAGTTTATTTGCTGTTTCATACATTTCCTGGCGCATATCTGTCGAACCCGGTTTGGGCGGATCAAGCAGGTCTGTTTCCGGATAAATATATTGAAGCTCCGGCCCGTCTATCGCCCGATCCATCTCTTCGTGGAATGACAATTTTTCCGCCTCGGAAAGCTTCTTTGTCTCCCTTTTGCTCTTCACCTCCGGGGCAGGTTTGTCCTTGACCTCGGCGGCAGGCGGCTGCTTTTCTTCCGTTGCGTCAGCCTTTTTGTGTTCGGAAGTATTTTGTGATATGATATCGCCAAATATCTCTTCCAAGCCGTTAGATGTAAATTCTTCCTCTTCTCTTTTGGGCTGTTTATCCTTTTTAGCGGTCTTTGGCTGCTTTTCCGGCGGACGTTTTCGCACGGTATCCTCGGCAAATTCCTGGGCGGAGTTCATTGTTTGCGCAATCCGCTGCTCCCGCCTGTCCATTCGCTGACGCGCCCTTTTCTGCGCCAGCTCATAGGCCTTAAGCTGCGGATCCTCCGCCGGAGGGCGTCTGTATCCGTCCCTGTATCCGGTGTAATAGCCTTTCATGAAACGGTAAATGCGCCTTACAGCATTTATTCCGGTAAGTGATTGCAAAAGAAGCACCAGTGTCACGAAAAGTATCACTAACGATGCTATCCTGTGGAACAAAGCATTAAACGATACCGCTACGCAAGCTCCAAGAAAGCCGCCGCCGATGCCGTCTTCCGAACCGAATCGGTAAGCAAGCGATACCGGTACATCGTAAGCCGATATGAGATGTATTATCGAGCTTACATTAAGGATCGCAAAAAACGATAAAAGCATCTTCAGCCAGAATTTCTTTTTATCGCCCACCGCCGCAAGATAGACGGTATTTGCCCCCAGCACAAACGGCACTCCGTAAGCCGACGCACCGAAGATACCGAATATACAGCTGCGGACAGCCCCATTTACTGCTCCTCCGCTGTCTATGTATGTAAATATCAAAAGAAGTACCGTAACTATCATCAATATGAACAAGTACATACCTATCGACAGATAGCTTTCGTTTGCTTCCTGTTTTTTATTTTTTCCGGCACTGCGTTTTCTTTGCGCTGTGCCGCGTTTTTGTTTTGCTGCCATGTATTCCTCCTTGCTGCCGGATCTTCCGCCGTATTTTACGGCGATATGCAGCTGACTGAAATATTATACCATATCACTTATATTTTTGCAAGTTCTATAAATGTCCAAAAATAATTTTCCCTCGTGTTTTATGCGGGTTTTGCTTGATTTTTATAGGCACATAAGGTATAATAAAGAAAATAATAACTACGGAGTGATGATCTTGACTCTGCGCAATGTAAGCGTATACCGCACATATCTTATGGGTATAGGGATAATAGCCGTACTCGTGCTCCATAGCTGTTTTGGAAGGCTTGCTGACGGGACTGCTGTTATACGAATATTCCCCAAAGATATTGGTTACCTCGGGGTAGATATATTCTTCCTTGTTTCCGGTTTTGGCATATATTTTTCGCTTTTGAAAAATAGCAAGCCTTTCCCTTTTTACATACGGCGGTTCAAAAAGATATACTTAAAATATCTGGTCGTCGTTATACCTTACTGCATAATGTGTTATGCTATGAACACGATAAAGTGGACCGGTATCATTGCCAATATTTTTTCTATACAGTTCTGGGTAGGTGCCGGCGCTTCTTTCGGCTGGTATACCTCGGCACTGTTCGCGATGTATTTCATCGCGCCGTTTTATTTTGCTGCTATAAGCCGCAGCCAAAACCGCCGCTATATTACTGCGATATCTATCCTTTGCTGTGTTCTGGGATCATTACTGCTGGTGATACTGGGTAAGAGTAAATTTTGCCTGTTCACGCTCCGCGCCCCTTCGTTTTTGGTCGGCTTTCTATGGGCATCGTATTCCGCCAGCGGAAAAGAGCTTTCGTGCCGTTCTGCATACATTTTGGTAGCGGTTGCAGGATTAGCGATAATTGCCATTTACATCCTGCGCCGAATGCTTATTCCCGTTGGCACCCTTGGTCTTGACATGCTGTGCGCCATGCTCACCGCCCCCGGACTAGTCCTGATATTGTGCGGAATACTCTCACGTCTAAAGCCGCAAAATCCACTCATGCGTTTTATACATAAAAGCGGCAAGATATGCTTTGAGCTTTATCTGGCAAACACACTTTTAATGGGCATTCAGGATTTTATCCTCCCGTTTTTTGACTGGGATAAATACTATACTGTTTATACGGTCTGCTATTTTTTGATACAATACGCATTTGCCTTGATCTTCCATTACCTATGGGAGCGTGCACAAAAAGCATTGACGCAGCGTTAAAAATTTCAGCTATAAAAGAACGGCACAGTCGCAGTGCGAAACCGCGGCTGTGCCACTCTTTTTATATTTGGATTTTTCATGGACTTGCGTCTTTGCTGTACTCAGCGCTTATGTAAAATTGTAGCCCGTCATTACGGCGCCCATATCCACATCGAGCAGATTTTTTCTCTTCTGGGGCAGCGCCATGTCGACCGCAGCGCGGATCTCATCAAGCGTAAATATCTCGGTATGACGCAATAGCGCACCCAGCATAACCATGTTTGCAAGGTTACCGTGGCCGTTCTCCACAGCCAGCTGTGTAGCCGGTATGTAACACGCTTCAGCGTCGCTGCGTTCGGATCTTCTCTGGATCAGAGAGCTGTCAATAAACAGCTTCCCTCCTGCGGAAACTGTCATTTCAAACTTTTCCAGCGAAGGCTGATTCATTGCAATAAGGATATCGGGAGCCATTATTATCGGCGAACCGACCTTTTCATCGGAAATTATAACATGGCAGTTTGCCGTGCCGCCGCGCATTTCCGGGCCGTAGGACGGTAACCAGGAAAGCTCCTTTCCTTTAAGCAATGCCGCTTCCGCTAATATCTTGCCGGCAAACAGTATCCCCTGCCCGCCGAATCCGGAAATTATGATCTTATTCGTTTTCATTTCTCCGCCTCCCCTATGTCCTTAAATACTCCCAGAGGATAATACGGTATCATCTTATCCCGGACGAATTTCATCGCTTCCGGCGCCGACATTCCCCAGTTAGTCGGACACGTGGATAAAAGCTCTATCAGCGAAAATCCTTTGCCCTGTAACTGGTATTCAAATCCCTTCTTTATTGATTTTTTCGCATCCTTGATATTCTTTACGCTGTCCAACGAGCAGCGGGCGATATATGATGGGCCGTCGAGCGTTGAAAGCATCTCGCATACCCTTATAGGGTATCCCTGGGTCTTTACGTCACGTCCGTATGGCGAAGTCTGAGTCACCTGTCCCGGAAGTGAGGTAGGAGCCATCTGGCCGCCGGTCATTCCATAGATAGCGTTATTTATAAATATAATAGTAATGTTCTCACCACGGGTCGCCGCGTGAACGGTCTCGGCTGTACCGATAGCCGCCAGGTCTCCATCGCCCTGATACGTGAACACCACTCGGTCGGGCAACGCTCTTTTTATCCCTGTTGCAACAGCCGGAGCCCGGCCGTGAGCGGCCTGCTGGATATCACAGCCAAAATAGTTATAGGCCGTCACCGCACAACCGACAGGCGCCACTCCTACCGTGTTTCCTTCTATATCCAATTCATCCAGCACCTCGCACACCAACCTGTGCGCTATTCCATGCGTACATCCCGGGCAGTAATGGAACGGCGTTGGCAAAAGCGACTTTGGCTTTTCAAATATTATTTTGCTCATTTCACAGCACCTCCCCGGCTATTTCTCTTATTTTGCCGATGATCTCATCCGGCGATGGGATTATGCCGCCCGTTCTGCCGTAAAAATACACCGGCGCCCTGCCGTTTAAGGCCAGCTTAATATCCTCGATCATCTGTCCCATACTCATTTCTACCGACAGGTATGCCTTGGCGTTAGAACGCTCAAAGGCCTCCTTCGGGAATGGCCACAGCGTTATCGGGCGGATCATTCCTATTCTCAGCCCTTCTTCGCGCAGCTGCTTGACCGCACTTTCCACAACTCTTGAGGTTATGCCGTAGGAAGAAACGATAATATCCGCATCTTCGGTATACATTTCTTCAAAGCGAGCCTCGTTTGCCTTTATCGTATCATATTTTTTCTGACGTTCTATGACTGTATCCTCGAGCTCTTTCGGGGTAAGGTAGAGCGTATTTATCACATTATGCTCACGGCTGTTTTTATGTCCGCAGGCTGCCCAATTTTTCTCTGCAAAAACCGGCTCCGGCATATTATCAAAGTTTACCGGCTCCATCATCTGTCCGAGCGTACCGTCACCGAGAATCATGACCGGTATCCGATATTCATCGGCCAGATTAAACGCGTCCGCTGTGAGATATACCATTTCCTGAACAGAGTTCGGCGCCAATACGAGCAAATGATAATCACCATGCCCGCCGCCTCTTGTCGCCTGAAAGTAATCAGACTGGGCAGGCTGAATACCGCCAAGCCCCGGGCCTCCGCGCATTATATCCACGATAACGCAGGGCAGATCGGCTCCTGCTATGTAGCTTATACCTTCGGATTTCAGGCTTATACCAGGGCTTGAAGAGCTGGTCATAACTCTTACCCCTGCGCCCGCAGCCCCGTATACCATATTTATAGCCGCCACTTCGCTCTCGGCTTGCAAAAATGTTCCCCCTATCTTGGGCATCTTTTTTGCCATATATGCCGAAAGCTCCGTTTGCGGAGTTATCGGATAACCAAAGAAATGACGGCAGCCGGAACGTATAGCCGCTTCGGCGATAGCCTCGTTCCCTTTCATTAAAACTTTCTCGCTCATTTGCCGTCCTCCTTTACAACCTTTATAGCCACATCCGGGCATATCGTTGCACAGAATGCGCAGCCGATACATTCGCCGCCCTCACGCTTTTGGGCTGGTTTGAATCCTTTGCTGTTAAGGTCGTCCGATATTTCAAGGATCTTTTTCGGACAGACCTCTATGCATAGCCCGCAGCCCTTGCACAGCTCTCTGTTGAAAATAACATTATTCAACCTTACCTCGTCCTTTCTTTATAATGATTATCCCCGGCTGATATCCCAGGGCATTTTTATCTGTATCTCCATGCTATAAGAAAGCTCTTTGAACTCATCGGAAAGTCCTGAAAGCGTCTCCTTCGTCCCGCAATAAGCCGCCACCGGCAGCCCTTTTATACGGGAGACCTCATCTATTACCGCCATTCCCGACATCAACACCTCAGCCGACGTTTCGCGGCCAATATTTGTGTTGTTATATATATCGGTAAACTTAAGCCTTGAGGCATATTCTATCCTATCTATAATATCAATAAAATCCTCCGCCGAGCAAGTCATAGCCCGTCGGGCGTTGGCTACAAGATGCATACTGTACGGCTCTGCTTCAAAAAACCGTTTATACTGCCCGAGCGCATACGCACCATCGTCATCGCCGCCCACATCAAAAACGACAAATCGGCCGCGGTTTTCAAACACCGATAAGATATCGGCCGGAACGGTCGGCATATCCACATTGGAGCCTGCAAACGGCGAGGCTATCACCCTCGCTCCCAGTTTTTCCATTTTCTCTCTGGCGTCAACTGTACGAAAATACGGATTGACAGTGTCCATATCAACGATATCCGCCGGTTTTCCGGCCTGTATGAGCTTTTTGGTAAAATTGAGGGCAACCTCGGTCTTGCCGCTGCCGAAATGCCCGGCAAAAATATGCAGTCTGTCCATGTGCATTCTCCATAAAAATATATTTAATATTATATCACAGTCCCAGCAAAATTACAATACCTTTTTTATAATAAGACTGTACTTACTTTTTAAATGCTTATCCATTATTGAAAGTATGGCGTAGCATATACCCATCAGCAAAAAACCTGACAGTATTTTAAACTCTTCACCCGCAAAAAATATGCCGCCTATCGCATATCCGACAAAGAGCATACACAGCGGGATTATATATACCAAAGCTGCCGCCAGCAGCACCCGTTTGTCCTGCATTTCAAGCTCTACCTTGTCTCCCGTCTTGGCTCCGGCCTCGTTCACGGCCCAAACATCGCTTTCGGTGGGAACACAGCCGGCTTTGCAGGAAGCACAGTTCTCTCCGCAGGCGGATGGCCGCTGTATGCGCACCTTTGCCTCTTTGCCGGAAAGTTCTTTTACTATCCCTATCTTGTTCAATCACTGTCACCTCGCTTTTCTAAAAGCTCCCTTGCGTGCAAGCGCGCAGTTTCCGAGGAATTTGCACCGTCTATCATGCGCGCCAGCTCGTTTACTCTTTCATCATCCGTAAGCTCCCGTACAACGGTAAAAGTCCTGTCACCTTCGGTATGTTTTTCTATAAGATAATGATTGTCGGCGGCAGAGGTCAGCTGCGGGAGATGGGTTATGCAGATGACTTGCTTCGTTTTTGATGTTTCCTTAAGTTTTTTAGCTATTTTTTGCGCCGCACTGCCTGATACTCCGGTATCTATCTCGTCAAAAATAAGCGTCTGCACACCATCGCTTTCAGCAAGCACCGATTTCATCGCCAGCATTACCCTCGACAACTCACCGCCTGAGGCGATATTTACCAATGGTTTTAACGGTTCGCCGGCATTGGCACTAAACATAAATTCTGCTTCATCGGCTCCATTCGGTGAAAAGTCCTTTTCGGCCACAGCCACCTTGAACTGAGCGCGCTCCATATTCAGCTCGTGGAGAGACTGCTCTATGAGCTGCTCCAACCTCTGTGCGGCTTTATGCCTTTTTTCGCTAAGGACAGCGGCAGCTTCTTTCATCAGCATTCTGTTCTTTTCAAGCTCCGCAGAAAGCTCCTCTATCCGCTCGTCGCTTAATCGTATCTCTTCCAGCTCCTCTTCAGCCTTTTGCTTATATGAGAGTATTTCTTCAATTGTAGAACCGTATTTTCGCTTCAGCTTCGATATCAGGTCTAATCGTTCCTCAATGTCGTTTAGTACAGCTTCGTCAAACTCCACCGAATCAGCATGATCCTTTATCTCGTGTGATACATCTTCTATCGTATACATCGCCGAAGATAAGCTGTCATAAAGCTCCCCTAAGCGCGGATCATATTCTGTAACCTTGCCCAGAGCCGATACAGCTATACTGATGGCGTCATAAGCCGACTGCGCCTGCGCGCCGCCGTAGGCGTTTTCATAGGCCTCTTCGAGGTTTGCCGATATCTTTTCGGCATTTTCTATCACCTTCAATTGATCTAAAAGATCTCTGTCCTCTCCCGGGGACAATTTTGCCTTTGATATCTCCTCTATTTGATATTCCAAAAGATCTATACGCCGTGCTTTTTCCTGCTCGTCTACCTTAAGCTCCTCTATCTTCCGATCTAGCTTCACTGTCTCGTCATAATACGCCCTGTATCCGTCAAGTTCACACTTGCATTCCGCATAAGCATCCAAAAACAGGATATGCTTAGACGGCGTCAAAAGCGCTTGATTGTCGTGTTGACCGTGTATATTTATCAGCCCATCGGCTATCTCTTTGAGAGCTGCTAGGGGAACGATCGTCCCGTTTATGCGACAGATGTTTTTCCCTTGCGAGGTTATCTGCCTAGATATTATGAGCTGCTCCTCATCGGTATCTATTCCGTATTCCTCCAAAAGCGGATATATCCCGTTGCAGTCCTCGAATACCGCTTGGACGCTCGCCTTTTCCTCCCCGTAGCGGATAAGTCCTTTATTTGTTCTGGCACCCAGTATCAGGTTTATCGAATCTATTATTATTGATTTTCCTGCGCCCGTCTCACCGGTCAGAACGCTCATTCCTTTATGGAAAGAAAGATTGAGCTTATCTATTACTGCTATGTTTTTTATCGATAAATCAATCAGCATACTGCTTCCCCTTTGCTTTTAAAACGGAGCTGATATTTTTGCACAGCCCTGCGGCGTCATCTTCGGTTTTGGCTATTATCAACACAGTATCATCACCGGCGATACATCCCAATATCTCCGGGAATATCCCTCTGTCCACCTCTGCTCCAAAGGCAGGCGCCGTTCCCGGTCTTGTCTTTACTACGACACAATTTGAAGCATATTCCGCACTTATCAAAGCGCTTGAAAATATATCGCTATGCACTTCCTCCGGCTCTGTTTCTGTCGGCAGGCTGTATATGTAACCGCCCAGCTCCGAAGGCGTCTTTGCCAGCTTAAGTTCCTTTATATCGCGTGATATCGTGGACTGTGCAACGGAAAACCCGGCTTCTTTGAGCCGGCTCATGAGTTCATCATGCGTCCTTACTGGAAATTTGCTTACGATATCCAATATCGCTTTTTGCCTGTCTCTTTTCATTGCTTGCCTCACTTATTTTACGACAGCTTTTGTATAAGCGTATCGTAAAAGGATTGGTCTATCATTCTTATAAGCCTTGCATCATATTGTGATTTAGAAATAACGACCTCATCGCCGTTTTTTATCCGGCATTGCATATCGCCGTCTACCGATACCATCGCCTCATTATGCGAGGATGAACGGTCATTTAAACGTATAGTTATACTTTTTTCCGCCGGCAGCACCGCAGACCGCGCTGAAAGCATATGCGCGCATATCGGCGTTGCAACATAAAGCTGCATCATCGGATCGACCACCGGGCCGCCGGCCGAAAGTGAATAACCCGTAGATCCCGTTGGCGTTGCAATTATTATTCCATCGGCAACGTACGTATTCACCCGTTCCTCACCTGAGTAGAGCGCCAGATCGATAAGCTTTGAATCGGGAGATTTTGATACTATGACGTCGTTTAACGCATGATATCGTCCGTGATGATTGCCGTTTTTTATTATATCGACCTTAAGCATCATCCTGTTTTCAACACGGTAATCATCTGCCAAAAGACGCCTGACAGCTGTCTTTATATGCACCGTCTCCACCTCGGACATAAATCCTATCGTACCCAGATTTATTCCCAGCATTGATATACCGTTGCGGGCACAGCTGCCGGCAGATTGTATTATTGTGCCATCTCCGCCTAACAGTATCGCTATATCTATATCCTTATATATGTCGGCGCCCTGACGGTAGTGTACCGGGAAATTGCTCACACGGTACTGATCCTCCATCACTATCTCGGCTCCTCCGGCCAGAGCATCTATGACTTCTCTCGTATAAATAAGACCTATATCCTTTAGTGGATTCGGTATTACTGCTATTTTTTTCATACAAGTTCTCCTGCTCTTCTGTTGTACGATTTTTACGGCTCTTAAGGTATATTATACACCAAATAAAATCATTTTTCAAGTCCGCTTATACTTTTTTTACAAAAAACAAAGATATCCCATTCCAACCAACGGAAAAAGGATATCTATTGTCTGTTTATTTTGCTTTTTCGTACAACGCAGCAAGCTCTTCCTTGGAGAATAGATAGCGGTTATCGCAAAACTGGCAGGTCAACTCAGCCTCTCCCTGCTCCTCTATGAGCGATAAAAGCTCCTCCCGTCCGATTGAGATAAGTGCCTTTTCCATACGCTCCTTGGAACAGCCGCAGAAATACTTTGGCTCTATCGCCTTATTCTGCATGATCATGTCAAAACCGTCCGTGACCCTAAACAGGATATCCTCCGCTGTCATGCTGCTTTGTATCATTGAAGTTATCGATGGAAGCGTCTTTATGGCATTTTCAAGCTGTTCTGCCATTTCCTCGGTTGCTTCCGGCATTAGCTGCAAAAGGAATCCGCCGGCGGCAAGCGCTGTGTTGTCGGGCGAGACGAGCACTCCTAAGGCGACCGAAGTCGGCACCTGCTCACTGGAGGCAAAATAATACGTCAGATCCTCGGCTATCTCTCCCGATACCAACGGGACCTGTCCTATATAAGGCTCTTTCATGCCCAGATCTTTTATGACGCTCAGCGTCCCCTTCCCTATCGCACCGCCTACGTCCAGCTTTCCTTTATCATTTAACGGACGATCTACATAAGGGTTTGAAACGTAACCTTTTACGCGGCTTTGGCTGTCGGTCACGGCTATTATACGCTCCAGTTCGCCATCTCCTTTTATCTGCACGGTGATGCTGTCGCTTTCGTTTTTTAAGTCCGCTCCCATTATGGCTGCCGCGGTAAGCGTCCTTCCCAAAGCCGCCGTTGCGATCGGATAGGTATGGTGTATCCTTTGAGCCTCGTTGACAAGATCGGTCGTTACGGCGGCAAATATCCTTATCGCTCCGTCTGTACTATTCCCCCGGACCAATTTATCCAAACTGTTCACTCTCCTTAGCTAAGTGTTACCGATATAGTCACAAACTCCGGCAACGATACTGCGCTTGATGCTTCCAGCTTTACAGGCATGGTGTAATTCCCCACAGTACAGCCTGCAAGATCAACGACCGCCGTAACGTTTGCCGTGTTGACATTTTCATCGGTGCCTTTTATCGTTATATCTATACTTTGATCTGCGTAAACGCTAAGTCCCTGCGGAACATTCGTATACGATACCGGGACAGAGATAGCTCTTTCCAATTTTGGCTTCACCTCTGCCCTAACTTTTATCGTCCGGCTGGCCTCCGGTACATAAACGCCTTCCGGTGCATCAACGTTTAACGTATACTCACCGCTTCCCGGTGTATACGTAATACTCTTATCAAAATGTACCGGGATAGCATCTATTTGCTCTGCACCCTCTTTTAAGCCTATCGTTACACTTTGAGGCGATATTCCTTTTACCGTTATTTGATATTCCTGCTCGATATCATCATCGACATCGGCAATTATATCCGCGCTGGAGGCTATATATACGTAATTATTTATTGATATTTTTCTTTTCCCCAGCACGTCTACCGTTTCCAGTCTTTCTAAAACAGATCCGCTGTCATCTGTGAGGACGATATTGGATACAGTAACACTGTCGCGCACAAAATCGGAAATATCTACCGTTACAAGTCCTCCGGCAACCTTTCCTATCTCTGAGCTGGCTCCCGAAACTGTGACCGTGCTATATTCGGGGACTGATTCAACGATATGGTTTTTGTTCACACCGGTCTGGTGCAGCGATATCGGTATTTCTTTTTCCTCAAGCGTATCTATTTCTACAGGAACCTCACGGCTTACCTGCGAATCAAGACGCACGCTGGAGTCGTATATCTCTATATCCGGCAGTATCGAATATTCGCCCGCTCCGGTTATAGAAGATACATCCACATTAGCTGTTATCCCGCTTATCGCATTCACTATATTTTTGCGCGTGCCGCGCACAGAGATATTTACAGAAGGTATCTCGTCCTCGTTTATGACTGTAAAGCCGTTTTCGGTTAATACCTCTATGCCCTCAAACTGTATTGGTATGCTTTTTAGGCGCACCGTTATCTCCCTTTCGTCAGTGTAAGAGGCTACTATCCATAATATGATAGCCACTATCAAGGAAGTTATGAGCGTAGATATCTTACCGGTGCGGGTCTTGAATATTTTTTTCATTTAGACACCGCCTTCCAGAATTTCAGCTTGCTTATGGGAGCCTCTTCAGCCGGTGTGAAAAGCGCCTTTGTAAGAGCGCGCTTGAGCGTTTCCCTGCTTAGATTCCTCGTAAGCGAACCTCCCACGGCAATGGATATCTTTCCCGTTTCCTCGCTTACAACAACAACGACCGCGTCAGATACCTCCGAAACACCCAAGGCTGCCCGATGGCGCGTCCCCAGCTCCCGCGAAAGATTGGCGTTTGATGTCAGCGGCAGGAAGCAGCCGGCAGCGATTATCTTGTTGCCGCGTATCATAACAGCACCGTCATGGAGCGGTGTATTGGGGACGAATATGTTTTCCAAAAGTGACGAGGATATATCAGCGTCAAGGAAGGTGCCGGTCTTTGCTATCTCCCCCATACGCGTTTCACGCTCTATAACCATCAACGCCCCGGTTTTCGTAGACGCCATGTTGACCGCAGCGGTAACTATCTCGTCAACGTTCTTGTTTATCAGGTTATCATTATTGGCCGTGTTTGCTGCAATATCCAAAAGCCTTCCGACTTTTGAGCGTCCCATCTGTTCGAGGATGCTCCTCAACTCCGGCTGGAATATGACAACTATCGCTATAACCCCGAATTGGAATATGCCACTCAATATATAATTAAGAGCCGTAAGTCCGATCAAATTAGAAACAGCGACCACCACGAACAATATCGCTATACCCTTTATCAGCTGCATTCCCCTGGTTTCATTGAGCCAGTTCAGCAAAAGATACACTATTATTGTAACAATAAAAATATCAATAATATCCGTTATGCGCAAAACTTGTAAATACCTTATAACATAATCTATAGCCGCGCTCATCATAGCTCCCCCTTTCGGCAGTCAGTTATAATATCATTATAAATCATTTTTACATATTTTGCAATAGGCGAATACTTATTTTTTCAATATTTTCATGCTTCTCTCCAGTATCCCGCTAACGAGTGCTATCACCAGACCATAGTTCGTTATGGGAACGTTATTTTCCTCACAAAAGCGTATACGATTATTCATTGCGCGTGAGTTTATCATGCAGCCGCCGCAGTGTATGACAAGATCATATTTTGCAATATCCTCGGGAAAATCATGATGGACGGAATACTCAAATTCCAGCTGTTTCCCGGTGTATTTCCTTAACAACGCCGGTATCTTCACCCTGCCGATATCCTCGTGAGAGGAATTGTGCGTACAGGCTTCGGCCATCAGTATCCTGCTGCCGTCTTTTAAAGAAGCAACTGCTTCCGCTCCCCGGGCAAGCTTTGATATGTCGCCTTTCATTCTGGCCATCAATACCGAAAAGGAGGTGAGCATGACGTCCTCGGGAATGACGGAAGCCACATATTTAAACACCTGTGAATCCACGACTACCAAATCAGGCTTTCTTATTTCTGCCATAACCTCTTTAAGTTCCGTCTCCCGTACAACTACCGCCTTTATGCCATGGTCAAGGCAGTCTCTTAAAAACTGTACCTGCGGAAGTATCAGCCGGCCCTTGGGAGCCTCGGAATCTATCGGAACGACCATCACTGTCAGGCTGCCTGCCGGGAGCAGATCTCCTATCATCGTCTGCGGCTCTTCGTCAAGTTTGGAAAGCTCTTGGGAGAGCCTTGTCCTTAGGTCTTCTATCGAAGACGGATCGTGTACCGAGACAAAGGCTGCCTTGGGATATCTGCCGTCCGTTTTAACATCCTCGCATTTGGTGAACACCAGCATATGATGGATCCTGTACTTTTTAAAAAGCCTTTTTGAGTTCTCATAGTCCTCCTCGTTGAACCTGTTTATATCGGCGGCATACAGTGCAAAATCCGTTCTTTTAAGTATTTTGTTCGTCCTCTCCATCCTCTGACGGCCTATGTCGGACATATCTCCCAACCCTGCCGTATCTATCAAAGCGATCGGGCCGTACGGTATCAATTCCATGGCCTTGATCACAGGATCGGTAGTAGTACCCGGCTTATCTGAAATAATCGCCGCCTCTTGGCCGGTCAGAGCATTGAAGAGCGTTGATTTCCCGGCATTTGTATTGCCAAAAATTGCTACGTGAGTTCTCATCGAGATCGGTGTGTTCGTCATGATATATCTCCCCTTATATAAGCATAAAGGCGGTGCTGTTACAACACCGCCTTTTGTATCACATCTCTTTTTCACCTATTATCTTTACATATACCGTCCGGCTTCTGGGGCCGTCAAATTCCGCGAAATATATCCCCTGCCAGGTGCCGAGTAAAAGCCGGCCGTTCTCTATTATAAACGTCTGCGAAAAGCCGCTAAGCATAGCCTTTATATGCGCGGCCGAGTTTCCCTCGAAATGGCGATAGTCATCCTCCCAGGGAATGAGCCTGCCGGTCTTTGACAGGATATCCCTTACGACATCAGGATCGGCGTTTTCGTTCACCGTTATGCCTGCAGTTGTATGCGGGCAATAAACAAGACATATCCCGCTTTCTACACCCGAGTTTTTTACACATTCATCCACTTCGCGCGTTATGTCTTTAAGCTGGGAGTGGTCTTTTGTCCCCACAGATATTTTACAGAGCATATCTACTCTCCTTACTGGGCTGTAATAACAACAGGCGTAGTATCGATATAAAGCTCATCTGCTTCCTGAGCGGAGGTATCATCGTTGAAGTAAAGGATGTTGTCATATCCGCGGTCTGTTTTTCTTGAAGAAAGAGCAAACTCGCCGGTGGCAGCATTTTTAGCCTTGAATCTCATTTCAAGTATAACGCCTTCGCTCGGCAAAAGATGCTCTTCTACCGTCGCCGGAAGGACGAGGCATTTTACCGAGTCGCCCATAAATTCCGGATTGGAACCGCCCAGCGTGGCAAAATCCTGAGTGGGATACTTGTACTCATAGCTTACAAATTCAAAATTATCCGAATCATAAAGCATTGTATTTACAGCGGAATAAGTCTCTTTATCGCAGCAGCTTACGGCTACATATATAGAAAACTCCTCACCTACGTTTACCGTATCAGTATCTGCAAACGAATACATTACAGGGATACTGCTTTCATACTCTACTCCTCCGGGAGCTGCTGTCGGTTCTGCTGTAGGCGCAGCTGTTGATGATGGGTCAGCCGTTGATGCCGGATCTTCTGTTGCCGAAGGGGAAGCTGTCGGAGCCGCTGTTACGGAAGGCTGCGCGCCCTCGGGAGCCGGCGTTGTTTTTATGACCGTGGGCATCGCTTTGGAAGTGATAGTTGCAACATAATTTTCCTGATCCCAGCTCACTTGAGCGCCCAGGGCCTCTCCAACAGCCCTTAAGGGGATCATTGTTCTGTCGTTCATTATCTGTGGTGCAACCTCAAGCGTTACCTCTTTAGTATCAGCCGTGGTAAGGGATGTAAAGGTATGTACCTTCATCACCGGATCGTCTATCGTCAAGTCAACACGGGTCATATTATCCTCCGAACGTACTACGACCATACGTTCCTCATGCCACCATTCAACGGAAGCGCCCATAGCCTCAAATACTCCACGCGCCGGGATCAATGTGCGGTCGTTTATTATCACCGGATCCTGGTCGGCAAACGTAACTATCCTTGAATCAACAATGACCGTAGGAGCGCCATCGGCCGATACCACGGCAGTCATCACGCTTGCTGATAGTGAAGCTGCCAATATACCGCTTATAATTTTTTTGTTCATTTCGATTCCTCCTGTTTATGTGAATACGTAACTAAACTTCTGTTATTATATCATACTTTCGCTACAATTTCAACAATAAAATGAAAATTTTTTGATATCAAAAAATTTGTGCAAAAGGTATTTTCAAACGGCAAGATATGTTGTATAATAACAGATGAATACCGAACAAAACCATAGAGACCGGCTCTTCCGGCAACTCCAAGGTTTTGCAATCGGCTAAGGTAGATATAGAAAGGAGAAATTTAACTTGAGCAACAAATATGCACCTATAATATATTCGGGCTTTCATGCAGAGACCGCAGAGGAGGATATCCGCCGCTATGTTGATTTTTGCGCCGGACACGGATACTCCGGGATATGCATAGAAGGCAAGTCCCGCATCCCTGTAGACGACGTACCTGCCTGGGCAGAACGTTTTCGTACCTTGGTTAAGAAAACGATAGAATATGCCCGTACTCGGGATATCGATATATGGCTCGTCAACGACTGGGGATATCCGTCAGGTACGGCTGCCGGTCTTATAATAGCGGAAAACGAAGACTTCCGCTCTAAGAATCTGCATCTGTATGCTGATATGATGATCGACCACGATGAGGAGATCACAGTAACAGTGAACAGAAAACATTTTATATCGGCAGCTGTATGGGAAGTAGGAAGATTCGGCGATTTTGCCGCTCCCGAAAGCGGCTTTAAGCCGCTGTATCCTTCATCAGACGGAGTCATATCGTATAAAAACAACGGTACCGCCAAACGGCTGGCCATCGTTACCTGGGAATACAACAGCTCCTCCACCCACGGCATTTTCCCGGACGATAAGAAAAATCCAAATTTTGGCACGATAGACCTTTTAAGCGTCCCAGCGGTGGAGTGCTTCATTGCTAAAATGTACGAGCCGTGCTATGAACATTTCGGTGAATATTTCGGTAACGGCTTTTCCGGTTTCTTTTACGATGAGCCGTATCTTTCCTACCCGTATCCATATACGGAAGGCATATTTAAGGAATTTGCCTGCAATAAGGGCTATGATATAGTTCCCCTGCTTCCCAAGCTGCTTGCAGAAAAACGGCCGCTATCTGCCGCAGTTGATTACCGCGAGGTCGCAGGTGATAGGATGGCAAGGGTATTTATCGCCCGCATGAACGAATGGTGCCGCAGCCATAACGTGATACAGGTCGGTCATCAGGATATCGATCACAGTCTCAGAGGGCTATCAACGCTCAGCGGTGATTTTTTCAAAAACAGCAAAGCAAGCGATGCGCCCGGGATCGACTACATATGGGAGCAGATAAATCAGGAACGTTTTTGCGACTATCCGCGGTTTGCCGGGAGTGCAAAACACCTTTATGCAAAGCAACATGCAATGAGCGAATCTTTTGCCGTTGCCGGACGCGCTCTGCCTACCGACTTACAGCGTTGGGCGCTTGAACACCAGATGCTCCGGGGCATAGACCTGTTTTATAATATGTACGCAGAGCCGGAATTTAAAGTCGCCGCCGAAAGCTCGATACTCTCCCCTGCCAACAAACAAAACATAATATTCGGTCGGGCTGTGAATGAGCGGGCAGCAGAGGTCAACCGTCTTTTAAACTCGACCGTACCGGCTGCCGAGATAGGTATATATATACCGATGGATAGGATATTTACCGATATGCTACTGTCCGGTCATCCTTGGCAGGTGAGCCGCGAGCCGGATATGGCGGAAAGGATAAACGAGATAGCCCGGGCCGTTTGCTATGCTTCCTGTGATTATGAATACCTATGGCGCGATAGTATCCTCGACATGGATATCGAAAACGGTGCATTTATAACACCTCTCGGGCAGAAGATAACTATTGTAATCGCAGCCGCCCTTACAGATTTTTCCGATAGTGAAAAGGAACGGCTGAAACTATTTTTAAGCGGCGGCGGGAGAATCTTAAGTATCGGCGGCAAGATTCGCGGCTTTGAGCGGGAATCTGTAATAATGACGAAATATTCCCAAGAGTTGCCGCACGGGATGGTCACAATGATATCCGATACGCTGCTTCTTAAGCAAGCGCTAAGGTTACAGGGGATCGCGCCGGTGCAGAGCGAAGGCCGCATCAGCCTTGCGGTGCGGCGCAGCGTCAATGGAAATATATATGCGCTTTTGAACGAAGCTTCTCATAAAACAAACGCTATTTTGCACATCGGCGGCAGTATCAGCGAATATGACTTCTCTCTCCACCGCTTCGTTAGAACAAAGCCGACGACACTACTGTTTGAACCGGGGGAACTGCGGATATTCAAGACTGCAGCAGACGGCGAAGAAAGCGGATCGTCATACGAGGAAATGATATCTACGATGAGGAAAGCCGTAATAGGCGACTTTATAATGACCGCTCCTGACGGAAGGAAAATACCGGTCGGGCAAGGGATCAATGATTGGCGGAGCCACATTTCTCCCGATTATTCCGGGATGGTGCGCTTCCAAGGCAGCTTCCAGACGCAAACGGCCGGAAAAGTCCTGATAGACCTTGGCTGTGTGATGTATGCAGCGATCGTATATATCGACGGCCGGAAATTTCTTCTGCCGTACTATCCATATCGTATCTGCACAGAGCTTGAGGCCGGCGTGCACACTATTTGTGTCGAGATCATGAATACCGGAGTCAATGCCCTTATAGGTACGCCTGAGCTTGATATTAAAGAACATAATCCTCGCGCCGCCTTCTTTGAACGCGATCGTTTCCGCTTGATCTCAGGAATGCCCGGGCCGATCACAGTTTATGAAACGGAATCATAAAACAGCAAAAATACATACCGCCCCGATATTGCATACAACGGATATGCGATATCGGGGCGGTATCCTTATTACGCCATTTTTTCAATAAAATATTTATGGAAGGAAATATCCTCCGTCAGCTCCGGGTGGAAGGAAGTCGCCAGAAATTTGTCCTGACAGCAAGCGACAATATTATTTTTCACTGTCAGCAATACCTTCGCTTCACCAAATACCCGCTCCACATATGGGGCGCGTATAAATACCAGCGGTATTTCTCCGTCTGACACCTCGGGCAAACGCACTTTGGCGGTAAAGCTATCCAGCTGCCTGCCGTAAGCATTGCGGCGGACAGCTATATCCATAAGCCCCAAATGTGGGACCTCATCGTTTACTATCTCTTTAGCCATCAATATCATTCCCGCACAGGTGCCCCACACGGCCATGCCCTCGGCGGCACGCTTCTTTATAGGCTCAATAAGGCCGAAATCCCGTATAAGCCTGCCGATAGCTGTACTTTCGCCGCCCGGTATTATCAAACCGTCAAGCTGCGACAGCTGCTTTTCGTATTTGACCTCGCAGGGCTCAGCTCCGGCGCGTTCTATAAGCCGCATATGTTCCGACACCGCTCCCTGTACTGCCAGAACTCCTATTTTTTTCATAACGCATCATTTCCTTTTGTGATATTTGTTTTATCTATTATAGCATTACGGCTACATGAAAGTCAATTCCTGTTTTTCACAAAATTCAGCCCCTATGCATATGGTATTTAGACGAATGATTGCATGAAAGGGGAACGGTCGAATGACACAGAATGAAATATTCGCCTTTTTGCTCACGCTGGCCGCCGGTATATCGACCGGGATCGGTGGAGTGATAACATTGTTTTCCAAAAACCGCACAAGCCGGTTCCTTGCCGGTTCGCTGGGATTTTCTGCCGGGGTGATGGTATATATATCCATGGTAGAGATATTTGCCAAATCAAGAGAATTTCTACAGGCTCCTCTGGGGATCAAAAACGGGTATTGGGCGGCGGCTGCTTCATTTTTTGCCGGGATACTTCTTATCGCGATGATAGATTATTTCATACCAAGCGCCGAGAGCGATATCGGCCATACCAAGGATAGCTCTGCTCTCAAACGTATGGGACTTTTAACTGCCCTGGCTATAGGCGTACATAATTTCCCGGAAGGGATGACGACCTTTACCTCTGCCGTAAAGGATCCCCATCTGGGCATAGCCATCGCCGTTGCTATTGCGATACATAACATTCCCGAAGGTATCGCGACAGCCGCACCGATATACTGCTCCGGCGGCAGCCGGAAACATGCCGCAGCTGTGGCTTTCATATCGGGCTTGACCGAACCGCTGGGTGCCCTTATCGGTTATCTCCTGCTGAGGCCGTTTTTCAGTGATATGATGTTTGGCATCCTTTTCGGGATGGTCGCCGGAATGATGATATTCATCTCTATAGAAGAGCTGCTTCCGATGGCTCGATCCTATGAAAAAAGCAGCGTTACCATAATCGGCTTCGTTACCGGAATGATGGTGATATCGTCAAGCCTTATACTATTTTCATGAGCCAAAAACGCCGCAGTCTTACAATAGCGACTGCGGCGTTTTACCTGCCGGATATCAAATCCGGAAAGCCCAGATATAATATCCGTTTTATTGCCTTTTATTTTCAAGCATGATGACCACATTGATGGTCACCGTCATGACCGCCGCAATGGTGTTCGCCGCCGCAGTCATGCTCACCGTTATCATGGTGTGAGCAGTGCACATTGGGATCAAAATCAAGCGTTCCCGTCACAAATGCCTTTATGGCCTCATCAGCATTTCCCGACACTCCGCCAAAGACCTGTATACCTGCTTCAGCCAAAGCATTTTTCGCTCCCTGGCCTATCCCGCCGCAGATAAGGCAATCAACGCCGAAGGTTTGTAAAAATCCTGCCAACGCACCATGTCCGCTGCCGTTCGTGTTTTCGACCGATGCGGAAATTATTTCGCTTGTATCCGACACCTCATATATCTTAAAGGCTTCTGTATGTCCAAAATGCTGGAATATCTCTCCGTTGTCATACGTTACCGCGATCTTCATGCTTTGTCTCTCCTTTAAAAGCTCAATGATAGCAGACAATCTTTCTGTGTCCAGCTCTTCTACCCTGCCGCCGTCCACAAGAGACGCCACAGCCGGATCAACCGGCAGCTGACAAACCGTTTTTATATTGTGCTTTTGGGCTATCTCGCTGATATGGCTCTCACCAAATATATAATGACGTTTTCCGCAGTCAGGACATTCAAAATAGCTCATGTTTTCTACCAACGCTAATACGGGAACATTCATCATGTCCGCCATTTTTACTGCCTTTTCTACGATCATACCAACAAGCTCCTGCGGAGAAGCTACTACAATAATGCCGTCCACCGGCACCGACTGGAACACCGTCAGCGGAACGTCGCCCGTTCCCGGAGGCATATCGACAAACATATAATCAACATCGCCCCAGATTACATCCGTCCAGAACTGTTTTACTGTGCCGCCGATTATCGGCCCTCTCCAGATCACCGGATCGGTATCGTTCTCAAGAAGCAGGTTCACCGACATTATCTCGATACCGGTGCTCGTCTCCACCGGAAATATTCCGGCTTCGGTCGCAAAAGCCCTGTTTTTAATACCAAAGGCTTTAGGTATGGAAGGACCGGTTATATCAGCATCAAGTATCGCCGTGCGATAGCCCTCGCGGCGCATTGCCACGGCCAGCATTGAGGTCACAAGGCTCTTTCCTACTCCTCCCTTTCCGCTTACGACGCCGATCACCTTTCCTACCTGGGACAGCTCGTGCGGAGCCTCCTTCATGGGAGCCTGCCTGTCTGCACAATCGCTTGCGCAGGAGGAACAATCATGATTACATTCTTCACTCATTATTTTCATCTCCATTTTCCTTTTTCTGCCTTTTGGGGCAGGATACGCACTCGCGAGAATCACCGTTGCAGAGCACATAATCCCCGCCTTCTATACGCAGTTCCTTTTTATTCACCATACATTCCGCCAGTTTTGTGCGTGCGCTGTTATATATTGCCTGTACCGTCGTCCGCGCAACGTTCATTCTCGCTGCGCATTCCTGCTGTGTCAAACCCTCGAGATCAATAAGCCTTACGGCTTCGAACTCATCAAGCGACATCGTTATCACAGGATGCTTCTCGGCCGTGACCGGGGCAAACCGACCGCAGGACGGCATGGAACATATGCGCCGCCTTTTACATGGTCTTGCCATAATGCAGCCCACCTTTTCCGGCATATGCCGTTTATGATCATATTATAGCGCAGTTTTCGTCATATGTCAATATGGTAAATTTCAATAGCGGCAAAAAATATCGCCTAAATAACGATCCCTATCAAGCACCGTTATTCAGGCGATGTGTTTCTTCAAATTTTATCTTTTATCAACCGCTGTATCCACCTTGCTTTTCTGCCTTCTTTTTCTGCCTCAGCTGGCGGAAAAACTGCTGCAAAAGCTCGCGCGATTCCTCCTGCATATATCCTCCCGAGACCTCGACTTTATGGCAAAAACCTGCCTTAAACAGGTCTATTACCGATCCGGCGCAGCCTGCCTTATTATCCGGCGCGCCAAAATATACGCGGTCTATGCGCGACTGTATTATCGCTCCGGCGCACATACAGCAAGGCTCAAGCGTAACATAAAGCTCGCACCCCCACAGTCGCCAGCCGCCGAGTTTTTTACAGGCTTTATCGATAGCTGCTATCTCCGCATGGGCAAGGCTGCGCTTTTTCGTCTCCCGCTTATTGTAGCCGCGCGACACTATTTCTCCGTTACGGACTATGACTGCCCCTATGGGTGTCTCTCCTATAGCGGCCGCTTTTTTTGCCTGACGAAGAGCCTCCCTCATGAAACGTTCGTTATATTCCATCTATCCCTTATACTTTTCTATCTCTTTATTAAGCTCAAACATTTTTTCATCAAGAGCCGCGGCAATGTCGGCGCATTCGATAAGCTCATTATTGAGCAAATTGGGGATAGAACTACTGAATTTGTAGCGTATCTTATGCTCAAGGCTCGCCCAAAAATCCATAGCTATCGTCCTTATCTGTATCTCCACTTTGGCGCTCTCTATCTTCCCCGACATATAAACCGGTGCTTCCACCAGCATATGGTAGCTGCGGTAGCCGGTAGCCTTGGGATTTTCGATATAATCCTTAAGCCGGAGTATCTTTAAGTACGGCTGGGATTTTATAACAGCGGCTATGTGATAGATATCGGCCGTAAATGAGCAGATTATCCTAATACCGGCGATATCATCCACATATTTTACAGCATTTTCCAGAGTTGGCTCGTAGCCCTTCTTTCTTAGCTTAGCGGCTATCGATTGAGGGGTTTTCAATCTTGATTTTATATGCTCAATGGGATTATTGTTAAGCCTGGCGGCAAATTCATCGTTTATTATGCTCAGCTTAACGTTTAATTCCTTCAACGCTGATGAGTACAGAAGCATGGCTTCATTGTACTCATTATTCGTCATTGTTTCGATGAGCAAGAAGTTTCATTCCTTTCTGCATCAACATCCACAGGATAATGTCCCGAGAAGCATCCGTTACAGAAACCGCAGTCAGCATTGGGGGCTATCTTCATAAGAGAATCTATGCTCAAGAATCCCAGACTATCAGCGCCTATCATCTTGCACATCTCGTCAAGCGAATGATTGGCCGCTATCAGATTTTCTCTAGACGGTATATCGGTACCGAAATAGCACGGCCACAAAAACATTGGCGCCGAAGAACGTACATGAACCTCGGTCGCACCGGCGCGCCGTAAAAGGTTTACTATACGGCGCGAGGTCGTACCTCTTACGATCGAATCATCTACCATGACGACTCTCTTGCCCTCAACGGTGCTCTTTAATACGTTGAGCTTTATCCTTACGGAATTTTCCCTCATCTCCTGTGACGGCTGTATAAAAGTTCTTCCTATATATTTATTTTTTACGAAGCCCATGCCGTATGGTATGCCTGATTCTTCAGCATATCCTATGGCTGCGCTCATCCCCGAATCCGGTACGCCTATAACGACATCGGCCTCGACCGGGTATTCTCGCGACAAATATGCTCCGGCCAGCTTTCTTGAATCATGTGCCGACTGCCCCTGTATAACGCTGTCCGGACGGGCAAAATACAGATATTCAAAAATGCACATGCTGGACTTTTGAGTATTTTCATAGGTATGAATAGACCGTATTTGCCCATCCTGTACAACCACGATCTCACCCGGCTCTAAGTCTCGTTCAAAATCAGCGCCTATGCTGTCAAGAGCACAGGTCTCCGAGGCAAAGATTATCGCATCGCCCTTTCTGCCCATGCAAATCGGACGAAATCCCCAGGGATCACGTACTGCGATCAGCTTCTGCGGGCTCATTACCACCAGCGAAAACGCGCCGATAAGATGAGCAACCGTATTCTCTACCGCCTCCTCGACACTCCCTGTGCTGAGACGTTCTCTGGCTATCATATAAGCTATAGTCTCAGTGTCGGTCGTAGTCTGGAATATGGCACCTGTTTTGCTCAGACTTTTTATAAGGGCGTCCTTGTTGACAAGGTTGCCGTTATGGGCAAGAGCGATATTGCCTTTTACATACCGCAATACCAGCGGCTGGGCGTTCTCTCTCATGCTTTCGCCTGTTGTGGAATAGCGCACATGGCCAACAGCCATCGTGCCCGGCATTTTGTCCAGGATCTCCTGCGTAAATACTTCATTTACCAACCCCATATCCTTGTAATGGGTGATATCACGGTTATTGTTTACCGCTATGCCACAGCTCTCCTGTCCTCTGTGCTGGAGAGCATAAAGGCCGTAATATGTGCTTCTGGCACAATCGCCTTTAGGGTCATATATCGCAAACACTCCGCATTCTTCGCCGATTCTTCTGTCTTCCATTGCATTACATCCTTTCTGTATAAAGCCCCTATACGCTAATATTATACTGTATTTCAACGTAAATATCAAGTAGAATAATGTAAAATCCTAAAAAAATTTTCGTACCCCATAGGATGCTTTTGAAATTATATTAACTATTTTTGTATATTTTATTAACATTAGCACTCACCGCTTGACAGTGCTAACAAAAAGTGCTATAATGTGTTCAGAACATAAGGAAAGAGAAACAAAGAAGAAAGCCTTTGTAACGACTTCCTGTTATTTCCCTTCCTCCATGTTCATAGAAAGCAGTTAAAAATCATAATGTTTTTTATGAGAGGAGAGATAATTTATGTTACCAAGCATTTTTGGAAGGAATCTATTTGACGATTTCGGTGATTTCCCGTTCGGCGGTCTCAATCACCACACAACGGATATTATGAAGACCGACGTCAAGGAGAAGGGCGATAATTATGAACTTACCATCGATATGCCCGGAGTGGAAAAAGAAAATATCAAAGCTGAGCTAAATGACGGTTATCTCACAGTCAATGCAACCTTCGGTTACAGCGATGATGATACCAACGATGACGGCAGATATATCCGCCGCGAACGTCACTACGGTTCTTGCAGCAGGAGCTTTTATGTGGGCGATGCTGTGACCAGGGATGATATCAAGGCAAGCTTCAAAAATGGCACCCTGAAGCTTACGATCCCCAAAAAGGATGATAAAAAGCTCCCGGGCGGTGGAGACTTTATCCAGATAGATTAACGCCAAAATGCGCACAACCAAAGCGGCTGTGTGCATTTTTTATGTTGCGATCCTATGCAAATGCCCCGATTTGTCAAGCGATGACAACTTCAGGTCACAAAACCTCTATTTGCAGCCCGCGCATAACATCCAAAGCCTTTTTGTGAAGCTCCAGGTCTGCCGAGGCCGTGGCCGTACTATCCACTATCACCGGTATCTCGGGCGCGGCCGTTTTAGCCAGCACGGCATTTGATATCACGCAGATATTTGACACCAGCCCCACAAGCTCTATCGATTCATATTCCCTTTTTCTGATATAATCAAAAAATTCTTTTGAGCCGAATGTCTCTTTTTCGAATACTTTCTCCCCGTCTAACGGACGGATGTTGCCGAAAAAATCATGGCCGGGCATTCCCTTTATGCAGTGCTTTATCGGAAGCATTTTACCCTCCCGTGTATCAAGGTAATCCTCCCCGTGAGTGTCAAGAGTGAATACCACCTCATCACCGGCTTTGCGGTAAGCGTCTATCTTGCGGGAAATGAGCTCCTCCAGTTTTTCTGCCCTCTCAAAACCGAGTGAACCGTTCACAAAATCATTTTGATAATCTATTACTGCCAGCAGTCTCATTCTTTTCTCTCCTCCCTGCCTTAACTGTTATCTTCCTCCATCCGACTGAGACAAGTTCCTTTATTTTGATAATATATCCCTTGAAGCCGTACTTGGATATAGGCGCTTCAAACAGGAATGTTATTGCACTGGCTACAAACAATGACAGCACCACCGACAAAAGCGAAAATCCGTCCATCGCCTGACGGTCGTCCTGGGGCTTAGCGGCCGTTGTGTACGGGATACCTGCTTTTCGAAGAGCTATATTTATGTTCTGATGCCACAGATAGAAATTGTATGAGATAGTGGAAATAAACACAAACAGCCTGTTTCCCCAAATATTTTTCTCCCAGAAACGGTATGTAAAGCAGGTAGAAAACAGGAACAATGCGCCCCCAAACGCCAATATCGGCCTGTAGGCCATCCTAAAGGCCAGCGGCGCATCAAATTGCTGCGAGCTTGCATTTGACATCCAGATGATAAACTGGTATATCAGCACCAAGGACAATATCGAAAGCAAAAGCATCGGCAGCTTGACACGGTCACGATCCTGCACCCTATTTCTGAACCATACCACCGCGTAAGCGCTTATCATGCCATAAGCAAAAATATCAATATAGAATACAGGATTGGCTTGAAATGCCGGTCCGCCCCGAAACGTAGTAACGGCCCACAAGCGTACAACTTCCGTCAGCACGGCCAAAACGCCGAAGGTCAGTATAGGTTTTTTTCTGAAAAAATAGGCTATCGCCGGGAAAATTATGTAAAACGGCACTTCTATCGCCATCGTCCAAGCCGTGGAGATGAGGCTGCCCTGGGTGCTGTCGTTAAGTCCGTGGGTGAAAGTGGCATGGGTGATAAAATGACGGAACACATCCGAAGCATCGTTGATGGTTGATGGCATATAAGCAATAGCCGGGAACAGCACAGTGAGCAGCAGCATCAAGTAATATGACGGCAGTATTCGCCGGGCACGTTTTTTATAAAATTCCTTCCAGCTAGTCCTATGCGCTTCACCAAACATCTCCCTTGCTATCGGGTAAAACAGGCAAAAGCCGCTGATCACAAAGAAAAGGTCTATCGCCACATAGCCGAATCTTTGCAACAGTACAAAGTCAAACAGATACTTGCCGGGAGCTATTTCCAGCCGCCAGTATATCCACGACTGCTGCCATAAATGAAATATGAATATCAATATAACGGATACCGCTCTCAACCCATCAAGAGCATATAGGTATCCGGGAATGTCCTTTGATCTATCCATCCCTATCCCCTCCCCTTACTTTTTGCGGCGCAGGCAAACGACCGTCAAAATAATCACAGCCGCAATAAGCGCCGACACTACGTATATACCAGCAGGCACATCCTTAGAGATATCGTATATATCTGAAAGCTCCGGGACGCCGGCCGTCAGACGGACATTCGGCAGCCGCAGCGTGCCGAATGTCCCCAAAACGGAAATCATCATTTTTCCCATCTCATCAACCCTCGTAAAATACCTTATAAGTGCGGTATGCCATATACACATCGCCCTTAGCAGTCACCTCGAACGGCGAATGCATGGAAAGCACCGGCACGCCACAGTCGATAACGTCCATATTTAGCTCGGCAACGTACTGTGCGATCGTTCCGCCGCCTCCCTGATCTACCTTGCCTAGTTCGCTCGTCTGCCATATAACGCCGTTTTTGTCAAGCATACTGGTTATCCGGTGCACAAATTCCGCACTCGCATCGCTTGATTCCGATTTCCCGCGTGCGCCTGTATATTTCATCAGCACCATACCGGCTCCGGCAAAAGCCGAATTTTTCTTTTCACTGACGTCAGGGTATGTGGGATCGAACGCCGCTCCTACATCAGAGGAAAGGCAGGCGGAATTTGTTATGCAGCGGTTTAGGCTGATCAGATCGCAACCTCCCTTGAGCTTGGCAATGATCTCAGCCAGCGTCATCGTAAAATAACTGCCCTTCATGCCGGTATTGCCGACAGAGCCTATCTCCTCCTTGTCTACCAGCATCGCCATAGCGGTCTTTTTCGGAGAGTCAATATCAAATATCGCGCGTATTGTCGTATAAGCGCAGACCCTGTCATCCTGGCCGTAGGAGCCGATAAAGCTTTCGTCAAGGCCGACATTCCTGGCCTTAAAGGCCGGTACTATCTCAAATTCAGCACTTATAAAGCTGCGTTCTGTAATACCGTACTTGTTATAGAGCATATTCAATATATTGTATTTTACGCTCTCCTTGACGTCTTCGTCCTCCAGCTCATAACCGCCGAAGAGAATGTTTAACGCTTCGCCTTCAACGGCGTCCTTCAACGGCTTTGTCATCTGGTTCTGGGCAAGATGCGGCAGCAGGTCGGTTACGCAGAACACGGGGTCATTATCATCCTCGCCGATAACAATTTCCTTTTTCTCGCCGTCCTCAGAATAGATAACGCCATGTATCGCCAACGGCATTGCCGTCCACTGGTATTTCTTGATACCGCCATAGTAGTGCGTTTTTAAAAGCGCAAGCCCATCAGATTCATAAAGCGGATTTTGTTTTAAGTCGAGACGTGGAGAATCAATATGGGCGCCGACCAGGTTTACTCCCTTTTCAATATCCTCGCTGCCTATAACTGCCAGCAGCACGTTTTTGCTGCGGTTTACCGAATATACCTTGTCGCCGGGACGCAGAATCTGCACCGTATCCATATTCACAAATCCGTGCGCTTCAGCCATGGCAACCGTCTGCGCCACACATTCACGCTCTGTCTTGCCACCGTTTAAGAATGCCCGGTAATCATCGCACAAAGCATTCATATGACTGCGCTCTTCGTCAGAAATGTTAAGACAAACGCGCTTTCTTTCATATGCAAGTTCTTTCCAAGATTTTTTATTGCTCATCAAAGATTCCTTCCTTTCCAAAACTTTATGCTTATATTATATCATAAACAAGTTAAAAATACAACCCGTTTGAACCCCGATAAGTACGAAATTTTTTATTTTTTAATACCCTCTAAAAACAGGTTAAAATCACCCTGATAGTAACAAATTAGTATCAAGTTAGTATCTTAAGAAATCAATCAAATACACCGGTTCTATCAATAATCGTCAGTATCCTAAGCATATCTTCTGTAAGCATAAGTTCGCCGAGTTCGTTACCCATGAGCTTCTTATTCCCTACAAGTTTCTGTATTGTAGGCCGTGCCCATTCCGGCATGTTGTCGTCGATGTAGTTGTAAATCATCGGATTTTTAAGCTCCTGTATCTCACCGCCCATGCGGTTTATTACCTCATTCTGCCGGGCGTTTTCATCCTCCAGCGCAGCTATGCGGCTTTCCAGCTCCTGCAATTTATCCATATCGATATCCTCCTGTATCTGTTCCTTGAATTTGCTCCACTTATCCGGATTACTGACCCACGGAGCCGGGCAGTTTTTGCCTGTGACATCGTAATGCCTGAGTACATTCTCCGGCTGAACGCCGTACTTGTCCATCAGCTCCCGTGTAAGCTCCGCCGCCTTGATTGCCGTGATATCGTCTATATAGTACCCCTGCGCGCTATTGTAGGACGTGCACATCTCTATGCCGATGCTATTGGCATTGCGGCATTCGTGGTGCTTATAGCTCTTTGCGCCGCAGTGCCAGGCTATGTCCTTATCCTCCACACACTGCCATATCTCATCCTTATCCACGAAATAATGCGCCGAAGCGCCCCGGTATGTGGTCTTGAAGTATTGCGTGTTGTTATACGCGGTATCGTTCTTGTTGGCGGTGTAGTGGATAACTATGTACTTTATGCTCCGGCTGGATTTGTTGGTGTAGTTTGTTACGGTTAAATTTTTATGTATCTCCATCATATCACGCCCCCGGTTCCTCATAACTCTGCGCTCTCTTGCTGTCGCTGACACCGCGCGTTGTCGGGTCTACTACCGCATTATAAACGCTTGCTATCACCAGCACCAGCACATACGGATTAGACAGCGCCTGCAAGAGCACGTTGCCCAAGGCCTGCCAGCTTGACAGATCCTCGGCAGTTATGCCCATATCAGCTTCCGCCAGTTTTCGCCATCGCGTTTCTCCAGCACCTCCAGCCGCTGCCCCTGGGCTATCTGCTCCTTCAACATCCCTTCCATGCTGACGGCCAGCTTTTCAATGTTGGTGTTTAATGCGTTCAGCTTCTCGCTGCTTTCTTCAAGAAGCTCCAGCCGCTTGTTTATGCGGCTGTGCTCCTCCTCCATTCTGCGGCGAAACTCCTCATGTTCCGCTCTTGTTATTGGTGTATCCACTGCATCACCATCCTTTACTGTGATCTCATCCGTTTACTCTGTATCCTCTATCATGTGCCATTTCCTGCACCTCCTGTTATTATTATATCACAAAATCCGTGTATGGGAAGTGGCAACTTTTATTGTACTATATCAGGATATTTTAGTGCTGTGTGCCGATGGACTTACCGGAATAAAAGAATCCATAGCAACGGCATTTCCGGAAACGGAATATCAAAGATGTATTGTGCACCAGGTGCGTAATACATTAAAACGAGTGGCGGAGAAGGACAAGAAAGCATTTGCGAATGATTTAAAGACGATCTATCATGCACCGGATGAGGCAGCGGGATACGAACAAATGCATCGTGTAGCGGAAAAGTGGGAGAAAAAATATCCGAACGCCATGAAGCGATGGGAGGATTTCTGGGATTCGCTTACGCCTATGTTTAAATTCTCGGCAGATGTCCGGAAAGTAATGTACACTACAAATGCGATAGAGAGTCTTAACAGCACATACAGGCGATTGAACAGTCAACGAAGCGTATTCCCTACAGCAGCATCCTTGCAGAAGGCACTGTATCTTGCGACCTGGGAAGCTACGAAGAAATGGACAATGCCGCTGCGAAACTGGGGCAAGGTCTATGGGGAGCTGTCGATCATGTACGAGGGCAGGATGCCCGAATGAGTGGTATCACAAAAATACCGTCACATCAAGGTTTTACGCAGCAAGCTGCTTCAATGAACGCCCTGAGGGGCACCCTTGACATGGCTGAGTCTTTATGTTATATTAAAGTTAGGACTGAAAGCAAACAATTTCGCTTCCAGCCCATAAATTAAATTTTAGATTATACTATCATTTTGAAGTTTACACAAAATTAGGGACATTCCCTGAAATCGTGTAAAATTCGTGTATGATATAAAAAGAACGGCTTATCTAAGCCGTTTTTTTTATATCTGGCGTGCCTGGAGGGGCTCGAACCCACGACCTCTTGATTCGTAGTCAAGCACTCTATCCAACTGAGCTACAAGCACATCTTTGATAAATGCAATCGAAATCTTAAAATCGACTACTCAATTATAATACCATTTTTTCACGCAAAAGTCAACACCATAACAAAAAAATGCATGTACAAAAATACAGCTTTTAAAGCGGTATATTTTATAAGTTTTCCACAAAAGCGGCGATATCTCCTGCACAAAAGCCCGGGATATCCCCTAGAGATATCAATACATCGGTATTATCTTGGGAATATTCTATTTCCTTGGAATACCGCGTTACTATTTCTGCTATATTGTCGCGGCCGTCAAGATCAAACGTATATACGTCAAGAATATGTATGACCAGCCAGCTCATGACTGCCAGCCGCACCGCATCTCCGAGATCGCCGCCGTTAAAAGCTTTTCCGGAATGCCGGTATATAAAATATATCAAAAGATTTTCATATTGTATGCATCTTTGGGGATAAGCCTGATAAATACAGGCAGATGAATGCAGGATATCATCTATGTTGTCACGTGCCGCTTGTAACACTTCCGGCCATCTCTTGTCGAGCGGTTCAAGTTGCATATAAACGTCAAGCAATGTTTTCGCTGAAAATTCTTTTGAAGAAGTTGCTACTTCTGCAATACGAAGCGCGGCCGCAGCTCTTTTCGAGATGTCAAGGCTTTTATCTTGCAGGATGGTAAATATATCATTTCGAAGCACTGATATCTTGCGGGAGTATTCGGATAACTCAGTCATTCCATCATCGAAAAGAGTGGTAAAAACCAAAGAGGAACGTTTACCGAGCAGCATCCGACAAGCCTCCTCGCAGCATAGCCCCAGTCCTGCTTCTTCAACTTCATCATAGCAGTTATAAAATCGCGGATGTTCACGGCAGATATAAGGGACATTTTCTTCTCCGAGGGCGATAATTATATCACAAAGATTTTTCTTATTCAAAAAAGGACAGCGTTCATCTGTGCCCAGCTTAAAATGCGGAGTCCCGCAAAATTCTATACCCGCTTTCAAACGTTTACCCAGATCACCGCCTATGCCGCGGTACAGCTCCATGCTCTCCTCGTCGATATCTATCTCCCATCCGATGCAGCAGTTATCAGCGCATTCCGAGGCGGTGCATTTAAAATCGGTATAGTAATCCGGAGCGATAACCTTCATTCAGCCATCCCCCTTAAAAGCGCTATTTCTTTTTTGTATCCATCAAGCTCATTGGGGGTTTCCAGATAAAATGGAAGATCCTTTAAAGCGGGATGGTTCACAATGCGGGAAAAGGCGTCCAGACCTATGGTTCCCAGGCCTATCTTTTGATGGCGATCCTTATGGCTGCCTAATGGATTCATACTATCATTTATGTGTATAGCTTTTAGCCTTGACAAGCCGATGGTAGTATCAAACTCCGTTAAAACTCCGTCTAAGTTGTTTATGATGTCATACCCGGCGTCAAAAACATGGCAGGTATCTAGGCAAACGCCGATAAGTTCGGGATGCTGTGTCCTGTCGATGATTTCACGAAGCTCTTCAAAACGGCCACCGACTTCCGTGCCTTTGCCAGCCATGGTTTCGAGTAAAACAAGTGTATGCTGTCCGGGGGAGAGAACGCTGTTCAGCATTTCGGCGATAAGGCCGACTGCGGTGTCTATCCCTTGTCCGACATGGGAACCGGGGTGGAAGTTGTACATATTTCCCGGCAGATATTCCATTCTTTCCAGATCGTCCTTTATTGTCATGAGTGCAAATTCTCGCTTGTATTCATCGGCGGCGCAAGGGTTGAGCGTATACGCGCCATGAGCGAGTATGGGAGCAAAATTATTATCTCTCATAAGCTCTCTTAAAGCTGCGGCGTCCTCCGGATCGATATCCTTAGCCTTACTGCCGCGAGGATTGCGCGTGAAAAATTGCAATGTGTTCGCTTCGATAGAAAGGGCGGTCTTTCCCATAGCTAAAAGCCCTTTGGAGGGCGAAAGGTGGCATCCTATATTAAGCATTCTGTTTGCTCCTTTAATAATATTTTTGTTATTATACCAAAATCGGCCGAAGATTTCAAGCCAAAGGCTGTGTTTTACCAAATATTTTTTGTATAGATAGAGCATTGGATTAACAATTCCCCAAGAAGAATATTAAATGGATTATCTTCAAATATGCTGATAGAATAATTAAACGTCACTTAATATTTGTGGACATTTTATATTGCAATTAAGATTCACGTGGCAGCATCAAACTTATTTATTGACAATATTTTAAAACCGTGGTATAATAAACCGTGATAGTTTATTTTAGAAAGGATGCCCGGAAATGGTACGAGTAATAGCTGCACCATGCGCAGCAGTGCGCATTTTCCATAAGCCGGAACCGGACGAGCGGGTATTCCCCCGAGTCTACATTTAGATTCGGGAATATACAAGCAACCAAAAAGACCGGGAGGCATTATTTATGAGAGAAAATTTAGCAAAAACATACGATCCGTCCGAGTTTGAGGACAGGTTGTACAATGAATGGGTGGAAAAGGGATATTTCCACGCTGAAATAGATGAGAACAAAAAACCGTTTACCATAGTTATCCCGCCGCCCAACGTTACCGGGCAGCTTCACATGGGGCACGCTCTTGACGAAACGCTCCAGGATATACTCATCCGCTACAAGCGTATGCAGGGCTACTCTGCTCTGTGGGTACCCGGAACAGACCACGCCGGTATAGCGACGCAGATAAAGGTGGAGGAAAACTTAAGGGTAAACGAAGGTATCACAAGATACGATCTGGGGCGCGAAAAATTTTTGGAGCGTGTATGGGACTGGAAAAAGCAGTACGGCGACCGCATAATCACCCAGCTTAAGAAAATAGGCTCCTCCTGCGACTGGGACAGGGAGCGCTTTACAATGGACGAGGGCTGTTCCAAAGCAGTGCGCGAGGTATTTGTAAACCTTTACAACAAGGGACTAATATATCAGGGCAGCCGCATAATCAACTGGTGCCCGCACTGCATCACGGCGCTTTCTGACGCGGAGGTCGAGCACGCGGAGCAGGCCGGGCATTTCTGGCATATCCGCTATCCGATAAAGGATTCCGACGGTTTTGTTGTTATCGCCACTACGCGTCCGGAGACGATGCTCGGCGATACGGCTGTGGCTGTAAATCCCGAGGATGAGCGTTACAAGGATCTAATAGGCAAAACGCTCATACTTCCGCTTGTAGGCCGCGAAATACCGGTGATAGCCGATGAATACGTGGACAAGGAATTTGGGACAGGCTGCGTAAAGATAACGCCTGCTCACGACCCCAACGACTTCGAAGTCGGCAAGCGGCACAACCTTGAGCAGATCAAGGTGATGAACGATGACGCTACGATAAACAGCTTCGGCGGCAAATACGAGGGCATGGACCGCTACGAGGCCAGAAAAGCGATCGTTGACGATCTTGAGGAAGCCGGGCTTTTGGTAAAAGTCGAGGAGCACACTCATAACGTAGGCCAGTGCTACCGCTGTGGGACGACCGTGGAGCCGATAATCTCCAAGCAGTGGTTCGTTAAGATGAAGCCGCTTGCAGAGCCTGCCATTGAGGCGGTAAAGAATGGGGACACTAAATTCGTTCCCGAGCGTTTTTCAAAGATATACATGAACTGGATGGAAAATGTATTCGACTGGTGCATCTCCCGTCAGCTTTGGTGGGGACACCGCATACCGGCCTTCTACTGCGAGGACTGCGGCGAAACAACTGTTTCCAAGGAGGATATCACCGTCTGCCCCAAATGCGGCGGAAAGGTGCATCAGGATGAGGACGTATTGGATACCTGGTTCTCGTCGGCACTGTGGCCGTTCTCAACTCTCGGCTGGCCCGACAAAACGCCGGAGCTTGACTATTTCTATCCGACCAGCGTGCTGGTTACGGGCTACGATATAATCTTCTTCTGGGTTGCGAGAATGATATTCTCCGCGATGGAGCATACGGGCAAGGCTCCTTTTGAGCATGTATTTATTCACGGTCTGGTGCGCGATTCTCAAGGGAGAAAGATGTCAAAATCTCTTGGCAACGGCATAGACCCGCTGGAGATAGTTGAAAAGTACGGCGCGGACGCCCTGCGCTTCACACTTGCCACGGGCAACGCGCCCGGCAACGATATGCGCTTCTACATCGAAAGAGTGGAGGCCGGACGCAATTTTGCCAACAAGATGTGGAACGCCGCCAGGTTCACGCTTATGAATCTTGATATAGACGAAAACCGGCTGCCGGCCGCCTCAGAGCTTGCAACAGAGGACAAGTGGATATTGAGCCGCTACAATACGGTTGTCAAAGAGGTCTCGGAAAACCTCGACAAGTTTGAGCTGGGTATTGCCCTTTCTAAGCTCTACGACTTCATCTGGGACGATTTCTGCGACTGGTATATTGAGCTTGTCAAGCCGCGTCTTTTTGACAAGGAGAACAGCTCCGGCAAAACGGCGCAGTACGTTCTGACATACGTTTTGTCAAACACGATGAAGCTGCTGCACCCGTTCATGCCTTTTATAACAGAAGAGATCTGGCGGCATCTGCCGCATGAGGGAGAGAGCATCGTCATAAGCGAATACCCCGTATTCCGGGACGATCTCGTATTCGAGAAGGACGAGAAGGATATGCGCCTTATCATGGATGCGATCTCGGCCGTAAGAAACCGCCGCAGCGAAATGAACGTTCCGCCCTCGAAAAAGGCGAAGGTGATAATCGTGACCGATATGCCGGAGGTATTTTCCAAGGGATCGATATTCTTTGAAAAGCTGGCCTCGGCCTCGGAGACGGTCATCACCGCAGATAAGTCCGGCATAGACGAAAATGCCGTTTTGGTCGTTGTGGACGGGGCGGAGATATTTATCCCCCTTGACGAGCTGGTTGACAGAAAGCAGGAGCTTGAGCGGCTTGAGGCTGAGAAGAAAAAGCTCGAAGGCGAGATAAAGCGCGTTGAAGGAAAGCTCAGCAACCAGGGCTTCGTCTCCAAGGCTCCGGCGAAGGTCGTTGAGGAGGAGCGTGCCAAGGGCGAAAAGTACCGTGGAATGCTGGAAAAGGTTTTGCAGTCTATAAGGGATATGCAGTAAATAGATACGGCGGTTCGGATTATTTCCGAGCCGCCTTTTTAGGAGGAATTTTATGAATTATAAAGAATCGCTTGCATATATACATTCAACGCCCAAGTTTGCCCGCGTTCTCGGCAACGATATGCTGAGGAAGCTGCTTAAAAACATGGGCGATCCCCAGGATGACCTGCGCTTTGTGCACATAGCGGGCACCAACGGCAAAGGGTCGGCCGCACTGCTTATAAGCTCTGCCCTGACGGCCGCCGGGTATAAGACCGGGCTTTTTACCTCCCCTTATATCGAGAGGTTCAATGAGCGGATCCGCATAGACGGAAGAGAGATAACAGACGATGAACTGGCGAAGGAGGCAACGTATGTTAGGAATATTATCGAAACAGCACAAGCTCCCGTTTCCGAATTTGCCCTCGATACGGCGATAGCCTTTGACTATTTCCGCCGTCAAGGCTGTGATATCGTGGTACTGGAGGTAGGGATGGGCGGTCGGCTGGATGCGACAAACGTTATCAAAAGGGCAGAAGTATCGGTAATAATGTCCGTCTCGTTCGACCATACACAGTATCTTGGCAACACGCTTACCGAAATAGCGTCAGAGAAATGCGGTATAATTAAGCCCGGCGGCGATGTTTCGGTCTATCCTCTGCAAAAAGATGAGGTATGGACACTAATACGCCGCACATGCGAAGAGCAGGTAGCAACGCTTCATATAGCGGAATTGCCGGAACGCACAGACGGCGGCTTTAACTTGGGCGGCAAGAGCTATGCGTTGGGTTTTAAGGGTGAATATCAGATATATAACGCCGCTGCCGCCATTTGCGCGATAGACGTGCTGCGCCAAAATGGATTCGATATCCCCGTGGATGCCGTAAAGAGCGCCTTTGCCGCTGCCTCCTGGCCGGCGCGGTTTGAATTTTTCGGCGATAATATGGTAATAGACGGAGCGCATAATCCGGACGGGGCGAAGGCGTTGGTTTCTTCGCTAAAAACACTTAAAAGACCCGTTGTGCTGTTGACGGCAATGATGAGTGATAAAAACGTTGCCGAATGCGTGCAGACACTGTCGCCCTCGGCAATAGCCGTGGTAGCAACAGAGGTGGCCATGGAGCGGTCGCTTCCTGCGGAAGATTTGGCTGCACTATTCCGGGGAAATGGGGCAACACAGGTATTTGTTCAGCCCGATACGGAAGCGGCGCTGAAAAAGGCACGGAAGCTGGCAGATGAAAATAACGCTGTATTATGCGTCTGCGGCTCGCTGTATTTGGCCGGAGAAATACGGCGGAGATTAAAATAAGGAGCTGTAGGAATGCCAACGTCACTTAGTTCATAAGATGTAAGCTGTCTTGCGATCCCTTGAATTAGGATAATCACCATTTCCTTTTCTGCGCACCTGCATTATAACCGGATATTTTTCTTTTATATGAAATATTATATGAAGAAAATTTATTTTAAGTATTTACAAAAGTATAAAATGGATGTATAATTAAATTATAATATATTTTACAATGTTGCTATATTGTGTCAAATTATTTGGATAAAACGGTTTGAAACTTAAGAGGAATTAATATGGCCGAGAAAAAACAATTATCATCAAAAGAAAATTCAATAATCATATCGCGTAAATCAAATAATTCTCTTGCAAGAGATGAGGTGTCAGGACTTCTCAATTATGATCATTTGCAATATTACATTTCTGCATACCTTGAGCATATGAATGCAAACGATGTTTGCGCCCTGTTCATCATCAGCCTTGAAAAATTAAAGTCCGTCAAATACATTTTGGGAACTAAAACAGAAGAGAATATTATACGTACAGCAGCAAAAAAATTGTCGGAAATATTTCGTGCTACAGACATTATCGGACGCAGCGGAGAAAATGAATTTATTGTTTTTATATCAGGCCAATCACTTAACAAACATGCTATTTTAAACAAAGCAGAAATGATAAAACAACTGAAATTTGCCGAGGACTATTTTGAGCTTGAATTGATTCCATATATCGGTATTTATGCAGCATATGCAAATTCATTGTCCTTCACTGCTCTCTATGAGCAGGCGCGAAGCAATCGCAACAAGGCTATAGCCGACGACGCAAATTCCGTTTTGGCAACGTTTGATTTTAATATTGATCCAAATAATAGTAACAATTTTTTTGTACCGGCACAGGAAAGTATCGTTCCTATAAATTACCTGATCCAAAACATGAATGACAGCGTCCGGATCCTTGAGATAAAAAAGCCGATCGAACAATTGTATATAAGTCCAAACTTTTTTAAAAATTCCGAAAATAGTTTTTCGGGTAACAAAACTGTTGACGTTAAAATTCATCCCTACGATTTGGGAAAATATGAATTGTTGCTTCAAAAAGCTGTCGATAGCAATGAGGCGGAAGAAGATGAGTACCGCATTTCGCCTGATGGAGTAAATTGGCGCTGGCGTCGTATACGGGTTGTCAAAATCCCATATTATGGAATCAACAGCCCTGTATTGCTGGAAATTTCACATGATATTACAGATGTGAAAGAAAAAGATATGTATCTTGCCGAGAGCGGAAAAATGCTGAAGGTAGCTTTTGAAAATTCGACAAAAGTCATGTGGGAGGTCGATATTAAGAATAAGGTCTATACATTTTTTAATTACGAAAATAGATTTGACACACAGACGGATACCCTGAACGATTTTCCTGAATCGCTGATATCCGGAGGCTGGGTTCATCCGGATTCTGCATCAAGATTCCGCAAATTCGGTGCTGATATACTCAACGGAAAATCCGAGGGAAACGGCAACTTTATCATGCGCTACCGAGCAACGGACAGCTATGGCTGGGCGTCATACTCATATAATATGATTTTTGACGGCAGCGGCTCTCCCGTTAAGGCTGTAGGCTCTAAAAGATATTTATCTGACCTTTCAGACAGGAAAACAACGGTAATCAATTACCCATCTCTGCCGGACGCCGTTTATCCGTTTCTGATTTTCAGTGAAAAAGCAAATTTATCAGAGAACTCTATTGAAAATCCATGGGTAGAAGGCGGAGACTGTACGGATTTTGCCGAAATCAACAGTTGTTCGGACATTATTCAGATTGAAAAGGAAAAGCTGTTTTCAACGGATGATAATAAGGATTTTTCCCATAAATTCAGCCGGAAATCTATGCTTAAAGCGTGCGGCGGCAATATGGCATGGCGGACTATGGAATACCGCAGAATAGACTCTTCAGGGAATATACGTTGGGTCCTGAACACTGCAAATCTTATAAAGGATCCTGTTACACATGATGTATATCTTTTTAACTATTTGACCGATATTGAGCGAAGGCATAATTGGGAACGTGGAGTTTCCATTTCTAAAGATCCGGCAACAGGACTTTACGACAAAGAAACCGCTGAGCAGATGATCAAAAATCTGCTGAACACAGAAAACGGCTGTGCGGTCTCTGTTATTTACATAAACGGGTTTGCGGAAATGAAAGATGATGGATATATGAGCTCTAATCAAAAACAACGCTATATTGTATCCGCATTGGAGCTGGCATTAGGCTCTGACTGTGTTTTGGGAAGATACGACAGCGATATGTTTGTTGCGGCTTTTGTAGATATAGATTCGCGTTTTGCTGTTAAAAAGCGTCTTGAGGATGCTTTTGAATTTGTGCGTTCATTGACGTCCGGCACAAAAATCATGAGCTCGTTAAGATTTGTTTCGGGAGTTGTATGTGTCCAAAGCTCTCGTGATAATTACAATAATATGATCTACCGCGCAATAATGATCTGCGAGCTTTGGAAAAATTCTGCCTCCGATATAATTGCCTTTCCAAGGGGGAATGAAAATATTTCCTGGCTGGACTCCATTGATCAGGATGACGGCGAGTATGTCATTCCTTCGGAAAACGAGATAAAATATGATCTTTCCGATGAGGAAAAGGACATACTGCTGGAATGTTTCGCAGCTATGATTGTTTTTTCACCGTTGAGCGAAGCCGTTAAAAAAGTGCTGAAATACATGGGTAATTACTACAAAGCGGATCGTATTTACGTATTGACATTGGCGGAAAACGACTGCGTTGTTACCATGATGTATGAATGGATCGCATCAGGCAAATTCAGTATACAAAGAGCAATATCCGGTTTGAGAGTTGAGAAATTCCCGTTTCTGTGCCGCTGTATGAAAGAAAAAAAGCCTGTGTTTATGCATAACAGGAACAAGAAAAATGTCTTTGACGCTAAAGATGAAGAATCATCATGGAATTTTATAGCTATACCTATATTGAATAACAATAATATTATCGAAAAAGGATTTCTCTGTATAGAGAACCCAAAAGCGCATACGGAAAGAGCGGCTTTGCCGTCTACCTTGATATCGTACCTTTTTAGCATGAGCGATCTTAAAAACAAGGTGGAAAACAAGAGTACTGTGTCTTTTGACAAGCTGACCACTCTTCCGAATCTGCGGTCATATACCGAAGTGATAGACTCTGTCAATTCGGATATATACAGTTCGCTGGGTGTGCTTGCCCTTGATGTTCCAGACTTTTCGGCGATAAACAGTATGCAGGGGTTTGATTACGGCAGTAAACTGATATTGCATATTGCAGAGGTTTTGACGGAAATGTTTGGCAAATCTTATCTATTCAGGACGTGGGATTCCGAGTTTGTGGCTTTGTGCCCGAATACCACTATGGACGCCTTTGTGGACAGATGCGCCAGAGTAAGAACGGTGCTCCAGCAGTGTTATCATAAGCAGATACGTATAGGCTATACCTGGTCTGACGGTATCTTCTATGCAAAAAAGCTTGTTAAAGAAGCAAAAGCTATTATGCGCTGTGAGCATGTCAAAGAAACGCCGCCTGCCGATTCGATTTCCGTATGGGGCATGAAATATACGGATTTCCGAAACGCTGCCGATAACGGCAAATTCACCGTATATTTCCAACCCAAGGTTGATATGACCACTGATACGCTTGTAGGTGCCGAGGCGCTTATACGAGGTATAGGCGATGACGGCAGTATTATACCGCCGGGTAAATTTATAGACGCTATGGAACAGAACGGGACTATCAGAGATCTTGACTTCTTTGTTCTTGACAGCACATTCTCCTGCTTGGAGGAATGGTATTCAAAGGGCTTTGATCCCATCAGCGTTTCGGTGAATATATCGCGTGTTACCCTGCTGGATCCCACGGCTCCCGCGTCTATGCTTGCTATCCAAAGCCGTTATCCTGACGCCTTATCGGGATTGATAGAATTGGAAATAACTGAGTCGGGATGTGATATTGAAAAAGCCACATTAACTCATGTTATGAATAATTTCAGGCAGTTTGGAATGAAATTCGGGCTGGATGACTTTGGTTCGCACTATTCTAATATATCTATCTTCGCTAATGTAAAATTTGATACTATAAAGCTCGACAGAAGCTTGATCAATGAACTTTCAAACAACGAAGCCAACAGAATGCTGGTAAAAAATATTATTGGCATATGTAAAAAAATGGGTATGACCTGTATTGCCGAAGGCGTTGAAACAGAGGCGCAGGTCTCCGCACTCTTGAGCATGGGCTGTTCTGTGTGCCAGGGTTATTATTATGACAAGCCACTGCCGGCTGCGGAATTTACTCGGAAATGGCTGGAGAATACAATGGAGGAGATCAAATGAGCAATTCAAAGTATAAGAGCACAGAATTGGACAAATCAATCAGTAACATACCGCTGGTGATTGGTATAGGGGCTTCTGCGGGCGGACTTGAAGCATTGCAGCAGTTTTTCTCCTGTATGCCGGGAAACAGCGGCTTGAGCTTTGTCGTTGTCCAGCATTTGTCACCCGATTATAAAAGCCTGATGGCTGATATACTCGGCAAACATACAGGCATGAAGGTCATACAAGCGGAAAATGAAATGGAAATCAAGCCGAATACGGTATATTTGATCCCGCCGAAAAATAACATGACACTTAAGGGCGGAAAGCTCATTTTGACAGAATATATCCACGGCATATTGAATCACCCTATAGATATATTTTTTACCTCCCTTGCCGAGGAAAGAAAGGAGCGTTCTGTTGCCGTCGTTCTTTCGGGGACGGGAACAGATGGGACAAAGGGAATAAAAGTTATCAAGGAGCATGGAGGAATGGTTATTGTCCAGAATCCTTCCAGTGCAAAATTTGACGGTATGCCTAAAAGTGCGATCAGCACAGGGATAGTTGACTGGATTCTGTCGCCGAAAGAAATTGCAGATGAAATTCTCAATTTCTCAAATTATCCCACAATTGTCAAGTCGCATGAAAGTGAAAATTTCTTTTCGGATGAGGAGACATTTTCTCATATCTACGGTGTTTTAAAGAAGGTCAGCGGAATAGATTTTACAAACTACAAGCGCACGACCGTGCTTCGCAGGATCGAACGCAGAATGGTTGTAAATCACAGTGCAAGTTTTCAGGATTATGCCCGTTGGCTTGACAATAATGTAGACGAGGTAAAGATTCTTGTCAAGGAGATCTTGATAGGTGTAACGAACTTTTTCAGAGATGCGTCTGCTTTTGAAAAGCTAAAGTACAGTGTTATTTATCGGCTTGTGGAACATGCAAAGGAAAATGAAGCCATTCGCGTGTGGAGCGCGGGCTGTTCAACAGGCGAAGAGGCATATTCGATAGCCATTCTTTTTCAAGAGGTTATGGAGGAGCTTCATGTTGAGCGTGATATTAAAATATTTGCTACTGATGTAGACGTTTCTGCTATCGAAAAGGCCGGCAAAGGCGTTTTTACAGAGAGCATTCTCGACGATGTATCTTCAGACCGCTTGGCTAAATATTTTACAAAGAAAAATGATCTGTATTATATTTCAAAGAGCATACGCAGAATGATTATTTTTGCTCCGCATAATATGCTTTCAGATCCTCCGTTCGGTAAGCTTGATCTGATAAGCTGTCGGAATGTTATGATTTATTTTCAGTCCATACTCCAGAGAGGATTGTTTGCAATATTCCATTCGGCTTTGAAAAGCGGCGGATACCTGTTTTTGGGAAAAAGCGAAACAGCTAACGAGTGCGCAAATGTATTCAGGCCTTTCTGTGGAGCAGAAAAGATATACATACACAAAGGAGGAGCCAAAATAGATAACTGGACACCGTCTTCATACAGTATTCCCAGCATACAGCCTACGCTTATGAAAACGAATCGTGTGAATGAACAGGAACATATAAAATATTCGCTTGAAAACATATATATACAATATCTGGAAAGATTCCTTCCGGCTTCTGTTGTGGTAGATGACAGAAATAATGTGATCCACTTTTTCGGCAACTATTCGGATTTTTTAAAAATCGCTCCCGGCAAGGCAACTTTCAATCTGTTTAGTATGCTGAATAAAGATATAGGCCTTGCGGCGTCAACAGCACTGAACCGCTGCCGCACGGAACATACTGCCGTTACATATACCGGAGTGGCCGTTAAAGATGGTGACACTACTAAAAATATAGATTTAATTGCCGAGCCTATAAATTTAAACCGCGGAGAGGAAAGCGACCTTGTCGTTATGATGTTTATCGACAAGAGAACCATAGAAACCGATGGCATAACAGAAAAATATGACATTGACGCTACAGCAGCCAGAAGAATAGCGGATTTGGAGCATGAGCTTCATGAATCCCAGAACGATCTTAAATCAACGATCGGAGAGCTTGAAACTGTAAATGAGGAGCTCCAGGCGGCAAACGAGGAATTGCTCACAGCAAACGAAGAGCTTCAAAGTTCCAACGAGGAGCTTCAATCTGTAAATGAAGAATTATATACTGTAAATGCCGAGTATCAGCAAAAACTTGATGAGCTTACGGTTATGACAAACGATCTATCTAACTTCTTATCCTCGACGATGATAGGTATTCTGTTCGTAGACGGAAAGCTCAACATAAGAAAATTCACTGAATATATAGGACGTGAATTTCAGCTGATGGAGCCGGATATAGGGCGTTCGATCCAGATCTTTGCCCACAGTTTTCCTGAAGAGGATATTGTGGAGGATGCAAAAAATGTTTTAAAGACACTGGTACCAATCGACAGAGAAGTTATTGCCATGAACGGTCGCTATTATACGCTCAGGATAGCGCCGTACCGTACAACAGAAAACCGCATAAAAGGACTGGTCATAACTATTATAGACAGTCTTGGCGGTGAGACAAAAAAATAAATTTCAAGAAGAGACATTGCCCGGCCGTTGACTGTTTGGAATTTTCAGGCAGTTTTCGGCCGGGCTTTTTATTATATTAAACGCATCGCATATTATCCACCAACATAGACCTGCACTTCATATTTCCATTGCAGAATACCCGATACAATAATAAGCTGTATCGTAAATTTCGGTTCCACGCCGTATTCTGTTTGAGCTACGCGTATTAACTCGCGCAGCATTTGTTCTCTGTTTTCTTCGGTGCAATTAGCACATAGATATTTCCCTTTTGGTAATACCTTTAATCCGTCTATATCTACGTAACGGATGCAGACAGCAAAAAGCCTGGTCGTTTCGTTTTCGGTGTATATGCCGGCTAAATCCTCAAAGGAAAACTGCTCTTTTAAGGCAGGAGTAACTTTATCATAGAAATGGCTGAGATAATTCCAAAGATTATCAAGTGTCGGAGCTGTCAATGTATCTGACAGCAAAATAACACGCTCGGGTAAATCTTTAAGAATAATACCATTGAAATTTTGCCGCGCCTGCAATTTTCTTTCATAGTCCGCTTTTGCCAATGCTATTTTTGATTTGCTGTATTGCAGTGCGGCAATTTTTTCATCAGCTTTTTTCTCCGCCTGCGCCAAAAAATCGATGATTTTTTCAATATCGTCATATTCTAAAACCTTTTTTATATCCTGCAAGGACAGATCCATAAGTTGTAAGGCACGCACCGTATTTAAACGGACAATATCCTGCTCAGTATAATAGCGGTAATTTGTCCATTCGTCCTTTTTGCTTGGCTGTACTAATCCAATGCGGTCATAATGACGCAGCGTTTCACTTGTCGTATGAACAGCTTTGGCGGCCTCCCCAATTGAAAAATATTTTTTCATTTTTTGTGTTTTCTCCTATTGACATTTGTGTTACACAAAGGTTTATAATGATTATAACATAAGATATTGCGAAAAGCAATAGATTTATCAATTCTACGTAGGAGGAATATTGGCATGATAGAGCTTAAACAGGTCACAAAGCAATACGGCCATGCTACCGTATTGAAAAACATCACTCTTTCTGTTGACGAACCCGGTATCTACTGTCTGCTCGGCAGAAACGGTGCAGGCAAAACAACGCTTCTTAAATCAATTGCCGGGTATCAAAACATTACAAGCGGTACCATTAAAGTTGACGGTAAAATAATAACAACATCCACTCTGGATAAAGGCGTCAGCTATATTGAGAACTTTGCAAAGCACTTCAATCTTCCGGTGCAAAAGCTGCTTGGGATCGCTTCCGAAGTAAATCCCAACTATGATTATGAATTTGCTCGGGAAATGATGGACCGCTTTGAACTGGACGGGAAAAAGAAATTTAATCATCTTTCTCTTGGCATGAAGACAATGGTTTCAACGATTATCTGCTTGGCAAGCAATAAGGAGGTGATTCTTTTGGATGAGCCTGTCCTCGGTTTCGATGCAATTATGCGCGTGGAGTTTTATGATATGCTGGCAGAGAGTTTTCAGAAACATCCGTGAATCATTATCGTATCCACTCACATCATTGAAGAAATTGCAAAGACGATACAGAAGCTGATAATTATTGACAGGGGAAGCATCCGCTTCTTTGATACGCTGCAAGCAGTTGAAACAAAAGCGTTTAGTGTCAGCGGACTGCAAAAAGACGTGGAAGCGGCGACCAAAAATTTAAATATTATCGGTCAAGCAACTGTCGGCGGCCTTGCAACCGTCTATATTTTTGACGCGCCGCCCAAACAGACCGATTCACTGGAAATTCACCCCCTATCTTTACAGGATTTTTTCATACAGATGGTCGGGCACAAGGGAGGCACAGCAAGATGAACGTTATTTTTTCTATCGTAAAACGCTTGTTGGCAAGCAATAAAATCAGTTTTATCATTACAGCTCTTATTGTAATTTGCGCCACATCTTCCGGCGATATTGTTTCAAGCAACGGGAACTATACTTGGCTGCTTGCGGCATTAACGCCATTCTTTTTTGTGTTTTATGATTTCAAAAAGTTAATGCATTTGGGAGCAAGTAAAAAAGATTACTTTTTAGCCTGCCTGATCAGTTATGTATTTTTATCGTTTTGTATCTCCGTTATCAACACAGCGATCCATATATTGATCGACCCCGTATATTCGGCACAAACAGTAATCAATATGATGGACGTGTGCAAATGGACGGAAAATGGTATTATCGTTGCCGGATTACAGCAAATGTTCTTTTTGATGATTGTTATGATATTTCTGCATGTATTGTTATCCATGCAATCGCATTGGTATGGATGGCTGACTGACGCGGTATTGGTTGCAATCATCTGCATTTTTACACCGATCGCACCATTGCGCACTATCTTGAATGGATTTTTTCAGATCATCATGCTCAACAGCAACGCCGTCCTGCATATTTGTGTTTGTATGTTATTAAGCGCTGCAATATCTCTCGGAGGGCTTGCGGTCTTAAAAAGAAGAACTTTATAAAGGATTTAAGAAAAAACCTTAGTGTGCATCTTGATAGGTTTAAAGCTATAAGGCGTTAAAATGAAGATGTGAAAAATCTTTGTCTTCACTATGCCGGGGAAATTGATAAAAATGAATATTGCTATGAATTAGAGTTATAAGTCTGCTCTACTAAAATTATGGAGGAATCAAAATGAAAAAAATAATTTCAATTGTATTATGTCTTGTTCTGGGAAGCTTTGTTTTAGCGGGTTGCGCGAACAATAGCGAACCGTTTGAGGGAAAAATTTATACACCGGATACGCAGATCACGGGAATCAATCTTGATGTACAGGATAGGGAAATTGAAGTTTTATTGTCCGAGGATGAACAAGTCCATATTGAATATTCTGAAAATAGTAAGGAATATTATGACATTTCTGTTTTCGAAGAAAATATTCTAACTATGGTAAGCACAAGCGACAAGGAATGGACGGACTATATTGGCGGCAAGCCCTCCACCGAAGCTCGGAAAATATCATTGCAGATACCAAATGAAATGATAGAAAATCTCACATTGTCCACCACAAACGAGGATATATCGCTTCCATTTACGCCTGTAACCAAAAGTATAAATCTTTCATCTAACGGAGGGAACATTACCTTTGAAAACCTAAACGCAGGAAACGCCATTAACTTAACTGTCAAAAACGGTGACATTTCCGGCACGATTGCCGGAAGTTATGATGATTTTGCAATTCAATCGGAAATAAAAAAAGGCGAAAGCAATCTGCCCGATAATAAAGACGGCGGAGAAAAAACGCTAAATGTGTCCGGAAATAACGGAGATATCAATATTGAATTTGTAAGCGAGTAATATAAGCAGCAGGCGTGCGATGGAATTGATCATGGGATACTAAATTTGTTACTATCAGAGTGATTGTAACCTGTTTTTAGAGGGTATTAAAAAATAAAAAATTTCGTACGACCTGACGGGCGCCCTGGGCGTGAGCCTGCGAAAAAAAGTCTGTAAATTTGAAGCCTTCTGTGGTAGAATATAATT
>CAYNRX010000003.1:0-84280 GCA_964399965.1 uncultured Lachnospiraceae bacterium | reverse complement strand
TTTTATTTTCTTCCTTAGCCAAGAATCAATTGCGAAAAGGTTTCGCAATTGACTAACTAAATTTATAAAAATGAGGGGAGGATGAAAAAAATGAAGGTAGTTATCTTAGACGCGGAGACTCTCGGCGATGATATGGATTACTCCGTTTTCGATGAATTTGGCGAGGTAACGGTGTATGAAAACACGGCCGCGGAGGAGGTCGCAGAACGGGTGCGGGACGCGCACGTGGTGATAGTCAACAAGGTGCGATTGGGCCGGGAGAACCTGGGCGGAGCGCAGAAGCTGCGCCTTATCTGCCTGATGGCGACCGGGTATGACAATATCGACCTTAATTACTGCTGGCAGAGGGAGATAGGCGTGAGCAACGTGCGCGGATACTCGACCGACAGCGTGGCGCAGCTGACGATAGCGATGGGGCTGGAGCTGGTGACGCATCTGGGCGAGTACGCCGAATACTGCCGCAGCGGCCGCTATTCGCTGGGGAAGTCGGCCAACTGCCTGACGCCGCGGTTCCATGAGATATCCGGGCTTACCTGGGGCGTTGTCGGACTGGGGAACATAGGCCGCCGGGTGGCGGATATCGCCTCGGCGTTCGGCTGCCGCGTGTTGGCCAGCCGCAGGCACGGGGAATATCCTTGCGTGGATATAGAGACGCTGTGCAGAAATTCCGACATAATCTCGGTGCATCTGCCGCTCAACGATGAGACGCGCGGCATTATCAGCGCGGATCTTATCGATAAGATGAAGCCGGGGGCGATATTTATAAACGTTGCCCGGGGAGCGGTCGCTGACGAGGCATCTTTGGCTGCCGCTATTGAAAGCGGGAAGCTGGGAGGACTGGGCGTTGACGTGTATTCGACAGAGCCGTTTAGCCTGACCCATCCCTACAGCCGTATAATGCGCCGTCCCAACGTGCTGCTTACGCCGCATATGGGCTGGGCGGCCTATGAGGCGCGCGTGCGCTGCTTTGAGGAGGTCTGCGAGAATATCAAGGCCTATTTCTCGGGCGAGGTGCGCAATAGGGTGGAGATGTGAGCGCAGAACGGGGAAAATTTCAATATCCTGTTGAAATCCGGCCGGTATTGTGGTACAATCAGTATATGAACTACTGGACTACGAAAGGCGTGATACAATGAGAATAGAAACAAAATGCATACAGGAGGGCTATAAGCCCAAAAACGGTGAGCCGCGCGTGCTGCCGATATACCAGAGCACAACGTTCAAATACGATTCGGCCGACTACATGGGAAAGCTCTTCGACTTGGAAGCCGACGGTTTCTTCTACACTCGTCTTGCCAATCCTACGGCGGGAGCGGTAGAGGAAAAAATAGCGGCTCTTGAGGGCGGCGTGGGAGCGATGCTCACCTCCTCGGGACAGGCGGCGACGCTTATGGCAGTGACCAATATCGCCGGAGCTGGCGACCATATCGTATGCTCGGCGGCAGTCTACGGAGGTACTTTCAACCTGCTTGATGTGACGCTGCGCAAGCTGGGGATAGAAACGACCTTCGTTGATCCGGACAGCGACTATGATACCATAGCCCGCGCGTTTAAGGATAACACCAAGGCCGTAGTGGGAGAGACTATCGCCAATCCTGCCTTAAACGTGCTGGATATCGAAAAATTCGCCGACCTTGCGCACGCGCACGGCGTACCGCTTATCGTGGATAACACGTTTGCTACGCCGATCCTCTGCCGTCCGTTCGAGTTCGGAGCGGATATCGTCACCCATTCCACCTCCAAATATATGGACGGCCATGCGGTGAGCCTGGGCGGAGTGATCGTGGACGGCGGAAGGTTCGACTGGGGAGCCTCGGGCAAATTCCCCGGCCTTACAGAGCCGGACGAATCATACCACGGGGTGATCTATACCGAGCGCTTCGGCAAGGCTGCATATATCACCAAGGCCAGGGCGCAGCTGATGCGCGATCTGGGTGCCACCCCTGCGCCGATGAACGCCTTCCTCTTGAATCTCGGCCTGGAGACCATGCATTTGAGAATGGCGCGCCACAGCGAAAATGCGCTTAAGGTCGCCCAATTTTTGGAAAACGATAGCCGCGTAAGCTGGGTCAACTATCCCGGCCTTGCATCAAGCAAGTACCGTCCGCTCGTTGACAAATACCTGCCGGACGGAGCCAGCGGCGTAGTGTCGTTCGGCGTTAAGGGCGGCCGGGAGGCGGCCGTGAAGCTGCTTGACAGCCTGCGTTTGGCGGCCATCGTCACCCATGTGGCCGACGCCCGTACCTGCGCCCTGCATCCGGCCAGCACTACCCACAGGCAGATGACCGATGAGCAGCTTGCAGAATGCGGCATAGGTGCTGATCTTATCCGTTTGAGCGTGGGCATAGAAAATGCCGATGATATAATCGAGGATCTCGATCAGGCTTTAGGAAAATAACACCCAAAACAGTGCAGAATGAAGGGAACGGCGTCAAACACCGCCGTTCCCTTCGTTTTATATTAAATTGGTATTTATGAGGAACAACAGAGCAATATTTGACGGTTACTTATTCCGGTCGGGCAATAAAAGATGCGACATATCCGCCTGCCTGCGATATAATAGGATTACAGAAAATAATTGAAAACGCAGCATCGTTTTGCAATTGACTAAATAAGGACAGGGAGGAAGAACTTGTGATAAACGCAGAGGATTTCAGACAGTACGGCAAAAAGGCTTTGCAGGCTGCCGTGGACAGCTGCGCCGAAACGGGCGGAGGAGAGGTGTTCGTCCCGGCCGGGGAATGGTTCTCGGGGCCTATCCACTTAAAAAGCAACATAAGGCTGCGCCTTGACGAGAGGGCGGTCGTATCGTTTTCCGATGACCCCGACGATTATCTGCCGCCGGTGTTCACGCGCTGGGAAGGGATAGAATGCTTCAACTATTCTCCGCTCATATACGCCGATGGCTGTGAAAATATCGCCGTCTGCGGCAAGGGCAAGCTGCGCGGCAACGGCGAGAGCTGGTGGAGCTGGAAAAAGCTCCAGCATCCGGCGGCGGAGGAGCTTTACCGGATGTCGCTTGCGGGCGTTCCCGTGGAGGAGAGGGTATTTGCTACGAAGGAAGCAGCCCTGCGGCCCTCGTTTATACAGACGATAAACTGCAAGAGAGTGCTTTTGGAGGATTTTACGATAGAAGAGGGACCGCAGTGGACGCTGCACCCGGTCTACTGTGAAGACGTTACGGTCAGAAACGTCACCGTCCATACCACCGGCCCCAACACCGATGGTTTGAATCCCGACTCCTGCCGCCGGGTATTGATCGAGAACTGCCGCTTTTACACCGGCGATGACTGCATAGCGGTAAATTCCGGCCTTAACGAGGATGGTATGCGCGTAGGGCGGCCTTGCGAGGATATCGAGATACGCGGCTGCCGTATGACCGGCGGCCACGGGGCGATCGTTATCGGCAGCGCGATGTCGGGCGGCGTGAGAAACGTGCGCGTATATGATTGCAGTATAGAAAACACGATGCAGGGTATCCGGCTCAAGTCGATGCGCGGCCGCGGCGGACGAGTTGAGGACGTGCTGGTGGAGAGGATAAATATAAACGGCGTCACCGACCGCGCGGTGCAGGTGAATATGTTTTATGAGTACAGCACGATACAGCCGGCTTCCGATACGCCGCCGGAATTTGAAAACATCACCATAAGGGATATAAAGGGATGCAATAACAGCGGCGGCATCCAGCTCAGGGGCCTGCCGGAGAAGCATCTGCGGGGGATAACGCTTGAAAATATCAGCCTCGGCGCGGCTGATGCGCTTTTGTGTGAAAACGTGGATAATGTGACCTTGAAAAATATAACGATATCGGAGGAGGAAGAAAGATGAACAGACTTTTTAAGACCCATAAGATACGCCGCACCGTCTCTCTTGACGGGCTTTGGAGCTTTTCTTCCGAAGGCAAGGATTACCGCCTGCCGGTGCCCGGCTGCTGGGAACAGCATCCCGCGCTTGCGTCCTATCGCGGACAGGGAGAATACAAAAAAACGTTAGATATTGAAAAGGACGGCAGCATCCGTCTGGAATTCAAGGGCGTGAGCCATACGGCGCGCGTATATCTTGACGGCGAGTTTGTGGTGGAACATTATAACGCCTTTACGCCGTTTTCCGCCGTGATACCGGATGTGAGTGCGGGAGAACATGAGCTGCGGGTGGAGGTCGACAACAGCTTCGGCGAGCATTCCGCCCTCCATGTCCCCAATGATTATTATACTTACGGCGGTATCACCCGTCCGGTGGAGCTTGAGTACCTGCCCGGCATATACATAAAGTATTCCCATTTCACTCCTTACCGGGAAAACGGCCTGTGGAAGGGACGGATAGAGACGCTGGTAGAGAATATTTCCGGCGGGGAGGCCTCCTGCACGGTAGCTGTCGAGCTGGCCGGACAGAGTTTTTCGTCAGAGCTGCGCCTTGCTGCGGGAGAGAGCAGGACGGCGGTGCTTGAGGGAGATTTCCCGGGAGTTTCGATGTGGTCGTGTGAGGAGCCGCAGCTTTATCTTATGCGCTGCACGCTTATCGCGGATGGGAAAGAGACGGACGATCTTATTGAACGGGTCGGATTCCGCACGGTCGCGGTCAAGGGGGAGCGTATCTATTTGAACGATGAGCCGGTATATCTGATCGGCTTCAACCGCCATGAGGATTACGCCGAGCAGGGCTGCGCAGTCGATGTGCAGCACATGGCGCATGATATGGAGCTGATGCGCGACATGGGCGCCAACGCCGTCCGTACCTGCCATTATCCCAATGACGAGCGATTCCTTGATATGTGCGATGAATACGGTATGCTGGTGTGGGAGGAGAACCATGCCCGCGGCCTGGTGCTGGAGGCTATGCAAAACCCCAACTTTGACCGCCAGTGCGAGGACTGTATCCGGGAAATGATAGAGAACCACTATAACCATCCCTCGATAGTGATCTGGGGCATCCTGAACGAATGCGCCTCGGAGACGGAGGAGGGACGGGAGAAATACGCCCGTCAGTACAGTCAGATCCGTTCTATGGATACATCGCGTCCGACAACCTCGGCTACCTGCCGCCATTTTACCGATATCTGCCTTGACCTTGAGGATATAGTATCGTTTAATATGTATTCGGGCTGGTATCAGGATGTTTCTCCCCAAAAACGCAACGATGAGGAGATAGAATGGATAAAACGTTCCGGCGGCGAAGGTAAGCCTATAATCGTAAGCGAGGTAGGAGCGGCCGCCATCTACGGCTACCGTGACCGCTCGCGCTGCAAGTGGAGCGAAGAGAGGCAGTCGGATATCATCCGCGAGAACCTTGATGTATATTTGAACGATGACCGCATAACGGGAGTGTTCATCTGGCAGTTTGCCGACTGCCGCGTTACCGAGGAGGGCGACTGGTTTGCCACCCGTGCCCGCTGCCACAACAACAAGGGCGTCCTCGATGAATACCGCCGCCCGAAGATGGCGTATGATACGGTAAAAGAGCTGTTTTGGAAGAAACAGAGCCAGATGAAGTAAAAAATATACCGCCTGCATACCGCAGGGCTTGTGAAAAAGCCGCAGTATGCAGGCGGTGTTTATATTATCTGTGCTCTGAGGGACGGACCTTAGTCATCACGGTCCACGTCCCACTCGAGGATCACGCCGTCGGATACGCGGATATCGGCCGAGTATTCAACGCCGTCCTTCCAAAATTCCACCTCATAGCGTAAAACTCCGTCATCGCGGTCAAGCTCCGTGCGATCAAACCGCACCTCGTCCACGGTAAAGCCCGCTTTCTCGGCGGCTATACGCTTAGCATCATCCGCGGTTATCCCCTCGCCGGAAACAGCCGGGGGTGCACTGCCCTCAACATCGATATCCCAGCTCAGTATCGCTCCATCGGATACGCGGATATCAGCCGAATATTCGGTGTTGTCCTTCCAAAATTCCACCTCGTAATGCACTACGCCGTCGTCGCGGTCGAGCTCCGTGCGCTTAAACTGCACCTCGTCCACGGTAAAGCCCGCTTTCTCGGCGGCTATGCGCTTAGCGTCCTCTACGGTGATACCGCCGTCTGCGGGCGCCGGATTAACGGCCGCGCCGCCTCCGCCGCCGGAGGATGCGTTCCCGCCGTTTATTATCACATCGGCGTCAGTGACCGTGGAGGTCTCATCTCTCAGCTCCACCCTTTTTTCGTCCTCAAACCAATACACCGTCTTGCCCATCAATTCTCCGATCGCTCTTACCGGGAGATAGGTCGTTCCTTCATACAAAAGTGGGTATACGGTATCGCCGTTCACATTCTTGAACGTGCGTGTCTGCCCGTCTATAACGATCGTAAAATCACCGCGCAGCTCAGCCTGTATCTGCTGAACTATCCCGGTCGCAGCAGCTCCGGCTGCCGCGCTTACCATACACAGGGCTCCAAGCGCTAAGGCTATCGTTCTCTTCTTCATGACCGATCATCTCCTTTTTTGTTTATGGTATCTATATTATATCACATTATTCCTATCATTGCAATAGGTTTTTGTAGATTTTAATAAAATTTTTCATAAAAATAACGCGCCAATAACAGTTTTGTACATATGTGCCAAAGCGGATGTTAAAATTCTCCCAACATTTTTCAAAAAATCTCTTGCAAAAAATGATGATTTAAGATACAATATATATGTATAAAAAGGACAGGCTCAAACAGAGCCGGTTCTTATGATAATATGAAAAAATATTAGATAATTGCAAAACGCGGCAGCGTTTTACAATTATTTCATTATTTTTGGGAGCTCGAGGGTGAAACCCTCGAATTTCAATCAATTTTTGACGACATGCGCGTCAAAAATTGCGAAAATAAAAGTTTCAGCGGTCGTAGACCGCCAATCAACGGAACTTTTATTTTCTTCCTTAGCCAGAGATCAATTGCGAAAAGGTTTCGCAATTGACTAAAAAAAATATTAAAACGAGGTGTTTTATTATGTACAACAAGGTAAGCGTAGAAGATCTGGACGTGCGCGGCAAAAAGGTGCTTGTCCGCTGTGATTTCAACGTTCCGCTCGATAGCGAGGGAAATATCACCGACGAGAACAGAATCGTCGGCGCGCTTCCGACCATCAAGTATCTTATGGATAACGGCGCCCGGGTAATACTCTGCTCGCATATGGGCAAGCCCAAGGGACAGCCCGTGCCCTCATTGTCGCTGGCTCCGGTAGCCAAGAGGCTTTCGGAAAAGCTGGGCAAGGAAGTGGTTTTTGCGGCTGACGACAACGTTGTCGGCGAGAATGCCAAGGCTGCGGTCGCCAAGATGGCTGACGGTGATGTTGTGCTCCTGGAAAACACCAGATATAGAGCGGAAGAGACGAAGAATGCGGACAGCTTCTCCGAGGAGCTTGCTTCTCTGGCCGATCTGTTCGTAAACGATGCCTTCGGCACCGCTCATCGTGCTCACTGCTCGAATGTCGGCGTTACAAAGTACCTGCCGACAGCCGCTGCCGGATACCTTATCCAGAAGGAGATAGATTTCCTGGGCAATGCGGTAAACAACCCCAAAAGACCGCTGGCGGCTATACTGGGCGGCTCAAAGGTATCATCGAAGATATCCGTTATAAATAACCTCCTGGAAAAGGTGGATACACTGATAATCGGCGGCGGTATGGCTTATACATTTATGAAGGCGACAGGAGAGCCGGTGGGCGATTCGCTTTTGGAGGAGGATTACATCGACTATGCCAAGGAAATGATGGCCAAGGCTAAGGACAAGGGCGTAAAGCTCTTGATACCGGTAGATACAGTCATCACCCAGGCTTTTGACAACGATGCTCCTTCCAAGGTAGTGACCTCTGAGGAGGGTATCCCCGATGGCTGGCAGGGACTCGATATCGGCCCCAAGACGATAGAGCTGTTCTCCGAGGCTGTAAAGGACGCTAAGACGGTCGTATGGAACGGCCCCATGGGCGTATTTGAGATGCCTAACTTTGCTAAGGGCACGAACGCTATTGCCAAGGTGCTGGCGGATATCGATGCTATCACGATAATCGGCGGCGGTGACAGTGTTGCTGCTGTGAACCAGGCCGGTCTGGGCGACAAGATGAGCCACATATCGACAGGCGGCGGAGCTTCCATGGAATTTCTGGAGGGCAAGGAGCTGCCGGGTATCGCCGCTCTTACTGATAAATAAAAGTTTCGCAATTGACTGTAAGAAATAATCAAAAGGAGATAAACGCGATGGGAAAATATATAATTGCCGGAAACTGGAAAATGAACAAGCTTCCTTCCGAGACCTGCGAGTTTGTTAAAGAGGTAGCCGAGGCGACAAAGGGAGCCTCCTGCGAGGTCGTATGCTGCACACCGTTTGTGAACCTGTCCGAGGCTATAAAAGGCGCGGAGGGCACGCACGTGAAGATCGGCGCGGAGAATCTGCATTTTGAGGACAAGGGCGCCTATACCGGCGAGGTCAGCGCCGATATGCTCAATGATTTGGGCGTAACTTACGTTATCATCGGCCATTCCGAAAGACGGCAGTATTTTGCCGAGACTGACGAGACGGTCAACAAAAAGACGATAAAGGCTCTGGAAAAGGGACTTTTGCCTATCGTATGCGTGGGCGAATCGCTTGAGCAGAGGGAAGCAGGGATAACGATGGATCTTATCGCTATCCAGATAAAGAAGGCGTTTGCCGGTATCAGTGCGGCTGACGCGGCCAAGGTAGTGGTTGCTTACGAGCCGATCTGGGCTATCGGTACCGGTAAGACGGCCACAGCCGAGCAGGCGGAGGAGGTATGCGGCGGTATCAGAGCGATACTTTCCTCGCTCTACGATGAAGAGACCGCCAAGGCTGTTACTATCCAGTACGGCGGCAGCATGAACGCCTCGAATGCTGCTGAGCTTCTGTCAAAGCCCAATATCGACGGCGGACTTATCGGCGGAGCTTCGCTGAAGTCGGCTGATTTCGCCAAGATAACAGAGGCTGCTAAATAATGATGCATTAAGGGGCTTACTTTCGGCATTTGCCGGGTCGGCCCCTTTTTGTCTGCCAATAAATTTTTTATCTTAAAGGAGATGATTTAATGTCAAAATCACCGATCGCTTTGATCATTCTGGACGGCTTCGGCCTTAATGACATCACGGCCGAGCATGGCAACGCCATCAAGGCGGCCAATAAACCGAATATCGACAGTTATATGGCAAAATATCCTCATACGCGCCTTTTCGCCAGCGGCCTTGACGTAGGGCTTCCCGATGGGCAGATGGGCAACTCCGAGGTCGGCCACACCAATATCGGCGCGGGACGCATAGTTTACCAGGAGCTTACAAGAATAACCAAGTCCATCGAGGACGGTGACATCTTCCGGAACGAGGCTCTTTTAAAGGCGGCCGCCAACTGCAAGGAGCATGATTCGGCGCTGCACTTTATCGGCCTTCTTTCTAACGGCGGCGTGCACAGCCATATCGAGCACCTTTTCGGGCTTCTTGATTTTGCGAAGAGACAGGGGCTTACCAAGGTATACGTGCACTGCATAATGGACGGCAGAGACGTTTCGCCGACTTCCGGTGTTGATTTTCTGGCTGAGCTGCAGGCGAAGATGGATGAGCTGGGCGTAGGCAAGATAGCCAACGTTATGGGCAGATATTACGCCATGGACAGGGATACCAACTGGGATCGTGTGGAAAAGGCGTATAAGGCCATCGTCCGCGGAGAGGGCGTTCCCACAGAGGACGTAATCTCGATGATGGAGACCTCCTACGAGACAAAGGACGAAAACGGCGCCCTGATAACCGATGAGTTCATAATCCCGGCAACGGTGATCGAAAACGGTCAGCCGGTAGCGAAGATATCCGCCAATGATTCGGTCGTATGCTTCAACTTCCGTCCCGACAGAGCAAGGGAGATAACAAGGACGCTTGTGGACGCTGATTTTACAGGCTTTGAGCGGGAGTTTTTCCCTGTGCATTACGTGTGCATGACGCAGTATGATGCGTCGATGCCCAATGTGGATGTTGCCTTTAAGCCGGAAAAGCTTACCAATACCTTTGGCGAATATATCTCCAAGAAGGGCTATACGCAGCTTAGGATAGCGGAGACCGAGAAGTACGCGCACGTTACCTTCTTCTTCAACGGCGGCGTGGAGGATGTGTATGAGGGCGAGGACAGAAAGCTGATCCCTTCCCCCAAGGTAGCCACCTACGATATGCAGCCGGAGATGAGCGCTTATCTTGTGGCGGATGCTTGCGTGGAGCTGATAAATGAGGATAAGTATGACTGCATTATCCTAAACTTCGCTAACTGCGACATGGTCGGTCATACCGGCGTGTTCGAGGCTGCCGTTAAAGCGGTGGAAGCTGTTGACGAGTGCCTGGGCAAGGTCGTAGACGCTATAATGGCCAAGGGCGGCAAGGTGCTTATCACCGCCGACCACGGCAATGCCGACTGCATGGTCGATCAGCAGACCGGCGAGCCGTTCACGGCGCATACCACCTATCCTGTGCCCTTTATCCTGCTGGGCGCAGGCGATGTGAAGCTGCACGAGGGCAGGCTGGCCGACCTTACGCCGACTATGCTTGATCTGATGGGGCTTGATAAACCGGCGGAGATGACCGGTCAGAGCCTGATAGAAAAGTAAATCGTATGACTGCAAAAGGCGCGTCCGGTATATCGACCGCGGTATATCGGACGGCCTATTTTTTATGTATATTTTTCCAAATCTGAAAATTACTGTTAAAATTTTAATGTTCCTACATATATATTGTCCTCCGATAAAGTCGGTTTACCAAAAATTATGGCTTGAAACCATGCATAAAATCGTGTATGATGTAGTCAAGGTTGACATAAGACAACGGTCAGCCGGAAGAAGTTATGTACAGGGGGCCAAAAGCCCCGGACTTTAAGGAGGTCAACTTAATGAAAGGAAAGAACTTGTTAAGCGCACTTCTGGCAGCTATGATCGCCTCTGGCTCTATGGGAGCGATGGCGATGAACGTTCCCGAGGACGTTAGCGGCACAAGGTTTGAGGAGCCGGTGCAGATATTAAGAGCACTGGGGATAATGAACGGAGATGAGAACGGCGAGTTTCGTCTTGACGATACGATAATCCGTTCAGAGGTTGCCAAGATGGCGGTGCACGCAATGGGTCTTGAGAGCGCGGCGGAATCATCCAAGGGCGAGACGAAGTTCAACGATGTGGGCACAGACCACTGGGCGAACGGCTATATCAATATCGCTACTGCTCAGGGGCTTATCGAGGGCGACGGCGACGGCAACTTCCGTCCCAACGATTCGATAACCTACGCCGAGGCTATGGCGATAATGGTAAGAGCTACCGGCTATACGCCGATGGCTGACGATAAGGGCGGTTATCCGACCGGTTATATCAGTGTCGGCTCCTCCAACGGCATAAACAAGAACGTGGAGGGCAGCACGAACGAGGCTATCACCAGAGGAAACGTTGCTTATATGACATCCAACGCTCTGGATGTAAAGCTGATGGAAAAGACAGGCTTCGGCACATCTGCAAAATACGAGGTAGTAGACAAAACTCTCTTAAACGATGTTTTAAACGTTACCAGACACGAGGGTCAGATTACGGCTATTGAGAACACCAGCCTGGACGGCTCCTCCAATTTGGCTGCCGGTCAGGTGAAGATAGGCGACAAGGTCTATGACACCGCTTATAATATGAACAATCTTTTCGGCCACAACGTGGTGTACTACGTTGAGGACAGCAGGGACGGCGAAGTGATAATACTTGCTATGCCCAAGAAGTCGGAGAACTCCACCCTCTCTGTAGCGGCGGACAATTTCATCTCCGTGACCGAGAAAAATTCCAACAAAGCGATAGAATACTATGAGAACAAAAACTCCTCCAATAAGAAAACAGCCGAGCTTTCTTCGGAAGCAGTGCTTATCTATAACGGCAAGTATGAGGAGATGAACGATGAGCTTTTGGATATGACGGACGCTGCCGGCGGCATCACGCTTCTGGACACCGACCGTGACGGAAAGTATGATATAGTGTTCGTTACCAGCTTCTACAACATGGTGGTAGAAGAGGTGACAGCAAACGGCAAGATAATCGATAAATATGGGGCGCCGACGATACAGCTTAACGACGAAGTCGAGTATCAGATAACAAAGAACGGCCAGAGCGTGGAGGTATCCGAGCTTGCCGAGTATGACGTGCTTTCGATAGCAGAGAGCATTGATGGAGAGCTGTTCGATGTGTACGTGACAAACGATAAGGTAGCGGGCAAGATCTCCTCGGTAAGTGAGGACGGCTATTATATCGATGGCCAGCTCTACGAGGCGGCAGCCAACTACACCGAGGAGCTGTCGATAGGACTTGAGGGTACGTTCTACCTGGATATCGAGGGCAAGATAGCGGCTGTTGATACCACAGCGGCAAGATCTACCAACTACGCTTATCTCATGCGCGCTTATGTGAATACGAATGAGGAAGCAGTACAGTTCAAGCTCTTCACCAAGGAGGGCAAGGAGGTAGTCGTTACTGCCAACGACAAGATACGTTTCAACGGCAGAAGCGGCGTTAAGGCTTCCGAGGTAGTGACAGAGCTTCAGAATGAGGAAGCCAACGGCACCGAGCGTCAGCTGGTGACCTACAGCACAAACACCTCCGGCAAGCTGACGGCTATAAACACTGCCAAGGACAACACATCAACAGGCAATGCCGATAAGTCCGCGTTCGTGATGAACTATAAACTCGAGGACGCCGTATACAACGCCGCCACTTCCAAGCTGGGCAGCGTCAAGATAACGGATAAGACTATCGTGTTCAATATCCCCGATGGTTCGGACGAGTATTCGATAGCCGACAAGTCGCTCTTTGAGGACGAGCAGGCTTATAACGCAGTGGTATACGATAGGGAAGAGGATTTCTCCGCCGGCGTGGTAGTGGTAACGAACGCCGAGGTTTCGGCGGAGGCCAACGCCCCGATAGCGGTCGTAAAGGCCGTAGGTACAGCTGTGAACAGCGAGGATACTGTAACGGATAACCTGACAGCATTTGTTGAGGGCAAGGAAGTATCGCTTTTGGCAGAGGAAGAGGGCATACTGGTGAAGAATAGCGACCAGCCTCTGGAAAACGGCGATATCATCCAGTACAGAACGAACGCCGATGGTGAGATAGTAAGCCTTAGAGTGCTCTTCGATGTAAGCGAAAAAGAGACAGAGTTTACCCGTGAGCCGGCCGAGGATCTGGTGACGGTATACGGCAAGGTGACCAAGAAATTCGCTTCCTCGATAAACGTGAGCGTATCTGACGGCGCCGCTGTCAACTACGACCTTGCTTCGGACGTGACTGTTTACACCGTGGATACCGCTAAGTCCAAGAACAATATAGAGGTTTCCACAACGGGAGATATACAGGCCTTTGACGAGGACGAGAACAACAGAGTATTCATCAAGATATACGAGGACATTGTCCAGGAAGTTGTTATCGTAAAATAAGCTGTATACAAAAAAATCTCCTCTCTTGCATTCATAGATATTTCTCCGCCCGAAAAGGCCCCGGACAGCTCCGGGGTCTTTTTGCTTTGCGAAAAATCCAGGTCAATTTTTGCAATAAAGAAGCGCATTTATGCAATTCCCTTTTGATAAAACGGAGTTATAATTAAATTATGAAAATACACCAAAACCATTAAAGGAAAAGGAGGAAATTATGAAACAGTCACTAAAAAAATGCATAGCGGCGATATTATCATCAGCAATGCTTTTGGGGACAGTCCCCGCAGGCGCTGTCTTTTCAGAAACGCCCGAAAGCAGCGTATTTGCAGCAATTGCTGATAACGGCGCATATGTGTACGACTTTATGGAGCTGGTAGAAAACGGCGCGGATACCAGCTACGGGGAGGCGGAAGACGTTGTCGTCATCGATGAAAATCTTACCGCAGTGCTTACATATGAGGGCACATACGTGTCAGCTGACGGCAAGGTATACATAAAGAGCGATACTGTCTGCAACGGTAACGGGAAATACAAAAACGGTTCCTATATATCCTTCACCGCCCCGGCCGATGGCACTCTGGTCGTAGAGGGCAAGGACATAGGCTGGTTCAGCGGCGATACGTATGAGGGTTACGGCAGCACGATAACTATAGACGATGCCAAGGCAGGCACTACCTACAATTTCGGCTACCGCAAGGGTTCCACCTATGTGGACACTATAACCTTTACCCCTTCTGCACCGGCGACCGAAGCACCGACTAAGGATCCCTCGGTGACCCCGGCTCCGTTCGAGCTGCCTTATACCTGGGATTTCTCTGCGGATCAGACGTCCTCTGAGGGAGTGAATGTGCCGGTGGTAAGCGGCTCTGCGTCCTGGGACAGCGGTAATCAGAACATAAAATTTGATGCCAACACGACCGAAAGCGGCGGGTTAAGCGTTGATTTCGATAAGCCCCTAAAGGGCAACGTTGATCTTTCGTTCAACCTGAACGTGGGCAATCTGGGACAGCAGTATTTTACCTACACGATGACCGACAGCGAAGGCATAGAGCTTATATATTGCCGGTTTGAAAAATATAACGGGATAGCTCAGCTGCGCATAGGCGGCGAGACGGTTGCTGCTGACGGCGATATAACGGCGGCGATAAACGCTGTGACAGACGATGGCATGAAGGCAGAGACGACCCTGTTTAAAAACAGCGTGGATTTCTGGTCAAAGACGGCCGAGGTCACGATCGGCGATACGGTATTCACCGGCAGCATCCAGCCGGAGGCCACGGGCGATGTGGCATGCTTTGCGGCCGAGAGCACCCGCTCCAAGACGGCCGGCAGGAGCATATATCTTGACGACCTGTCGCTTTCCTATTTTGATTCGGACAAGGAGCAGGCGATCCCTGAGATAGCCCAGGGCTATTCTGAGGGCAGCTATACTGACGGTGAAAATACTATTGGCTACCGCTACCGTCTGCCCGAGGGTTATGATGCTTCCCAGAAGTATCCGGTAGTGGTATATCTGCACAGCGAGTCGAGGAACGGCTCCGACAACGTCAGCCAGCTCTATAATGCACAGTATATCTTCAATGCGGCAGCGGCTGCCGCCCCCTGTATACTGATAGCTCCCCAATGCCCCGAGGATGGGGAATGGGTAGAAGGGTATGAGGACGCGTCCTATACCATGGCACCGGATCCGAGCGTATACCTTTCGATGGTGAGCGGCCTTATCGATGATTTCGCAGCGCAAAATTCCGGAGCGGATACGGGCAGGATAATACTTGCCGGCCAGTCGGCAGGAGCGGCGGCTGTATGGGAGCTTGCTCTGCGTGAACCCTACAAATTTGAAGCGATAGTACCTATAGGCGGCGCGGGCAGCGTATCCGATACGCAGATGATACAGGCTCTGGCCGATTCGGGCACGGCCGTATGGGCATTTCATGGATACATGGACGAACAGGTCCCGGTGACCGAAGCAAGAAGGATCGTAAGTGCTCTCCAGTCGGAGGGAGCGGCCAATGTACGGTATACCGAATACCCCTATGACGGCCATGCGGTAGCCGAAAAGGCCGCATCCGAAGCGGGTCTTTTCGACTTCCTCTTCGGGGAAAAGGATAACGACAAAACGGTAGATTTGGCGATATTCATGGGTCAATCCAATATGTGCGGCCGCGGCGATTATGAAGAGGCGATCTCCTGCGCTCCCGGGCACGGCTACGAGTTCCACGGCGTGACAGAGCCGTCGGTACTTTCTACGGTCTCGGAGCCGTTCGGCAAATATGAAAATAACAGTACCGTAAACGACGCCGGTTCCAACGGCGTGGACAGAAGAAGCGGCGATATGGTATCGGCTCTGATGGAAAGCTATTATCAGCAGACGGGCGTTCCCCTGGTGGGCGTGCAGTGCTCCAGAGGCGGCACCAATCTCAATTGGTGGAACGGCTCCGGGGTACGGGCGGAGGCTGTTTCCCGCTTTAAGGAGGCGGAGGAATTCCTCACCGCCAGCGGCTATACCATCCGCCGCAAGATGATAGTATGGTGCCAGGGAGAGGCGGACGCCGACCGGGCGGCCTCCGAGGACAGCTATAAGAATGGTACGCTGAGCTTCTTTGACTACATGGAGGAGAACACGGGCGTTACCGATAAGTTTATCGTCCAGACCGGGCATTACAACATAAACTACGGCCTTGAGGAAGGTCAGACGCCTTCTCAGGATGCTATAGACAAGGATACAAACTACGCCAATGTGAACCGCTATCAGCAGCGTCTTGATGCGGAGCATGATGATATAACCTCGGTGGCCTCGTTCTATTCGGACGAATACCTAGCCGGGATGCGCGACCAGTACCACTATTATCAGCCGGTATATAATGCGGTAGGAACGACTGCCGGTCACAACATTGCAGCCTTCTACGACAGCTCCATAGAGCCGATACCGGTGACTGGGGCGGAGGACGATCCCATATCGCCTACGGCCGAGCCGACCATGGCTCCTCCGGCCACGCTTGAGCCGACAGACGATGAGGTGGTTGAGGTATCGTTTGACTATAATGATGAAGCGGCCGCCTCTCCCGTATTTGCCAAAACCGGCTCGGCCGATATGAGCCAGACCTATAAGGCCAAAGCGGACGCATCCGACAAGTATCTTTCGCTTGCCTCCTCCGGCAGCGTCGGCACAAGCAAGGCGTTTGGGGCGACAATGGATCTGGGCAGCTACACCGATGGGGCAAAGACGGTGGAACTTTCGTTCGATATGCATATCGGCGCAGGAAAGCGCACGTATGTGAACTTCGGCGACAGCCAGCTGCGCGGAGACAATTTCGGCGGCTCAAGCGGAGCAAATCCCTCATCGACCGGCTCGGCCCTGACGATGAGCGTGTTTAAGGAGGATTTCGCTATCAACGGCGCGGATCTGACTGATAAGCTAAAGATAAACGGCGACGCTTCCGATGAGAGCAAGATAACCGATTTCCAGTGGGCGCATTATGACCTGGTATTCAACTGCTCCGATGCTGTTATGTCCTACAGGGTGACGTCGCTTGACGGCAGCACGGAATACCTCGCCGCAGAAAACGTTCCCTTCGGCGATACCAACGTTTCCGTTATCGATACAATAGACGTATATTCCTGGCTTGCCGGCGACCAGGTGGATATCGACAACCTGCATATAAAGGCCACTATCCCCGCGATCTCGCTGAGCGTTGAGGGCGAAGGGGCGATAGCAAAGGTAAAGGGCAGCACAGTCGCCTGGCAGTACACGCTGGAGAAATCCTATGAGGATGCCAAAGAGACTGTGACCTGGTCGGTATCGGGAGTAGACGGCGTTTCGATAGACCCGGCCACCGGCGTCCTGTCCGTAGCCGATACGGCGGCGGAAGGGACGGCGACAGTGACGGCGACAGTAAACGGCGGCAGCACAGTCCCGGCAGGGACTATCGCCTCAAAGTCCGTTCAGATAGTCGGCTGGGCGGAGGTGGCCTCCTACGAGCTTTCCGGCGCGCTGACGCTGGGCGTAGGAATGAGCACGGATATAAAGCCGGCCACTGTTATCGATACCAACGGCCATGATATAACAAAATATGTAAAAATTTCACAGGTCGTATCCTCCGATCCTTCTGTGATCGCGGTGGACGGGACTACGCTTACTGCCAAGGCGGCAGGAAACGCTGTGGTGAGTTTGGTGATAGATACCGGCTCGGATGCGGCGGCTAATAAGGTGACACTTGACGTGCGGTCGGGAGTTTCTGAGATAACATCCTCGGAGACGGCAATAGACGTATCACCGCTTGTGACGTATGGGACGAACAGCTTCCGTATCTACAGTGATGGGGGCTATACCTCCCAGGAGGCTGTCGGCGGCAAGGTAACGAATACTACCGGCGGGACGGTAACGGTGGTTCCCGAATACAAGTTTGAATTTACGAATCTTTCCTCAAGCGATAGCCCGTATATCAACGGTTATACAAAGGTAGGCGTAAATTCCTACTCGCGAGATACGGGCTATGGGCTTTTGAATGTCGGCTCTATCACCGAAAACGGCTATAACGCCGTAGACGGAAGGCCGATAAAGGCCGACCTGCCTGACGGTGCATATGATATAAGCGTTTACAGAAAGGCCACAGGCCGGGCGGACGTGTATCTAAACGGGCGTCAGTTCATGCAGAACCTGGGCGGCAGCGGCGGATCAACGTTCAACAGAAATGCATCCGAGGCCTATCTTACGGCGGAACAGATAAATGTTGAGGGAGGAACGGCCGATATCACGGTCGGCAATACCGGCGGCGGAAGCAATGCCGGCTGCATTACCTCGATAGAGTTTGTGAAGGTGCCCGAGCAGTACCGCCGTCCGGTGGTATGGGTAGCCGGAGATTCTACGGCGGCCGATTATTTCCCGCAGGATATGGACGGCGATGATCTGGCAAGCGATAAGATAATGATAACCGGCTTTGGTACGCAGCTGGATAAGGTGCTGTCTGATAAATATGCGGTCAATAACCTTGGTCAGGCAGGCAGATATGCCAAAGACTGGCACGATGAATCCTTCAATGATATGCTGTGGTACATGAGCGAGGGCGACGTCCTTATCATTGACTTCGGTATCAATGACGGCAACAAGAACCGCGGTATCGAGGAGGCGAAGCAGTACATCTCCGATATGGCGACCGCTGCCAAGGCCAAGGGCGCGACCCCGATACTCGTAAGCCCCATATATAACGGTAAATATCAGCATAAGACGTATTTCACCTATGATCCCGAGACCGGCGCCAACGTTATGAGCGAGCTGGCGTCAGAGCTGGGTGTAGCATTTATTGATCTTAACAAATGGACGCAGCAGTACGTGAACGAGGCCAGGGAACAGACCGGTGACGCGAACTGGATGGCGAACAATTACCATGTGGGCGACAACCTGCACCTAACGCAGCATTCGGCTCTTCTGGCGGCTTCGATAATAGCGGCCGGAATGAGCGAGCTGGGCTATGAAACAAGCGATTTTGCATACGCTTACAAGGATATAGCCGGTATTGACGAGGGCAGTATGCGCGGCGAGGAAACGGGAGTTACCCGCGTATACAGCGTAGAAGAGGCCAAGAAGCTCATGGGCATCGCCCCGGATTCGAATTATCCGGTAACGGTGAGCTATGACGAGGATGCGGAGGCCTTGACGCTTACCGCAGCGGACGGCACACAAAGCGCGCTGGCGATGATACTTTCCTATAATGGTGACGGAACAATGAAGAATGTAAAAATGGATCCTGTGGTATTTGAGGGTCAAAGGGCGGTAATAGACGGGATACAGCTTTCAGAAGGCGACCGCGTCCTTGTATGGGATTCGATAAACACCATGAAGCCGTTGGCGGACGTATTCGTATATACGCCCGTCCAGGAGCCGGAAATAACGCCGGCTCCTACTCCTACGGATGCTCCGGCAGTGACAGAGGAGCCGATAGAGATCATATATGAGCAGGATTTTGAGAGCTTTGACGAAGTCAGCAAGGGCGATGCCAGCGTAGCCGACGGCTGGTTCTCTCCAGCGGGCACGGCCTCGGTGAAGACCGACAGAACCTCCGGTATAAACCGCTATATGGCGATAACCGGCGGCAATGCTTCGCGTTCTGGTTATTTCAACCTCAGCTCGGCCGTATCGGAGGATTTTGTGTTTGAAGCCGATATCAAGACGAGCAGAAACGGCCGCGTGTCGGAGCTGCAGCTGGTGGAGTCGCAAAGCTCTGTTTACCAGAACCACGGTGTGGAAAATACCAAACGGTACGTGTTCACGATGGATAGGCCGCGCAATGAGGATCTGTACGTGATAAACAACGGCAAGTCCGATTCGGGGCTTTCGCTTGAGGATTACAACCAGCCGGCACTGACAACGGCGGCGATAGAAAACGACCCCTGGATACACGTTAAAGTGGTGGGCAGCTTCGAGAACGGCACGGTCATAGTATACGTGACCTCCCGTGACGGCAGCGTGGAATATTACCGTGGGGTGTCGGACATGAGCGAGGGGATAAAGTCCTTTAAGTGCATACACCTCCTGGGCCCGACTGCAAACGTTGACACCTGCATTGACAACATAAAGCTGTATAAGGCCAGGGAATCCGATCTGGCGGCGACCTATCATAAGGTGACGATGACCTGCAAGTCGTATACCTTTGACCAGTACGTGATAGACGGCAAAAGCGTGATAAATATCCCCGATACCTCCGCCTACGGCGAGCATTTTGAGGGCTGGGAGGTAAATGGCGCGCTCTATACGACAGAGCAGCTGGCGACGCTTCCCATAACGTCCGACTGTACCATAACCGGGCGGATAAGCGAGGATTATATCGAAGCGATGGAGAGCGTTGAATTTAATTCATTCCCGGCCGGGGGCGAGCTGGTGATGGGAGCGGACGAGAACACCTTCGGCTCCAATCCCGTATCGCTTACGATAACCGGCGAGCAGGGCACAAGCCTTGTAAGCTCTCCCGATTCAAGAGTGAGCGACTATAATGTAGAATGGACGATTGACGGCTTCCGCATACTTGACGGCAGGCCGACAGGCGAGAGCGGCAGCTCCTACTGCGAGGGCTACGGGGAATTGTCGCCGACAGCCGCCCATAATACAGCGGTGGACTTCAAGCTCAAGCGCACATCCGCCAATTACTACGGCCGCATCACGGCCAAGGTGACGTATAACGGGAAAACGATAGAGGTATCGCGGCCGCTGGTGCTCCTGGGGGATAAAAGCTCCCGCGACATTCTTCCCAAGCCCGGTTATACGGCTGATTACAACAAATACGAGGATAGTCTGATAGGCTACAGCCTGTCGCAGAACGATCTCCTCTTCGGCGGCTGGCGGACCTACGGCTCTGACAGTGCTTATATGAAATTTGCAGGCGACAATAGCGGGAAATATTTATCGTTTTCCCGGGCGGCCAGCGGAAATTCAATGGTCGCCTATAACGAGATAGGCCAGATAAGCACGCAGACGGTGTTCGAGCAGGATGTGAGATTCGGCATTGACGGCGGCGTATCCTACGTTGGCGGCGGCACGATGACGGCTCCCGATTCAACAGCGTTCAGTTTCAACAAGAGCGGCTCTGAGCTGCGTTTTAACGGTAAGACGATATACAACGAGGCCGACAGCGATACCTGGTATCATATCGTTATCCACGCCGATCCCACGTCACAAAAGTGCTTTGCGCGCGTGTATGAGTTGGCTGACGATTACAGCGGAAAAGAGATGTTGGCAGAGTCCGGGGTGATGGATTTTGACGAGTATACCTCGGCGAGTGCGTATCGTGTATCGCTTACCAAGGACAATAAAAATTCGATAGACGTAAACAACATAAGAGTGTACGAGGCGGAAGTGGATGAAGCGACAATCAGCGTGACGGCTCCCGCAACGGCGCAGATCCCGGAAAACGGCAGTAACGAGGTAGAGCTTTCGGTTACAGCCGGGATGACAGACGGTTCGGAATATATCGGTAAGCCGGAATGGGCTGTCGGCGATGAGTTTGCCGAGGGCATATCGATAACGTCTGAGGGCAGCACAGCAACGCTTTCGATAGAGAGCGCGGCGTCCTCGGGCGAATTGCCGATAAGGGTGACAGTGGGCGGAAAAACCAAGACCCTTACAATAAAGCTCACGGGAACGCGCGACAGCCTGTCCTTTACCGCAGCGCCCGCCGGTATCCGCCTTGATACGGCCGGCACGTATAAATTTACAGCCGTTGTAAGGAACGGTCAGGCCGAGGAGATCGCGGGCAGGCAAGTGACGTATGCGCTTACCGATGAAAACGGCTCCGCGGTATCACCGGCAGGCGTATCGATCGCCGCCGATGGCACCTTGAGCGTAAGCGCGGATGCTAAGCCGCAGACGATATATATCACGGCCTCCGCCCAAGGGTCGGATGGAGAAACGATAACACGGCGCGTGAGGACGACGCTCTACGGCCTTGATTTCGTGTTCGGCACAGGCGCGGCCGAGGACGGCTGCACAAGCGTATCCGCCGCAGCATCGTACAGCGACAGCATTGGCTTCGGCGTGGACGGCGGTTCGGAAAACGATGACGGTCTTACCGGAGGAACTTTCCGCTTGAAGCTGGAAAAGGGTAAGGTATACGAGGTGACGGCTGTATATAACGGTTCGCTCACCTGCGAGAGGATAAATTCCAAGCTCACCGGCTTTGTGCGGGAGAGTGATGGCGCCAAGGCTGATGTGTTTAATACAGCGATATTCGGCGATGATATAATGGATATTGAGATAGACGGGACGCTGGAGTCGGTGTCGGTAAGGCCGGTGGAAAGAACAGCGGCAGCGGAGCCTGACTGGTGGACGATAGGCGATTCGACCATTCAGCAGAATGGTTCCTGGGCGTATACGATAACCTCAAGCCAGACGGATAATCTGACGAAGTATCCCGAGCTTGATGCGGTTATAGATACCTTCCATAACAGCGGCCGTGCCGGACGCCAGCATAGGAGCTTTTATTCGGAAGGGCTTTTGAACAATATCCTCGCCAATATACGGCCGGGAGATGTCGTTTCGATAAGCGGCATGGGCACCAATGATTCCTCAAGCACCTTTGAGGAGTTCAAGGAATATGATGAGATATACATGAACGCGATAATAGATATGGGCGCTTATGTGATACTCGGTTCCTACACTCCCTCGGGCAATTACGGGGAAACGGAGGGTAAGGTCTACGATGCGGACAATATGGCCTTTAAGGGGATGCGTACCAATTCTTACGACCGCGCTATCCGCGAGCTTTACGAGGAAAACAAGGATAATCCCAAGGTGCTTGGATTCCTCGATATAGGGCAGATGTCCGATGACAAGATGACGGCGGACGTGCAGAAGGTATACGCCGATACCCAGGGCACGGAAGATGAAAAGCGCGCGGCGGCCAATGCCAGGGCGGAGGAAATGATGGGCTGGTGGCGTGATTACAACCATTACAACTCCAATTTCTCCAACTATATCCTGCCGGAAATAACGGCGGCGGCAGCGGAGCTGATAGCGGCGATAAGCTGAATATAAAACGACCGGAAGGGCGAAATAGCTCTTCCGGTCGTTTTGTTTACAAAAGTTTTTCCACAGCCGATTCAACAAATCACCCGGCTGTGTATTTCATATCATACATGGCTTTTTTTCAGATTCATCATCGCCATCCATACCGATACGCCGCATATCACAACGTAGCCGAATACGCTCCATACGTCCGGCACCTGGCCGAAGAGGAAAAATCCCAGCGAGGAGGAGAAAATTATCTGCGTGTAATCGAACACCGATATTTCGCGTGCAGGGGCGCGCGAATAGGCGGCGGTTATAGTGAATTGTCCGCCCGCGGCTGCCAGCCCGGCCATCAGCAGGTATCCCAGCTGGCACAGCTGCATCGGCTGGTAGAAAAACAGTATATAAGGCAGCGTCACCAGGCAGGAAAAGGCGGAGAAAAAGAACACGATGAAAGCTCCTCTTTCGCCCTGGCTTGAGAGCTTGCGCACAAAGGTGTAGGCAATACCGGCTCCCATGCCGCCGGCAAAGCCCACCAATGACGGTATGGTCTGCGATAGGGCGCTGGCGGATGGCTTTATAACGAAAAGGCTGCCGATAAAGGCGATAACGACCGCCGCCAGCTGATAGGGGCGTATGCGCTCCTTTAAAAGAAAGAACGAGAATACGACCGCGAAAAACGGCGACAGCTTATTGAGTATCGAAGCGTCCGCCAGCATCAGGTGATCCACGGCGTAGAAGTTGCACAAAAGCCCGATCGTACCGAAGAATGCCCGGCAGAAAAGATCGGGCAGGTTCTTGGTGTTAAAACGGAATTTTTCTTTTGACCGCAAAAGGACGATGGTGGAGAATATCAAGGCCACGAAATTGCGGAAGAAGCTCTTCTGTATCGACGGCAGATCCCCGGCCAGGCGCACAAAAGCACTCATCCAGGCAAAGCAGAACGCCGATAGTATGATGAAGATTATTCCCTGAAGTTTTTTGCTCATTTTGCTGTCCTCCTGTTAGTTATGATTATCCCGGCGCATACGAGCGCCAACGCCAGGAGGTATTTGAGCCGCCAGATGTCCTCTCCCAAAAGCAGCGAGGACAAAAGCGTCCCTGTGACCGGTATCATAAAATTATAGACGGCTATAGAACTAAGCGGTCGGTATTTTAAAAGCATATTCCACAGCGTAAAGGCCGCCGCCGATAAAAAGGCCAGGTACAAAAGCGCGGCTGATCCGGCGGGCGTCAAGGACGACAAACGGCCTCCGCTCAAAAGCCCGGCCGCGCACAGTATCACACCGCCCAAAAGCATATTCCAGCCCGTCACCGATATCGGCCGGTCGTATGCGGACGCCCTGCGGGAGATAAGCCCTCCGGCAACGAAGCAGCAGGCGGCAATGAAGATAAAGCCTTCGCCGAAAAAGGAAAAGCCAGCATGGCCTCCGGCGGCCGCCGCTGTCAGTACGCCGAGAAATCCCAGTACACAGCCCAGAGCCTTCTGCAGAGTTATTTTCTCGTCCTGGTAGAAGAACGGGGCGGCAATAACGGCGATAAAGGTGGTCGAGGAATTGACTATTGAGCCGTTGGAGCCGGTAGTATGGGCAAGGCCTATATAGAAGAAAATATACTGTACCGCCGTATAGATAAGAGCAAGCAAGAGTACGTTTGGTATATTTTCCCGTTTTATCCGCGGGAAGGAACGCCCGGCCGCTGCTCCTATCACAAGCACCGCCAATCCTGCCAGGCAAAACCGCAGCCCGGCAAACAGAAGCTGGCTCTGCCAGTCGGAGGCGGCCACAGAAAAAGCGGCGTACCCAAGTTTTACACCCGGATACGCGCTTCCCCATAATATGTTGCAGATGAGGGCGGAAACTATCGCCCCTTTTTCTGTTTTAATTATGTTTTTCACCGCAAAGATCCTCTCCGATCTCCACCACATTTCCCGCCCCCATTGTCAGGAGCAGCTCTCCCGGCTTAAGCTCCCGGCGCAAAAGCTCCTCCGCCTCGGAAAAGCTCTGGCAGTAGCGCGTATGAACGCCGCGGAGGGCGATATCGCGCGCCAGATCTTCCGAACGCGTCCTTCCGTCATACTTCTCGCGCGCGGCATAGATGTCGACCAATATCAGCTCGTCGACGTTATCAAAAGCCTGTACAAACTCATCCCACAGCGTCCGCGTCCTGGTGTAGGTATGGGGCTGGAACACGCACCATACCTTTTTATAGCCGGAATCCCGTACGGCCTTTAGAGTGGCCATGATCTCTGTCGGGTGATGGGCATAGTCATCGATTATTTCAGCGCCGTTTACAAAGCCCTTGCGCTCAAAACGGCGGTGCGTGCCGCGAAATCCCTCGATACCGGCGGCCGCCTTTTCCAGGTCGGCTCCCATTAGGTCGCAGACGGCGATCGCGGCGATGGCGTTTAACACATTATGTTCGCCGGGAACGTTCAGCTCCAGATGGCAGAGCTTTTTATCGTTCCTGTAAACATCGAACCGCGCCAGCCCGTGCTCATATTCCGGCTCTGCATTGTATTCAAATTCGCGGCCGATACCGTAGAAATGGATATCGCAGCCGCAGCCGTCAAGAGCGATACGAATGTTTTCATCAGCGCCCCAGGCGACTACTGAGCCGATACCCTTGGTAAGCTCGGCAAAGCGGCGGAAGCTCTCGCGTATCTGTTCAATGCCGGAGAAGAAGTCGAGGTGATCCTCCTCGATGTTTGTTATCAGGGCGATAGTGGGGAAGAACTTTAAAAAGCTGTTGGTATATTCGCAGGCCTCGGTCACAAAGCAGTCCGAATGGCCGACGCGGATATTTCCCCCGATGAGGTCAAGCTCGCCGCCCAGGCTTATCGTCGGATCCTCGCCAGCGTTTATCAGGGCATGGGCAAGCATTGAGGTGGTAGTTGTTTTGCCGTGCGTCCCGGCAACGCCGACCGCGTGGTGGTATTCGCGCATTATCGCTCCCAAAAATTCCGCCCGGTCTATAAGGTGCAGCCCCAGCCGTTTGGCCTCGGCCATTTCCGGGTTATCATCGTGGACGGCTGCCGTGTGTACGACAAGATCGGCTCCGTGTACGTTTTCGGCCGCATGACCGAGGGAGATGACGGCGCCGTGGTTTTCAAGATTTTCGGTGATATGGGTGCGGGCGCGGTCGGAGCCGGTGACCTTATACCCTTTTTTGAGCATTACCAGGGCAAGGCCGCTCATGCTGATGCCGCCGATGCCGATAAAATGTATGTGCGCTCCCGGCGCGAGATCTGAAAGTTGTAATCGCTTATCCATGCTTTTCTCCAGTCTGTAAAAATTTTCATTCAATATTATTATATACCTTTTGCGCCGGTTTGAAAAGCCCTTTGGATAAAAAAAGTTGTACAATTGTGGTCTGTCGTTTTTCGGGGGATTTAAGTAAAATGATACGGCAGGCGAAGATCGGCGACCTGCGGCGTTTGTGCCTTCGTAATGCTTTGCACCGAGAAAGCGAACAAGCTATAAATATTTTCGGGGAATTTTTTAAAAAACCCTTGACATGGAACGGAAAAAGTGATAGTATAAAAATATCTAAAAACAAATAATATTAAAGACAGAGGCGCGTTTTTGATCAGTAGTCCGCATCAGGCTCGGCAGAGCCGCAGAGGGCGGTGCGAAAGGCAAAGACGCCGAGGTTGGCTGTTCCTGCCGGGGCAGGCTGCCGGGCGTACTGCAAACAGCAGTGCGACTGTCGCCGTTTGAAAACGGCGGAGGGCTGTCTGCGGTTCCGGAAACTCTCCGGGGCAGTAGTAAGGGCAGCTAAAAAGGCTGCTTTTTTTGTACAAAAACCATTGTGTTATTAAAGGAGAAAAAAGATGAAAGAAAACTACAAAGTAGGCATAATCGGGGCAACAGGCATGGTCGGCCAGCGTTTCATAACGCTTCTGCACGATCACCCCTGGTACACGATAGAGGTCCTTGCCGCCTCTCCCAGGAGCGCAGGCAAAAAATACAGCGAGGCTGTGGGCGCGAAATGGGCGATGGATGAGGATATCCCTGCATCTGTAAGCGACATGGTGGTAATGGACGCCACCGGCGATGTGGAAAAGATCGCTTCCATGGTAGATTTCGTATTCTGCGCCGTTGATATGAAGAAGGACGAGATAAAAGCCCTCGAGGATCGCTACGCCAAGGCGGAATGCCCGGTGGTATCAAACAATTCCGCCCACCGTCATACGCCCGATGTGCCGATGGTCATACCGGAGATAAATCCCCAGCACATCGACATAATCCCCCAGCAGCGCAAGCGTCTGGGCACCAAGCGCGGCTTTGTGGCAGTTAAGTCAAACTGCTCTCTTCAGTCGTATCTTCCCGCGCTTGCGGTCATAAACGAAAAATATCCGGTCGACCGCGCGCTTGTTACAACGTATCAGGCTATCTCCGGGGCAGGCAAGACGTTCGAGACCTGGCCGGAAATGGTCGACAACCTCATCCCCTATATCGGCGGCGAGGAAATGAAGTCGGAAGTAGAGCCTAACAAGATCCTGGGAAAAATAGAGGGCGCTGAGATCGTTCCCTCGAACGAGATGCAGATAGAATGCCAGACGTACCGTGTCCCGGTCTCCAACGGCCACACGGCGGCGATATTCTTCTCCTTTAAGGACGGGGTCAAAAAGCCGTCCGTTGAAGAAATAGAGGATATGTGGAGAGCGTACAAGGGCGTTCCCCAGGAGCTTGAGCTGCCGCACGCACCGAAGCAGTTCCTGCACGTGCACACGGAGGCCGATGAGCCCAGCGAGCCGCAGATCAAATCGGCGCGTGAGCTGGAGGGCGGAATGGCTATCTCCTGCGGACGCTTAAGGCCGTCTGTGCAGTATGATTACAAGATGGTATCCATGTCGCATAACACCCTGCGCGGTGCCGCCGGCGGAGCCGTACTTTTGGCGGAGCTTTTGACGGCCAAGGGATACATGGACTAAAGATCGTGCATATTATAAGGAGAAAGGCGTTATGAAGAAGCTGGGATTTTTGTTTATCTTTATTCTCTCATCCGCCTTGTTGCTTTCAGCGCAGGCTGCAGAGCCGCAGGATGCGGCAGGAACATGGGAGGGCTGGTATTACGCCAACCAAGGACAGACGGGGCTTACGTTGACGATGGACGATAACGGCGCCGGTGTGTTCGAATTTTACAACATGCCCGGGGCGTCCAACGCCAAGGACGGCTCTTACACCGTCACGGCCGAAACAGAGGGCGATACTTTGATAATAAAGGGCGATGAGTGGATCGACGCTCCGTCAGGCTATTCGTTCGTGACGCTTGAAGGGACTTTGAACGGTGACGTTTACGAGGGAACCGTTGACTCCAACGAAAGCTGGCCCTTTAAACTGATCAAAAACAACCAGAGCTACCAGGAGGTCGCCGACAGCGTTTTTAACAACCACAGATACCAGCTGTTCAATGAGTCCCTAACCTGGGAGCAGGCCAAAGCCCGCTGCGAAGAGCTGGGCGGCCATCTGGTGACGATAACCTCCGCAGAGGAGCAGACCTTCGTATCGCGTCTTGTGACCGGGGGAGAGAAAAAGCAGTATTGGATCGGCATGAGCCGCAATGACGGCGAGCTTTCCTGGGTAACCGGCGAGGATGTTTCCTACGAAAACTGGTCAAGCGGCGAACCGAACAGGGTAAAGCGTTCCGATGACCAGTACGAGGATTACGTGCAGCTCTTTAACGAGCCGAACCCGGCCAAACGGTCGGAGCGGTTCCAGTGGAACGATATCTACAACGACAATTCCTACCCCAATGAAGAGGATTTCTTCTCTTTGGAACATGTCGGCTTCATCTGCGAATGGGAGACATGGTCGGATTCGGCCGACTGGTCGTCACCCGAATTGCAGGAGGCGTCAGATCTGGGGCTTATCCCTGACGTCCTTGTGGGCAAGGATATGACACAGGTGATCAACAGGGGCGAATTTGCCGCCGTGGCCGTGCAGCTGTTCGAGAAAATGAGCGGCGGCCGGGCTGTGATGTCTTCCGAGTGTAATTTTGCCGATATAGATAATAACGAGAACAGGAATTATATCCTAAAGGCGTTCAACATCGGGGCAGTCAACGGTATGAGCGATACCGAGTACGCCCCCGGTTCTCCGATCACGCGCGAACAGCTGGCAACGATGCTCTGCCGCGTATACAAGAAGGTTGAGTGGCCGGAGTGGACGCTTGCGACCGATGATAACTACACAATAAATTATTCCGGCGTGCAGAAGTTTGCCGATGATGCGGATATTTCCGACTACGCCCGTCCGAGCGTATATTTCATGGTAAAATACGGAGTTTTAAGTGGCGTGGGCGATAACAAATTTGCCCCTAAGAACACAAACTCCGCCCAGGAGGCCGTAAACTACGCCAACGCTACCCGCGAACAGGCAATAGTAATGTCACTGCGAAGCTACGAAAATCTAAGCACGGCCGAATAACGACACCAACATAAAACGATATCAGAAGGAGTGACGAAAATGGCAAAGACTTTACCCTTTACCGGTTCCGGCGTTGCGATAATAACGCCGTTTGATGGAAACAAGACAAATTATGAAGCTCTGGGAAAAATCATCGAGGATCAGATCGCCGGGCATACCGACGCCATCATCATCTGCGGCACCACCGGCGAGGCTTCGACAATGCCCGATGAGGAACATCTGGCGGCGATAAAATACACCGTTGAAAAGGTCGCCGGACGCATCCCTGTTATCGCCGGCACCGGCTCGAACGATACGCGCCACGCTGTGGAGCTTACCAAGGCGGCGGAAAGTTTCGGCGCGGACGGGATACTTTCGGTGACGCCATACTACAATAAAGCTACTCAAAGCGGGCTTGTCAAGCATTTTACCGCTATTGCCAACGCCACAAAGCTCCCGGTGATCCTCTATAACGTTCCCAGCCGCACCGGCGTGAGCATAGCTGTCGATACGCTTAAGGAGCTGGCAAAGATCGAAAACATAGTCGCCGTAAAAGAGGCCAGCGGCAACATTAGCTATACGGCAAAAGTCGCCGCCCAGGTGCCGGAGCTTTATATCTATTCCGGCAACGACGATATGATAGTACCGATACTGTCTCTCGGCGGCAAGGGCGTTATCTCGGTCGTAGCCAATGTCTGCCCGGAGGATACGCATAACATCTGCCAGTATTATTTTGACGGCGAGGTGGAAAAGTCGCGCAAATTGCAGCTTGATATGCTGGAGCTTATCAACGCCCTGTTCGTGGAGGTAAATCCCATCCCCGTAAAAACGGCTATGAACCTTCTCGGATACGAGGCCGGAGAGCTCCGTCTGCCGCTTTCGGAAATGGGCGAAAAGGATCTGGAAACGCTCAAGAAAGCAATGGTAAATTACGGACTTAAGATCAACTGACATTTTCAGAAAGGATACCGCTATGACAAAGATCATAATGAACGGCTGCAACGGCAAGATGGGGCAGGTCATAACGCGGCTTGTCTCGGAGGATCCGGGCTGCGAGATCGTCGCCGGCTTTGACATAAACACAAGCGTGCCCAATACGTACCCGGTTTATACCGATCCGGAGGAGTTTTCGGGCGAGGCCGATGTACTGATAGATTTTTCGCATCCCTCCTCGCTTGCAAGGGTTCTTGATTTCTGCAAAAAGAGGAAGCTGCCGGCCGTTATTGCCACCACCGGCTTTGACAGCGGCCAGAGGGCGAGCCTGGAGACGGCGTCAGAGGAAACGGCCATATTCTTCTCCGCCAACATGAGCCTGGGCATAAACCTCATAACCGACCTGGCCAAAAAGGCGGCAAAGCTCCTTGAGGGCAACTTTGATATCGAAATCGTTGAAAGACACCATAATCAGAAAATAGACGCTCCCTCGGGTACGGCTCTTGCGATAGCCGACGCTATCGCCGAGACGCTGTCGTTCGAGCCGGAGTACGTCTACGACCGCCATTCGCAGCGCAAAAAGCGGTCAAAAACGGAGATCGGCCTGCACGCAATACGCGGAGGCACCATAACCGGCGATCACGAGGTGATATTTGCCGGCAACGATGAGGTGATAGAGATAAAGCATTCGGCCGCCAGCAAGGAGGTATTCGCCGTAGGGGCGATAAAAGCGGCGAAATTCCTCGCCGACAAGCCTGCGGGCATGTATTCGATGAAGGATATTATTGATTCGCTATGATAAAAAGGGACTGTATCTTTAAAGATGCGGCCCCTTTTTATTGCAATCTTACAAATGAAAATTGCAATAAATGGATTTTGTTCATTGTTTTAGACATATATATTTATAAATTTTACACATAGCTGACAACCTGCAGAAAGGATATTGACAAACCGCCGAGGTCATGGTATAATATCACTGTTGATACACAAAATGGGGCGCACCACCGAAAAGGCGCGGTCTGTTTTGTGTTTTTTTATTTTTAAAAGAGGACAGCAATGAAAATAAACGGTGAAGATATCGCGCTTGAAGCTCCCCTGACGTTATCGGAGCTTTTAGAGCGCGAGGGCTACGGGACAGAGCGCGTAGCCGTAGAGAAAAACCGCCTTATCGTGCCGCGGGCGGAATACGAGACGACGATGATTTGCGACGATGACGTCCTGGAGATAGTGAGGTTCGTTGGCGGTGGCTGAGATAAGCAGGGAGCAGTTGCAAAAAGTCCTGGCCGAACGTCACGGCGAAGATTTCCGGCAGAAGCTACACGATTCATCGGCAGCGGTGGCAGGCTTGGGCGGACTGGGTTCAAATATCGCCGTAATGCTGGCCAGGGCAGGGATCGGCCGACTTTTGCTGGTCGACTTTGACCGCGTGGAGCTTTCCAACATCAACCGCCAGCAATACTTTCTTGAACACATAGGCATGTACAAGACAGACGCCTTATCCTCGCTCATACGCCGGATAAACCCCTATATGGAAATACAGACCGTATGCGCAAGGATAACCGCCGATAACGCCCCGGAGCTCTTTGATGGGGAACGATACATCGCCGAAGCCCTTGACCGGGCGGAGGAAAAGGCGATGCTCATAAACACCGTGCTTGACAAGCTGCCGCAGGCGGTCGTTGTTTCTGCAAGCGGCATGGCCGGGTACGGCGACGCCGGCCTGATAAGGACACAGAGACGGATGTCGCGGCTTTATGTCTGCGGAGACGGCTGCAGCGGCATTGAGGGCGGAGCGTCGCTGATGGCTCCCCGAGTAGCCGTCTGCGCCGGGCATCAGGCCAACAAAATAATACAGCTGATAATGGAGGAACAGTAATGGAAGACAAATTAGTAATAGGCGGCCATGAGTTTACCTCAAGGTTTATCCTTGGCTCGGGTAAATTCTCGCTGGAAATGACAGATATCGTAGTAAAGAACGCCGGTGTGGAAATGGCGACACTGGCCGTAAGACGCGCCGTCAAGGGCGGCGATTCAAACATACTCGACTACATGCCCGAGGGTATAACACTGCTGCCGAACACCTCCGGCGCCAGGACTGCCGAGGAGGCGGTGCGTATAGCGCGGCTGGCTCGGGAAATAGGCTGCGGTGATTTTGTCAAGGTCGAGGTCATCCGCGACAGCAAATACCTGCTGCCCGACAACCACGAAACTGTGCGGGCGACGGAAATGCTTGCCAAGGAGGGCTTTATCGTCATGCCCTATATGTATCCCGACCTCAACACCGCCCGCGACCTGGTATCAGCCGGGGCGGCGGCCGTGATGCCCCTGGGCGCTCCTATCGGCACCAACAAGGGATTGGTGACGAAGGAATTTATACGCATCCTTGTGGAGGAGATACCTCTGCCGATAATCGTCGACGCCGGGATCGGTGCTCCCTCGCAGGCCTGCGAAGCGATGGAGCTGGGAGTGGATGCGGTCATGGCCAACACGGCGATAGCGACCGCCGGAGACGTTGGCCTGATGGCCACCGCTTTCAAGCTGGCGATAGAAGCCGGACGGGCGGCATATCTTTCCGGGCTGGGACGGGTGCTGGAAAAGCGCGCCGAGGCCTCAAGCCCCTTGACAGGATTTTTGGAGGACTAATAAGCTATGCAAACTGATATAATGAAGCATTTGGACGGTATGGAGGATATCGGCAGCGAGATCCTCCGGAAGGTCACGGCCGATATGGACGGTTACGATTACACAAGATACACCCCGGCTGACGTAATGGCCGCGCTTTCGCGCGACAGTCTCCGCCGGGAGGATCTGGCCGCCCTGCTGTCACCGGCGGCGGAGGGATTTTTGGAGCAGATGGCCCAAAGGGCTGCGAGGGAGACGCGCAAGCATTTCGGAAATTCCATCTGCCTGTTTACTCCCTTGTACATCGCCAACTACTGTGAAAATCACTGCGTTTACTGCGGCTTCAACTGTCATAACCGCATCCACCGCGCAAAGCTCACCGATGAGGAAACAGAACGGGAGATGGAACAGATAGCATCCACCGGCCTTAAGGAGATACTTCTTCTGACCGGCGAATCGCGCTATATGTCGGATGTGGAATACATAGGACGGGCGATAAGGACAGCCGGGAAATATTTCTCAACGATAGGCATCGAGATATATCCCGTGAACAGCGATGAATACGCCTACCTGCACGAATGCGGGGCAGATTTCGTCAGCGTATATCAGGAGACGTACGACCGCACGGTCTATGCCCAAAAGCACCTCTCCGGTCCCAAGCGCGTTTATCCATACCGCTTCAACGCCCAGGAGCGGGCGCTTATGGGCGGTATGCGCGGAGTGGCCTTCGGTTCGCTTTTGGGGCTGGCGGATTTCCGCCGCGACGCCTTTGCGGCCGCTATGCACGCTTACTATATACAGCAGAAATACCCGCAGGCGGAGATATCGTTCTCCTTCCCCCGTATGCGTCCCTATATAAATAACGCCGAAAACAATCCCAACGATGTGCACGAACGCCAGCTTTTGCAGGTGATGACCGCCTACAGGATATTCATGCCCTATGCCGGGATAACAATATCCACGCGCGAGCGGGCGGGCTTCCGCGATAACGTTATCGGCATGGCGGCTACGAAAATATCCGCCGGGGTAAGTGTCGGCGTCGGCGGCCATGGCGAAGAGACAAAGGGCGACGAGCAGTTCGAGATCTCCGATCCCCGTTCGACCGAAGAGGTCATTGCCGCCATGAAATCGCGCGGCTTGCAGCCGGTGTTCACCGATTACGTACGCGTATGATAGCGGTAACAGCAAAACGCCTTTTACCGGCGGACAGGGATTTTTTGAAAGTGGTGGAAAACATCTGCCGCCTGCGGCCGAGAATGATAATACTGCGGGAAAAGGAGCTGTCCGGTGAAGAATACAAGTCGCTGTTTGAAAGCTGCCTTCCCATCTGCCGCCGCAGCGGGATCATGCTATCGGCGCATTCTCATCCCGATATCCTGGACGAGCTGGAGGCAGAAGCCGTGCAGCTGCCGCTATCGCTGTTTAAGGATCGCCGTCTCCGGCTGCCTTCGGGGATACAAAAGGGAGTTTCCGTGCATTCCGCCGCCGAAGCTGTGCAGGCGGAGTCTCTGGGGGCGGATTGGCTCATCGCCGGGCATATCTACGATACCGCCTGTAAAAGCGGCCTGCCCGGCCGGGGACTTGCTTTCCTGCGGGAGGTGACCTCAGCGGTATCCATCCCCGTATACGCCATCGGGGGGATCGAAACGGCCGCACGGCAAAAGGCAGTGCGGGAAGCCGGAGCTGCCGATCACTGCCTTATGTCTTCGCTTATGAAATAGTATCCTCACTTCGCGCCCGGGGCTGTCATAACGCGACAGTCACGGGCGATTTTTTATATCCGCTCTTTGCCAGCCGGGGAAATCTCCGCGGCTGCATACCACCTCAAATCCCGCTTCCGCAAGCTCCTTTTTCAGCATATCCAGCCCGGCGGCTGATTCTGCGCCCGTGGAGAGCTTCCCGTTATAGAGCGAGTATTTCCCGCGCACCTCTTCGGGGGAAAGGTTGGGCATGACGACGTTCGCTCCCATTTCCATCCCCAGCACCCGTCCCTGCGGATGTATCGTACCCAGGGCGGTAGTCGCCGGGAGCAGGGCATGGGGCAGTAAAAGCCGCACCAGACCCAGGCAGAACAGGGCGTCAAAAAGCGTTCCCCCGGGCATATCACGAAACGGCGTATCCTTATGGGGGATAAACGGGCCGATGCCGACCATTTCCGGCTGCAGCTCTTCGAGGAATTTAAAATCTGCGCCGAGCGTTTTTGGTGTTTGATACGGGGAGCCTACCATAAATCCGGCTCCGGTCTGATACCCTATATCCTTGAGCGTCCATAAACAGCGTTTGCGGTTTTCCGCTGACATTTCCGGCGGGTGGAGCCTTTCGTAGTGCTTGCTGTCGGCCGTTTCATGGCGCAAAAGATAGCGGTCGGCTCCGGCGTGGAAAAACAACTCGTAATCCTCGCGGCTGCGCTCCCCGACAGAGAGCGTGACCGCACAATCGGGGAAACCTTCCTTGATGCCGCTCACTACGGCCGCCAGCTCCTCCGCCGTGATCCCCGGATCTTCGCCGCCCTGCAAAACAAAGGTGCGAAAACCGGCTTCATACCCTGCCCGGCAGCAGTTAAGGATATCTTTGCTATTTAAGCGGTACCTCTCGGCCGATGGGTTTCCTGCCCGCAGGCCGCAGTAGAAGCAGTTATTGCGGCAAAAGCTGGTGAACTCTATCAGCCCGCGGATATAAACGCGGTTCCCAAACACCTCCCGCGCTTTTCTGCCCGCGCGCTCTTTAAGATATTCCAAAAGCGCAGGCGACCGCCCCTCGTACAGGGCGGCAAATTCCTCCTGCGAAAGCGAGCTGCCCTCTGCCAGCTTGTCTATGAGTTCTTCCATTTGCTCTCATGCTCCAGTAAAAATTTCTTTATATCAAGCCCTGCGCTATATCCCCCGAGCGAACCGTCGGCCGCGATCACCCGATGGCAGGGGACGACTATCAGCAGGGGATTTTTCCCATTGGCGTTTCCCACCGCCCGGAATCCCCGGGGATTGCCGACCGCTTCGGCGATATCGCGGTAGGATGCGGTCTTTCCGTACGGTATCCGGCAGAGCGCGTCCCACACGCGTTTCTGAAACACCGTCCCGCGGGCTGCAAGCGGCAGCTCAAACGTCTTCCTCGTCCCGGCGAAATATTCGCTAAGCTCCCGCACGGCCTCGGCCAAAAGCACCGTTTCCCGGCTGCCGCCGCCTTCTGCCCCGGCCTGTATCCCGGTGATGAAGCCGTCCTCCTCGGTTATCGTCAGTATTCCCACCGGCGATCGATATTGTACGGAGGCCATTATTCCCTCACTCCTATCTCAAGCCTTGATATCTCTTCTCCCGTTTCCAGGTCGTATATCACGAATACGCCTTTTTCGTACATCATATAGCTGGGACGGTTTCCTTCCTTGGGGATGGAGGTGCTGCCGGGGTTGATGTAGTATATCCTCCCCTGCCGCTCCATCGCCTGCACATGGGTATGCCCGTGGATCAGGATATCGCCGCTGTTTATGAGCGACAGCATATCCAGATGATGGCCATGGGTGATATACATCGTAAGGCCGCTGTCAAACAGCACGGCGTAATCGGCCATGATGGGAAATTCCAGCACCATCTGGTCGACCTCGGTATCGCAGTTGCCCCTTACGCAGAGGATACGCTCTTTCATGCTGTTGAGTATCGGTATCACTTTTTTCGGTGCATAATCCCTCGGCAGATCGTTTCTGGGGCCGTGATAAAGCAGGTCTCCCAAAAGCACCAGCTTATCGGGGGCTTTCTTTTGAAAAACCTCTCTCACCAGCTCCGCATAATACGCTGAACCGTGTATATCGGATGCAAACATCAGCTTCATTGTTCAATCCTCCAATCTCATTGGCATAAATTGCAGATAGTCCCCTGACGCCAGGTCATAGCGGATACCATCCCTTTCACCGATAAGGGCGCGGCGGTGGCTGGCGCCGTGAAGATGGCCGTATATGCAGCGTTCCACGCCGTACTCCTGCATTTTCTCCACAAAGGCGTTGGCTGTGCCATCCGTGCCCAAGGGCGGATAATGCGTGAACACGAATATCCGCTCCGAAAGCTCCTTCGCCGCCTTAAGCGAGGCCTCAAGCCGCAGCACCTCGCGGTCATAAAGCCGTTTATCCTCCTCCGAGAAGCCCTCCCATTGCGGATGTATCCAGCCGCGCGTGCCGCACAAGGCGATATCCTTATACAAAACGGCGCAATTTTGCAGAAAGGCTATATCGGAAAAGCCCTTATCCTTAAGAAAATTATTCATTTTATTGAGCGTCGTCCACCAGTAATCGTGGTTGCCCTTTACGAGGTATTTTTTCCCCGGCAGTGAAGCGAGAAAAGCGAAATCGCGTTCGCTCTCATCAAGATACGTCGCCCAGGAAAAATCCCCCGGCAGCACGACCGTATCCTCCGGCGATATCCTCTCTCGCCAATTCTCCTCCAGCCGCTCGACATATCGGTCCCAAGCCCGGCCGAAGATATTCATCGGCTTATCGACACCCAGCGGCAGATGCAGATCGGCTATTGCATACAGGCTCATATCTTACCTCTTAATACTCATAGTCGCAAACGCGTCTCTCGCTGACGTTGGGACGCACAAATTCCGCCCCCACGCGTTTATGCGCCGGATGCGCCTGGTACGTATCAAGGTCGTTTCTCGATAAAAACTCCGTCTCCAGCACGATATCGCTCACCGTGTCGGTATTGTTGAAGTTTATACCTACTCTCGCCGACTTAAGCTCCGGTATCGCCGATACGAGGGCTTCCAGCTCCCGCTTTATCGCCTCCGCCGCTGCCTTCTTGTCTATATCCTCCCGTAACCTCCACATCACTATGTGCTTGATCAATCCTATCTCCTCCCAACTGTTTATAATATTAGTCAATTGCGAAACCTTTTCGCAATTGATTCCTGGCTAATGAAGAAAATAAAAGTTCCGTTGATTGGCGGTCTAAAGACCGCTGAAACTTTTATTTTCGCAATTTTTGACGCATTTTCAGCATTTTTGCTTCGCAAAAATCGGCAGCCGGCTGCCGACCGCGCCGTCTTGCGCGGTGCGGAGTCGTCAAAAATTGATTGAAATTCGAGGGTTTCACCCTCGAGCTCCCTGTAATAAGGAAATAATTGTAAAACGCTATCGCGTTTTGCAATTATCCAGTTTATAATATGCGTAAAGCTCAGGATATAATAAAATCTCCCTTGCGCCCTTATCACTGATCCGCCATACTCCCCGTCTGACCTTTTCAAACCACCCGTATACATTGGAAGCAAGTATCCGCTGCACATCATCACTGCCGCCGCGCTCCCTTATCTCCTTCGGCGAAAGCTCGCCGCCGTCCTCCAGGATGCAAGCCGCCGCAAACGCTCTTTCCATATACGCGGTCACGATCTTGCGCCCGGTAACGCCGCCGGTGTTCAGCTCCGCCGACCTGCCGTCTATCTCCCTCAGGATACCGCGCCTTTTCCTCGCATCGGCTTTTTTTACCGCCTGCGGCTCAAATATCAGCTCCGCAAAGGAATATTCCCCGCGCACACTCACCAATATCAGCCCCAGCCCCAGACGCTTTATGAGATTGAAAACGCGGCGCATTTTCTTTGGTTCATACCTCTTCGGCTTGGGAACGGCCGCATATACCAGCTCGGCCGCGTTCTGCCGCTCCACGCACTGCGCCAGAAGCTCCACTGTAAGCCCCCGTTTAAGCTCGGCGATACACAGCTCTCCCTCCGGCGAGACCGCCGTCAGGTCGCATCCGCAGACTTCGGCGTTCACATAAAAGCCGTTTTCCTCGAACAGCCGTTTTACCGGCTCGTACAGCTCGCTTTCCCTCACTTGAGCGATACCGTTGCTCCGCCGGGCACCTCGAACAGCTTTTCGTCAGCCTTTACCCATACCGTCATCGCCGAGGGATTCATCACCATATCGGCCTTGGCGGTAAATTTGAGGTTTTTGGCCGCGTTCATGTAATCGACAAAGCCGATATTGGTCGTATACCAGATGTCCTCGCGGCCGCCGATAAACTCGCAGAACCCCTCCATCAGCTCCCAGTTATCGTCGCGGTCAAATTCATAGCTGTGTCCCCAGACGTACATCAGATAGAGGTACTGGGTTTTGTGCATATCGGCAAAACGATGCGCAAGCTCCATCAGATTCTTGTTATGGTGGCAGGTGCCGCTCCATTCAAGATAATCGTCCGGCAAGGAAAAATCCCCGGTCGTTGGTACTACCCGCGAGTATTCTATCCCGCAGGCCGGCAGCAGCTTCTTTATCTCCTCTGTATAGGAGCCGTTGGGATAAGAAAGCCCGCGGATAGGATAGCCCATTATCTCCTCCAAGGCCTTTCTGTCCTCTATCACCTGCTGAACCACCTGGTCAAGCGGGCAGCGTTCTATTGTCGGATGGGTGCTGGTGTGGCAGGACACCTCATGCCCCCGGTAAAGCTCTCTCATCTCCTCCGGCTGTATGCGGTCGGGATCAACGCCGAAAAGGCCGGAATTTATGTGGAACGTCCCCTTTATCCCGTACTTATTGAATATCTCCACCAAACGGCGGTCGAATTTTTTGCCATCGTCATAGCTCATCGTCAATGCCTTATGCTTCCCTCCGGGATAACATACGTAAATAGTTTTTAAAGGTCTCATTTTTCATTCTCCTTATGTGATAATTTTATCGATATCAGTTCCGGCCTGTTGAACAGCCTGGGAACAAAAGTCGTATTGGCCAGCCCGCAGCTGACTATCATGCGGCAGCCGTCCTTTTCGTACTGCCCGCCCGAATACGGGGGAAAAAGCATCCTGCCGCCGCCCCAGCTTGAGGTAGGAGCCGCCACTCCGCCGACAAACGGCAGCCGTACCTGGCCGCCGTGGTTGTGACCGGAGAGGATGAGGTCAAACCCAAGGCCGCACACCATATCAAGCAGGTTCGCCCGATGGAACAGCAATATCTCATAAGCCTCCTCTGGCGGCCCCAGCTCCAAAAGCGAATCTTTAACACGCTTGGCAACGCTTTCCCCGGTGAACACGAACGGATCGTCTATCCCCGAAAGGGCGATCCGCCCGCCCTCGTTTTGCAAAAACAGCCGCTCGTTATGCAGGGGGACGATCCCCATTTCCACAAGCCTTTTTTCAAGCGCATGGTAGTCTCCCCGCCAGGCGTCATGGTTGCCTGTTACCAGGTACATGGGAGCTATGGACGCCAGCTTTTCCGCCAACGCCAGACCTTCATCCGGCCGCCCCTCATCGTCAAAAAGATCGCCGGTGCATACGATAATGTCCGGCCGCAGCTCGGCCGTCTTTTCCTTAAGCCCCGGGATATCCATGCCGTGGCAGTCGGATATATGCGCTATTCTAAAGCCCTCAAATGACTGGGGAATATTTCCCGCGGACACCTCATATTCGGTCACTTTAAGCCTTTTATCAAGCCCTTTTACGAACGCCGCCCCTCCTATCACAGCCGCCGCCCCGGCCGCTTTTTTCAAATTCATCTAGATCTCCTCCCGGATGTTTTTCTTCATTATTCGGCGGCATTGCTGCCGGCGATATATCCCGACGACCATGCCCATTGCAGGTTATAGCCGCCGCAGTCGCCGTCAATGTCGAGTATTTCCCCGGCAAAAAACAGTCCCGGCGTTATCAGCGACTGCATCGTTGCCGGATCGACCTCCCGCGTACGCACACCGCCCCGCGTAACCTGAGCGTTGTTCCAGCCGGCATTGCCGGTAACGGGAAATTCCCACCGCTTCAAAAGCGACGCCAGCCGCTCAAGCTCCCGGTCGCTAAACGTGGATACGGCGCGCGACAGCGGCGATATCCCGGCCGCCTTCATCAGCGCGAATCCCACCTGCTTTTGCAGCATCCCCGTGAAAAACTGCTCCGCCCTCCTGTAGGAAAGGCTCTCCCTGCGTGAACGCAGTATGCTACAAAGCGATCCCTCGCTGTATTCGGGCATTATATCAAGGCAGACCGTATCGCCCTCCCCGGCGTAGGAGGATATCCAAAACACCGGCACTCCCGAAAGGCCGTAGTCGGTAAATAATATCTCCCCGGCAGAAAGGTTCTTTCCGCAGGACACCGTCCCCTGCACCTTTATGCCCTTTAATCCTCTTACGCAAGGATTCGAGGTCTTAAGCTGCACAAGCACCGGCGACAACGGCGTTATGCTGTGTCCCAGCCCCTGCGCCAGGCGAAAACCGCTCCCGTCCGAGCCGTGCACAGGCGAGGCTTTCCCTCCGGCGGCGATTATCAGTCGGTCGCAGAAAAAATTTTCCCCGTTTGTAAAATACAGCCGAAAGCCGTGTTTTTCCGTACGGACGCGGCAGGCCTCTCTATCGGTATTCACCCGGCATCCCAGCCGCTCCAGCTCCAGCCTCAGCGCGTCAAGCACCGAAGAAGCCTGCAAGCTGTACGGATAGACCTTCCCGTTCTCCTCGATACGGGCAACTACGCCCAATTCCCCGAAAAGGTCGAGCGTCTCCCGCACCCAGAAGCGGTGCATGGCTCCGTTTACAAACCGCGGCTGGCTGCCGTGGTAATTCTTTACAGCGGCGTTTATATTCGTCATGTTGCAGCGGCCGTTGCCGGTGGCCAGGATCTTTTTGCCCGGCCGATCCTTTTTTTCAAATATCACCGCTTTGCCGCCGCGGCGCAAAACGGCAATGGCCGCCATCATGCCCGCCGCTCCGCCGCCGATTATCCCCACTGTCTTTCCTTTCATGAAAACTCCTTATACATAAACTTAACATACGGCAGCCCGCAAAAATGCCGCCTATATATCGTGGCTTTGCATTAGACCATCTACAATATATAGGCGGCATATTTCCCAAAAACCACATTATTGCACTTTGCGGCTTTTTTTATTTTACAACTACCAGATCGGCGCTGAATGCTCCGTTGGTCGTAGTACCGGTCGCGGTAACGACTACCTGGCCGACCTCAATACTCCTCAATGTCTGTTCCTTACCGGTAGTATCGAGTATCGTTGTTCTGTCTGTACAGTAGATCGTCTCCTCGTAATCCTCGCTCACCGACACCTTGATGAAACCGAACGCCGAGTTGACCGCCGTTATCGTACCGGAGATCGTACCCTCGGTAGAGTCGATATGGGTGGCGGTGATGGCAACTATCGCTTGGCTTTCAAGCGTAAGCTTCACGGTATCGCCCACACGGAAATCATAAAGCGTGCCCGATTCACCGTTTATCGTTATCTCCACGCTGTTGGGGATATCATACGTGGTCTCTGTACCGCCGGAGCGGACGGTCATTGAGGACTGCGCGGCGATATTGAGAGCTACTATGGATCCCTCGACTATCCGCTTGGACGCGGTGGCGCGCACCTTTGTGATCTCGCCGTATTCCAGCGTCAGCGTCACCTTATCGCCGCGGTATATATCGCTGAAGCTGCACTCGGCGTCGTTTTTAAATACCAGCACATCGTCGGCTATCGGATATGTCATACCATCGTATCTGCCGTCGGCATGGCTTATCGTCATCGTAAATTCCGGCTCTATCGTTATCTCTTCAATGGTAGCGTTCGTTATCGTCTCGTCCTTTTCCGAACCGGTCACGGCCGTTACCAATCCGCCCTCAAGCGTCAGGGTGATATAATCCTGCTCCCTGACAAAGGCTCCCAGATTCGCCGGGCTGCCGTTATACGTTATCTCCAGATCATCAGCGCACTGATACCGCTGATCGCTCCCCGAATCGGGTCTTATCGTTATCGTCTTTACCACTCCGCCGGAAGAGGTGTTGGACATATAAATGCCCGTGACCGTCTCATCCGGCACATCGGTCATAGCGTCTATGCTGAAAATATCGCCCGCCGAATACGTTATAAGCACCGACAGGTTCTCTACCATATCCTCCGGCTGCACCAGCTCGCCCAGCATCCTAAACGAAGTATCGTCCGTGTAGGGGAGAGGGGTCTCATCGCCGTATTCGTCAAGCACCGTTACCTCCTCGTTATCGGTATCGACCTCTATCAGCCTGCTCTGTTCAAAGGTGTAATCCGTCTTGGTATCCACTCTTTCAAGCATGACCGCCATCTGGCTGCGCAAAACGCTTGTTTGCGGCGAGAAGCAATTGTTGTCCATACCGGTCATTATGCCCTCTTCCGTTACATAATTTACGTACTGCAGGGAGGCCTTGGGTATCGTGTTGACGTCCGCATAATCAAGGCTTATCCCCACGGTGCTGGTGGCCTCCTGCTCACCGCCCATCGCCTTGGTGATTATTATCGCCGCCTCATGACGTGGCATAGGCTCGTCCTTTAAGGTGCCCTTTAAATATGTATCAAGGTCGCTTCTTTGCAGGACGCCACGGTACATCAGATACGCTATCTCGTCCGTACCCCAGATGAGACTGTAGGGCTGTATCGTTTCGTCATACATCTCATGCGCAAGCTCGAGTATCGGCTCGTTGACCTCGTCGCGGCTGCCCATAGCGCGGGCGAAAAGTGCCAGCACTTCCAGCCGGGTAACGCTGTTGTCGGGGCGGTAGGTGCCGTCCTCATAGCCGGACACATAGCCCTTTTCCGCCATATTCATTATAGAGTCGTACGCCCAGCTGTAGTTTGAGCCGCTTATGTCGGAGAAGGACACATCGTAGTCCTCCTCTTCCTCATCGTCACGGGGAGAAGTGGCCGGGGTATTGCCCTCCTTTTCCGGATCTATCGTCGCCGTGGGAGAAGGGGTCGCGGCTGCGGCCGCAGCGCCGGTATCCTCGTTCGTGCCGTCGGCATATACGGGCACGAGCAATGATGAGGCCAGCGAAGCAATTATGATTGCTGATATAATCTTTTTCATATCCTATACTCATTCCTTTCAAAAACAAGATTATCACTTTGATTATACCATAAAGTATTAAAAACTGCAACCTGTTTTTTTTTAAATTTGTGCGACACATTGTAAACAATTTATAAACAACGAAGCCCCTGCCGATAACGACAGGGGCCATATATATCTTATTTCCCCGGCTTTTTAAAACTCACCAAACGCAAACGTGTCAAGCCAGCCTTCCATTTCCGCGATAGTATCCTCCTCAAGATCGACAAGCGAAGCCTGTATCGAATACGGAGTATTATAGTAATCACGGTAAACGGCTCCGTACGGCTCCGTCACCGTCTCAACGCGCTGTATATACTGGCAGCCGATATTTTCCTCGCCGTCATACAGCTGTTCGAGGTCTGTGACCTCGCCGACAAAATTCAGCCCGTATTGCGCGTGCTTTTCCACTATCTCCTCCGCAGTCGTGTAAACATCGCTGGGAGCGTTTTCATTGCCGACAGCATGGACATAGATATCCGCCATTTCGCCGTCCCTGACGAACGATATCCGCACTATCCCCTCCGCCATATCGGCGCAGTGCGCGTCCTCGGGCACCTGCATACACCAGCTGCCGTCCTCGGCTATATAAAGCCGCGAATTGTCGGCTTTAGTGTGGGAAGAAAAATACCTCTGGGATATCTCCTCCGCCTCCGTCCCGCTCATGCCCGATACATCCTCTGTCGGAGCCGGGGTCTGCACAGCCTCCGGCGTCGGCGATATCTCGCCGCCCGTGCAGCCGCCCAAAAGCAGGCCGCATATTGCGCATAGAGCTATGCATATTTTTTTGGAATTATTATAAATATTCTGATTCAACATAACCACTCCTTGTTAAAAAACTTCGTAAATATAAACAACCGCAGCTTCCATACACCCCGTTTATCTCCGGACGGAGGAAAGCATAATTTACTTAAACATCATTAGAGGATATTATCACTTCTTTTACCGCCTTGCAGATGATCGTCTCCTCTTTAAACAGAGTACGTCCTAATATTTGCATTAACGTTTGTAGGAACGTCCGCAGACATATAAACAACAAACCCTTCGCCGGGCGTAATATTAAAAGACGTGCCTTGTCCCTGGGCAAGAGAAGACTGCGCCGATCCGCCGGTCGCCAGGTCCACAACTCTAACCGCGACCGTTCCGCCATTTTGAATATTGTCTATAGTAACCGACACCCTATTATCCCACCAATTGCTATCTTCAAAAACCTTTGCAAACTCACTATTTGCACGAACCCCGACAAAAATATCTTTATTTACCGCGAACAATTCGGGGTCTGCCGAGCGTAATTGATTGGTTACCTCCGGTGCGGCAGGTTCAACCAGCTCCGGCTCCACAATGGTTGGCTATACCCATTCATAATTGCTTCTATCAATATCGGCGGGTGAATCCGTTGACGCTGCAAAACCGCAAATCATTGACAATGCTATTACAACTGCTAAAGCTACAGAAAACAATTTTTTAAATTTAAACATGATTTTTCCCTCCTATCTTAAATTTTTAGGAGACAATTGCGGAATTGCTCCCGCAATTGTCTCCTGTCCAGGGCGATAATTATAAAATATCACCTTGGGCAATTATATAGTTCAGCTGTCAAACGATTCCTCTATACGCACCCAGTCTTTACCGGCTTCTCTTGAGTCACGACTTGTGCGCGGGGTGCTTTCGCCCTTGCCCCAGGTGAAAATAACATCGCCGCTCACCTGACCGAATGTGCCCTCCTCATACTCCGTCTCCTCTACAGTCGTACCCTCAGGAAATTCAGAAAAAAGCTTAGCGTAAGGCGCGTCCATTGCCCGGTGCACCATTATCGCTATGTCTCCGCGCGTAGCTTTTGTATCATCGCCCGGCTCAAATTCCATGCCCTCGGACAGACCTAAATCCTCAGCCCAATACATAGTGCCGTCAGGATAGCCGCCCTGTTCGTCTATCAGTGCATAATACCGCAGTTCTTTGAGTATCATGTTCAAGGCTTCCGTATAGGTGACATTGTTATCGGGACGGAGAGTGCCGTCGGGATAGCCTTCAAGCGGTTTTCCGACCCGGCTCTCATCTGCCTGCTCAGCCATCTCGTAATATGCCCAGTGGCTCGTATCATAATCAGAGTAGCATTCCATATCAAGACCGTTGACCTTTAATCTGTCGGCCGGAAGCGGAGTATATCCGGGCGCATGGCTCATTTTAAAGGTCATAACTGCTACCTCCGCCCGTGTGACCGGAGCCTCTGGTCTGTATGAACCATCGGGATAGCCGTTTACTATGCCCAAAGCCTCCAGGTCTTCCACCGCTTCCCGAAGCTCCGTCCCCTCGGGAACATCTGTGTAATCAAGAGCGAAAGCGGAGGGAGCTGCCGATACGGCAAGCAGTGATGAAAGAAGTAGTGCTATTGATTTTTTCATGACTTCTCACCTCCTTCTTTGATGAAAACCTTTTGATTTATGATTTTTACCATACCCAAGTATCCCCCTAGGGCGGCGGACAAAGATATACAAAAGGCCTTGACAAAGCAGAGGTTATCTTATATACTTATCGAAGAGAGACTTTATATATAACCGTCATTAAGAGCGACCAATTCTTTCTGCTGGTTTTATGAAGTTTCTCTTTTTTTGCCCGCCGTCTCCCCGAGCATATATACCTTTCGGATCCTATGACATACCTGCCGCAGAGTGCGCCTTTTATTGACGCGCCCGCCGTTTTGTCTGCAAGGAACGGCCGCTTTTTGTGCGGTTTTTATTTATAGACAAGATCCGCAAGCAGCGTCCTCCACGGGGGGAGGCGGAAAACACCGGCCGAATAATCTTTCTTTCATATCCGCCCTGACGCGTTCCGTTCCTTGGGTTTGATCCTACCGCAAGTATATAATATTCCTGCGGTGATGTCAATAGATTTTGCACGAGTGGTCATTTTTTTGCACGAGTGGTCATTTTCTGGAAGTTATTGCCATTTTTGCCGAGACTGTCAGGGTAAATTCCCTTTTATTCTCATCGTAGTCCCAATCAACAGAACCGTTGTAACGGCCGGCAACGATTTCTATGCTTTTCATTCCCAGTCCATGGCCTTCGCCCGTTTTGGTGGTTTTGAGTATCCCTTCATCGCTCAGCGGCGCGCTGTCGGAGGAGTTAGTCGTCCTGATCACAGCGAAATCCGCGTTTTTGGTATAAATGCTCATATAGATATACTTTCTCTCGGAGCCGCGGCAGGCCTCGATGGCGTTATCCAGGATATTGGAAAACATCGCCGCCGCGTCTATGTCCGCCCAAAATGCCAGGCTGGCCTGCGCCGGTTCCACATCCAGCTTCACCCCGATACGGCGGCATTCCTGCATCTTGGCGGAAATGACGGCGTTTACGACACTGTTGTCGGTACGGTTTACAACCTCCGCCGTGATCTGCTCCTGCCGCAGGGAATCGAGATATTCCCCGGCCTTGGCGGGATCCTTTTTAATAAGCGATGAGAGCATATCGATATGCGCCTTAAAATCGTGGCGCAGTATGCTCTGGCGTTCGTAGTTTACCAGATCCTGCTTCTCCTTCTCCTCTTTCAGCCGCAGCAGCCTGTTTTCCGTCCGCTGTATATTAAGCCTCTTGCACATCTCCAGCGATACGATATCTATGGCTGCCAGAGCCAGACAGATGATAACGCAGATACGGTGCTCGCCGAAGAATTTTTCCAGAAGGATCAGCACTACCAGCGTCAGCGCCGGTATGAGCACCAGGGGCATGTACTGCACGTCCGCATAGCCGCCCTGATGCTTGAACATCTGCATCAGAGCCACCACCCCTGCCAGGTAGAGGAATTTCCCCAGGGCGGTGAGCATGAACGACTGATACCAGCTCATATGCCCGGCCTCCGCCGGCATTATCCCCAGTACGCCGGAAAACATCACCAAAAATTCCCCCAGCGTGGAGAGTGCCGCCAAAAGCATAGCATGGATAGCCGCTGTGCGTCCGGTCGTACGAAAGCACAGCCGCAGCAGCACGTAATTCAAAATGAACGACATCCCGATATTCAGCGGCACAACTCCCCAGGCGCAGACCAGCAGGTACACCAAAAAGCCTGCCGCCGTGATAAGCCGTCTCTGCCATTTTATCAGCCGGATATTAAACAGGGCGTCGCTGTAGCAGCGGAATATTATGTACTCAAAAGCTATACCCAAAACAAGTCCTACGTCTACCCTCATCATCTTATACCTCCCCAGCGGACAAACGCCGTCTCGAAAAGCTTATACCGCCGCCGCGATATTTCCAGCCTGTAGCTCCTATCGCCTTTGCCGCACTGCACCATGTTCTTGTTAAAATCCTGCACGTATTGTAAATTTATGCAGTAACCGCGCGCTATCTCGAAAAACGGCCCGGCCTTTTCTATCCGCGATCTTATCTCCTTATATATATTTTCCACCATGAAGTCGCCGTCTACGGTAAATATGTGCGTCTTCCTCTCCTCGGCATGAATGTAGACGATATGCTTTACCTTGATCGCCCGTTCCCGTCTGACGTCGACGACGGTTATCATCTCCACCGCCTCCCGGATATTGCGCAGAGCCGATTCGATACCGCGGCGCATACGCTCCTCGTCCACGGGCTTTATCCAGAACCGCAGCGCGTGCAGGTCGAGGGCGTCGTCGATATAGTCCTCGTGGTTGGTGACGAAAAATATCTGGCAATCCTCATTGAGCAGCCTTTGCCTGCGGGCCGCTTCGATGCCGCTTTTCTCCCCCAATTCCACATCCATGAACAGTATATCGTATACTCCGCCATCCCGCATAAGCATATCGGCGCTGGGAAAGCTGTCCACAACACAGTCGGTATACATCTCCCGCATCAGCTTTTTCACCATTCCGACCTCGTACGCAAGCGTGTCCGCGTCATCGTCGCAAACGGCGATCCTGAGCCTTTTCACTTCATCCACCTCCAAATGGCCGGTAAAAAATCCCGGTTTTTCACGAATCCTGTCTATGGATATATTATACATTACCGAAAGTGATTAGTCAAGAAAGGAAACAGCCGGTATCCTATATAGGCAATAAAAAAAGACTGCCGCTTTAATTTGCGCAGTCATTTTTTTCAGCTTAAGTTCAAGATCTTAGTTTTTGCCGTTTTCCTCCCAGGGCATGACGTCCCCGTCCTCGCGCAGGTACTCAAGTATCTCCCATACGCCTTCTCCGGTCTTGGAATCAACGAAGAATATTTTCTTGCAGCCTGCAAGGCGCAGCCAGCGTTCAGCCTGCTCGAGGTTGGCGTCGGGATGGTTTATCTGGGTGACGATGCCTACGACGTCCCGGTTGGCAAGCGGAGTCACGCAGGGCGGATAAAGCGAAAACGGCTCATGAGAGCTCATTAAAAGCCCTACCACGTCCGCCTCATAGGTGTACATTGCCAAGGCGGCTCCCAGCCCCTTGGTCTGTATGTATTCTCCCGGAGTATCGATGATAACGTCAAAGTGGTTGACGTACTGTGTTTTATGATAATGTATTTTTTCGCCCTTTAAAGCCTGGGTAAGAGTGGTCTTCCCGGCTTCGCTGCGGCCGATAAGGATTATTTTTTTCATGTTCCCAGCCTCAGGTCTTTGTCAGCTCGCACACGTCAAAGCCGAGAGTGTCGCGGGAATATTCCATTATCGCCTCAAGCGCGGCCTTAACGTCGGAGAAAAGCCCCGTGACTATCAGCGTGCCGCTGAACCGGTCAACAAAGCCCAGATCGACGTTGGAGGTCTTGGTGGCGATATCGGCACCGATAACGGCCGTCTCCGCCGGGCTCATTGTAAGGATGCCGATGGCCGAACGGGCATAATCGACCTCCGGGTTAAGTCCCAGTTTTTGGTATATCACCGGATCGGGACCGGCTATTATGTGCGATAGGGTTATCTGCTTACCGGGCACCAGCTCCTGGATTATACGCATACGGTCGGAAATACCGTTTAATTTATCCATATCCATAATAAAAACTCCCTTTTCTGTATGGGAAAACTCCCTATATATAATTATACCACAGCTCTCGCCGTTTTGCAACACAAAATTTTACATATAGACCCAATACATCAAAAACCCGATACAGAAGCTGCCGGCGATAAGCTCAACGAAAAACAGTACCGGCACGCCCCAGCGGAATTTGTTGTGTTTGGTCTTATGGCGGAATACCTTCATCCCCAAAAGGCCGCCCAGGGCGCCGCCGGCAGCGCACAGCCTAAAAAGAGTCCTTTCGCTCACGCGCTGTCCCTTGTTTTGGGCGCGTTTTTTGTCCATGCCGAAGATAGCGAAGGTCACGATATTTATAATGACAAAGTACATTATGACCGCGAGCGTTATCTCCCGCAATGCGGGAAACTCCTTTAAAACAGCCGTGACAGTGGGGGCGGAGGAGAAAAGCGAGGAAACCCATTCCCCGGCCGCAGAAAAGGCGGCTCCTATCCCGGAGCCTATCCACTTAACAAAGCCGCCGAGGAAATCTCCAAACCCATCCCAGCCGGCATCGGTGAAAATATCAGCAAAGATCAAAGCTCATACACCCCGGCTCTTATTCTTCCCATTCGCCCGCCAGCATCATGGTTATCATATCCCATACGGTTATCTTTCCTTCGTCATCGGCGGTGGAGAACGGCACCAGGATATCGTCCTCCCCCAAGGACAGCGTATCCCAGATAAGCTCCAGATTCGGCTCTATCTCGCTTTTTTTCAGCTTGTCGAGCTTGGTGGCGATAACTATCACCCGGTCGTGGTAATGGCGGATCCATTCGGCCATCTGCACATCATCGGCCGTAGGCTTGTGGCGGCTGTCAACGAGAAGTATGGTTTGTACGAGCTGGGGACGTTTGGCAAGGTAATCCTCCATCATCCGCCCCCATTTCTCTACCTCCGTCCGCGGTCTTTTGGCGTAGCCGTAGCCGGGCAGATCGACGAGGTGTATGGTATCGTCGATATTGTAGAAATTTATGGTGACAGTCTTGCCGGGCGTTGAGGACACGCGGGCAAGGGATTTTCGGTTCAGGAGCTTGTTTATCAGCGAGGATTTGCCGACGTTGGAGCGGCCGGCAAAGGCAAATTCCGGCAGTTCTCCGCTTGGGTATTGCTCCGGTCTTACCGCCGAAACGGCGAGGGAAACGTTATTCGTGTTCATGATCGTTCTCCTTATGTATCATTGTCCGCTTGTAAAGGCGGCGTCTGTTATCTCCCGCATATTTTTCACGGGGATAAAGGTCATATTTTTCTTTATGCTCGGGGGTATATCGTCAAGGTCGCTGGCGTTTTCCTCGGGGATAAACACCGTGCGTATGCCTGCGCGGTAAGCGGCCATTGATTTCTCCTTCAGCCCTCCTATCGGCAGCACGCGTCCGCGCAGAGTTATTTCCCCGGTCATAGCGATATCCTTTCTGACCGGCTTTTTCGTGAGCGCGGAAATTACTGCCAGCGCTATGGTAACGCCCGCAGAAGGCCCGTCCTTGGGGATCGCTCCCTCGGGGATATGTATATGGATATCCTTCGTCTTATAGAAATCGCCGTCGATGCCCAGCGCGGAGCAGTTGGCGCGGGCGTAGCTTATAGCGGCTCTGGCCGATTCCTTCATCACATCACCCAGCTGTCCGGTCAGCTCTATGCGTCCTGTGCCGTCCATTATGTTGACCTCTATCGAGAGCGTATCGCCGCCGGCGGCCGTCCAGGCCAGGCCGCGTACGATGCCGATCTCGTCGTTTTCGTTCATCGGCTCATAGCGGAAACGGTGCCGCCCGAGAAAGTCGGTGAGGTTTTTGCGGGTGATGCGCGAGGAGGCGCGGTCGTTTTGCAGCATATTCTTGGCCAGCTTGCGGCAGAGGTTCTCTGTCACCTGTTCAAGCCGCCGTACTCCGGCCTCTCTGGTGTAGTAGTTTATCATATCGTGCAATGCTTCGTTTGATACGGTCACATGCTTATTGCTGATGCCCGTCTTTTCCAGCAAACGCGGCAGCAGATACCGCTTGGCGATATGGAATTTCTCCTCCTCGGTATAGCCCGACAGCTCTATTATCTCCATACGGTCCAGAAGCGGCCGGGAGACGGTATCCAGAGTGTTGGCGGTGGTGATGAACAGAGCCTCCGACAGATCAAAGGGCACCTCAAGGAAGTGGTCGCGGAAGGCGTAGTTCTGTTCGGAATCGAGTACCTCCAAAAGTGCGGCCGAGGGATCGCCCTTGTAATCGACGCCCATCTTGTCGACCTCGTCGAGCAGTATCAGGGGATTCTTCGTCCCGGCCTGTGATACGGCCGCCATTATGCGTCCCTCCATGGCTCCTATGTACGTTTTGCGGTGGCCGCGGATATCGGCCTCGTCATGGATGCCGCCCAGGGATATACGCACGTATTTGCGGTTTAGGGCTTCGGCGACAGAACGCGCTATCGAGGTCTTGCCCACTCCCGGCGGACCGACAAGGCAGAGGATGGGGCTTCCGGAGCCGCCGGTGAAATGACGGACGGCCAGATATTCCAGAATGCGCTCCTTGACCTTTTCCAGCCCGTAATGATCGCGGTCGAGTATCTGGCGCGCGCGGGCGATGTCGGTATTTTCGCGGGTACGCTTGTTCCAGGGGAGGGCAAGCACGGTGTCCAGGTAATTGCGCAGAACGCCGCCCTCGGCCGCCTGCTGTCCTGTTTTCGAGAAACGGTTTATTTCCTTTTCTATCTTGTCGGCGACCTCTTTTTTGAGCCGCAGCTTTTTAAGCTTTGCCCGGTAGTCGGCTATTTCCTGGGAAAGGCCGTCGCGGTCGCCCAGCTCCTCCTGTATGGCCTTTAGCTGCTCGCGAAGGTAGTATTCGCGCTGGTTATCGTCCATGGAGCGGCGGACTTTTTCGCTTATAGCCGCGTCTATTTTTAATATCCGCACCTCTTCCTCGATACCGGAGAGGATATATTCTACTCTCTCGCCGATATCGTCAAATTCAAGTATGCGCTGCTTTTTGCCCGGTTCGAAGGGAAGGCTGGCGCTTACCGAATATGCCAGCTGCGACAGATCCTCCATGGCCATTATCTTCACGAACTGTTCGGCGGAAATGCGCGGGGCGGCGGCAAAATACCCTTCGTACTCCTGCCGGAGCCGCCGGTATAACGCCTGATATACCGCCGGATCATCGGGGAGGACGTCCTCGGCCTCTTCGATGACGGCGCGGAAATACGGCTTTTCCGCAAGCGATTCGCGCAGGCGGCCGCGGCATACGCCGTGCACGACCGCCCGGCAGATACCGCCCGGCAGTTTCATCACCTGCGTTACGCGGGCGATAACGCCCACCGGGGATATATCGGCAAAGGAAGGATCCTCCACCGACATATCCTTCTGTGCAGCCAAAAACAGCATACTGTCGTTTTCCGAAGCGCTGTCAAGGGCGGCTATCGACTTTTCCCGCCCGATGTCAAAGCTGAACGATGTCTCGGGGAAGATGACGATACCCCTTAAGGGGACAACGGGCAGGTTATATAAAACTTCCTTCAAATATTATCACTCCTCAAAAGCGTTAGAGTCAGCTCGTCTGACTGTATCCTCTATTATATAACGTTTCTTCGAAATTTTCAACACTTTTGTGAAACTTCCTGCTTTTTGGTATATAATGTCCCGCCTCAAGCGCCCATAAAACATCGCGGCTGTCTATTTCGTCATGGCCTGAAAGACGGGCGACCGAATCGATGGTCTGGAGTATCTTCACCGCATCGCGGCCGTTTTTGGCGTGGGCGCAGATGAGATCGCGCTCGTGCTCGTTAAGCCTTACCGACAGCTTTTCGGCGGCTCTGTCGGTAATCTTCTGCAGATCGTCAAAGGTGAGCGGATCAAAAAATATTTCCATGCACCGCGAACGTATGGCCGGGGGTATTTCCTCGGGAGAGCGCGTTGTCGCCCCGATAAGGCGGAAATCGGCCGGGAGACCGTTTTTAAAAATGTCGTGGATATAGCCGGGGATGCTTTTGTCGGAGCTTGAGTAATAGGCACTCTCAAAGCGAACATACCCGTCCTCGAGAACCTTAAGCAGCTTGTTTATCTGCGAGGGATGCAGCTCGCCGATCTCATCTATGAAAAGCACGCCGCCGTGTGCCTTTGTCACCGCCCCGGGCTTGGGCTGAGGGATGCCGGCTCCGCCGTAGGCTCCCGCGCCCTGGTAGATGGGATCGTGCACCGAGCCTATCAAGGGATCGGCTATGCTGCGCTCATCAAAGCGCATGGTGGTAGCGTCAGTCTCCACAAATTCCGCCCCGGGAAGAAACGGCGTCCCGTATGACCGCTTGGCCTCCTCCAAAACCAGGCGCGCCGCCGCCGTCTTGCCTACGCCCGGCGGACCGTAGATCATAACGTGCTGCGGATTCGGCCCGCAAAGGGCGGCCCGCAGAGCTTTTATCCCGTCCTCCTGGCCGACTATCTCCGACAGGGAGGAGGGGCGGGAGCGTTCGGTAAGCGGCCGTGAAAGATGCACCGACCGCATTCGCCCCAGCCGCTCGGCCGCCTTTTTCGAATCCTCACGAATGCCGTTTTTGCCGCTCCTGCCGGCTGTCATCTGCCCCAGAAAATAAAGGCCGATAACTATCGTAAAGAAAAATTGTGTCGCTGTCAATAATGCTGTCATTTCCATCATCCTTTCCGTCTGCCTTTAATTTTCCGGAAAAGGGCGGATCTTATACATTTTTTGTTTGACAAACGGTATTATTTGTGATATAATGATCCTGAACAAAAGTTCGGAGGAGGCTAGCGATGGACATATTAAAGAAACTGGAGATACTTACCGATGCGGCAAAATACGATGCGTCCTGTTCATCAAGCGGCTCAGACAGGGCAAATACGCCCGGGGGAGTGGGCACGGCTGCCAGGAGCGGTATCTGCCACAGCTTTTCGGCGGACGGGCGGTGCATATCGCTGTTGAAGATATTGCTCACCAACTGCTGCGATTATGACTGTCAATACTGCGTGAACCGTTCCTCCAACGATGTGGCAAGGGCAGCGTTTACGCCGCGGGAGGTGGCGGAGCTGACGATAGGTTTTTACAAGCGCAATTATATCGAGGGGCTGTTTTTGAGCTCGGCGGTGGTCAAAAGCGCCGACCACACTATGGAGCTGATGATAAAGGCCTTGTCGATACTCCGCGGTGAGTATAAATTCAACGGCTATATCCATGCCAAGGCGATACCGGGGGCGTCGCCGGAGCTGGTGGAGAGGCTGGGGTTTTTGGCCGACAGGGTAAGCGTGAATATAGAGCTGCCCTCGCAGGGCTCGCTGGGGACGTTCGCCCCGCAGAAAACGAAGGAGGGCATAATACGGCCGATGCGGCAGATATCGGGCGGAATAGAGCAGTCTCGGCAGGAGATAGCCGTATACCGTCATGCGCCGCGGTTCGCCCCGGCCGGGCAGAGCACGCAGATGATAATCGGCGCAACGCCGGAGACCGACCGCCATATATTGACGCTCTCGGAGGCTCTTTATAAAAAATTCAGCCTGAAACGCGTATATTATTCGGCCTATATCCCGGTGGGAACGAATCCGCTCCTGCCGGTGGAGCGGCCTCCGCTTTTGCGGGAGCACCGGCTGTATCAGGCGGACTGGCTTTTGAGGTATTACGGCTTTTCGGCAGGAGAGCTGTTGGATAACGAGCACGATACGCTTGACAGCATTATAGATCCCAAGTGCAGCTGGGCGCTCCGGCATATGGAGCTTTTCCCGGCGGAGATAAACACGGCTCCGTATGAGCTTTTGATAAGGATCCCCGGCATCGGCGTCCGTTCGGCAAGGAAGATAGTCCGTGCACGCAGGGTGTCCGGGCTGCGGTTCGAGGATCTGAAAAAGCTGAGGATATCAGTCAAAAGAGCCAAGTATTTTATCACCTGCATGGGAAAAACATACCGGAATATGTGGTTAAGGCAGGAGGCGGTGACGCCTATGCTCCTGGCCGACCAGGAGGGAGCCGGACAGGTAACGCTTTTTGACGAGGTGAGCAGGGAGGTGAGCAGGAAATGTCTGACGGGAGAGCTGTAGCTTATCTTTATGACGGCAGTTTTGAGGGGCTTTTGACGTGTATATTTGAAAGCGTGTACCGCCGGGAAATGCCGGCGGACATCTCGGCGGATATGAATGTGCAGCAGTCGCTGGTGTGGGACAGCGTCTATATTGCCGCCGATGAGGAAAAGGCCATGAGAGTGTTTTCCTCGATAGAAAAAAAGATATCGCATTCGGCGCTGGTATGCTTTTATTATACGTACCTTTCCGACCTGGAAGGACGGGAGCTGACGCTTTTGAAATACCTCCTGGCCGGCTACCGGCTGGGCAAGAGCCTCAATTCCCATCTGACGGTAGACTGCGTGCGCACCGTGAACCAGACGCGGCTCAGGGTGTCGAACGAGGCGCACAGCATGAAGCAGTTTTTGCGATTTTCGGAGCTGGAGAACGGGGTCTACTACGCCCCCATCGCGCCCAAGTGCCGGGTGCTGGAGCTGGTGGCTCCGCATTTTAGGCGGCGGTTTCCGGCCATGCCCTGGGTCATACATGATACCGCTCACGGGGAATGCATGGTATACAACGGCAAAAGCTGCGAGCTTTATGATGCGGTGACGATGCCCAAGCTTGAGTTTTCAGAGGAGGAGAAGCAGTACCGGAAATTGTGGAAGACGTTCTACGATACGGTGGAGATCCAGCCGCGTCATAACGAGAAATGCCGCCAGACGCATATGCCCAAGCGGTATTGGCGGTATATGCCCGAGCTGTGGGAGGTGTGAACGAAGCTATATAGGCGGTATAAGAAACGGACATCGTATACTCTATTCTAATGATGGTTTGATATTTGCAACATACGAGAGACATTTTATGAGATAAGATGGGAGTATAATATAAAAAACTACATAGTAGATTTTAGTAAAGTGAAAACAATGTATGAATTACATCAACTGTTAAAGGATAGTTTTGCTTTTCCCGATCATTACGGAATGAATATGGATGCTTTTTGGGACTGTATAACATGGGACATTGACATACCTGCAACTATATACATATCAGGTATAGACAGGCTGCCGAAAGACTTGTACTTAGCAAAAGAAAAATTAAACGAAATATTGGATAGAACAGTTAAATGGTATGAAAAAATAGGTATGGAATTAAATGTCGTTTATGATGATCGGGACTGTAAAAAAACTTGAATATAAAGTGGGTGCGTATGGGGTATCCAAAAAAATCGTTCAGAACGGACAAAACGAAGGGGCGCAGCCCCCTTGAACGCTCTGGGCGATTTTTTTACTTCCCCATTTTTAAAAATAAAACTCTACTATCTTATCGCATCTGCCCATACGGCGGACGCTTTTTTCGGCAGAGCTTCCTTTTTATAAAAAATCAAAAAAATTTTCCCTAAATACTTGATATTTGCGGCGGTTTTCGATATAATAAAATAAGGCAGTTATATGCTTTGTAAACAGACGGGGATATTATCCGTTCATATATAAACAGTCAATTGCGAAACTTTTTCGCAATTGATTTCTGGCGAAGGAATAATTGTAAAACGCTGCCGCGTTTTGCAATTATCTATTATAAATTTCGGGAGGTACAAAATGTCAAAAGAAATGGCCGGGCTGCTTTTTCCCGGTATAGACAAAACGCCGGAGGACTACGAAAGGCAGTATCCGCAGCGGGAGCTTAAAGAGGGAGCGGTCGTGACCAGATTTGCGCCCAGCCCCACGGGCTTTTTGCATTTTGGAGGGCTGTTTGCGGCCTTTGTGGAGAGGATGGCCGCCAAGAGCACCGGCGGGATATTTTACTTAAGGATAGAGGATACAGACAAAAAGCGTGAGGTGGAAAACGGCGTTGCCCTTATAATAGACGGGCTGTCGAGTTTCGGCATAACGATAGACGAGGGCATGGTGTCGGCTGAAGAGGAGAGAGGGAACTACGGCCCCTATATCCAGTCGAAGAGAAACGATATCTACCGCGCTTATGTGAAGTCGCTGGTGGAAAAAGGCCTTGCCTATCCCTGCTTCATGAGCGAGGAGGAGCTGGAAGAGATCCGCGCCCGGCAGGAGGCGGCCAAGGAGCTGCCCGGAGTCTACGGGGCTTATGAAAAATACCGTGATATCACGCCCGAGGAGGCGAAGGCAAGGATAGATGCGGGGGAGGAGTACGTGGTACGTTTAAGGTCGCCCGGCTCTGCCGATAAGCGCATAGCCTTTACCGATGTTATCAAGGGCAAGATAGAGATGCCCGAGAACATCATGGACGTGGTGCTTTTGAAGAAGGATTCCACTCCCACATACCATTTTGCCCATACGGTGGACGATCACCTGATGCGCACAACGCACGTCATACGCGGCGACGAGTGGATATCGTCGGTGCCGATACATTTGCAGCTGTTTTCCGTATGCGGCTTTAAGCCGCCCAAATACGCGCACATATCGCCGATAATGAAAGAGGAAAACGGAGGCAAGCGCAAGCTCTCCAAGAGAAAGGATCCGGAAGCGGCCGTAAGCTACTATGCCCAAAAGGGCTATCCGGCAGGGGCGGTCTGGGAATACCTTTTGACGCTTGCCAACTCCAACTACGAGGAGTGGAGAAAGTGCAATAAGGACAAGAGCGCGGCCGATTTCCCGTTCAGCCTAAAGAAGATGAGTAAGGCGGGAGCGCTGTTCGATATTGCCAAATTTAACGATATATCAAAGACGTACATTTCTACGCTCACTGCCGATGAGGTCTATGACCTTACGGCTGATTGGGCGCAGGTGAACAGTCCCGCTTTTTATGAGACGCTCACCGCCGATCCCGGGTATTCAAAGCGCGTGCTTTCGATAGAGCGCGGCAACAAGAAGCCGAGAAAGGATATAGCTAAGTGGGACGAGGTGGAGGATTACACCTCCTATATGTACCCCAAGAGCTGGGATAGAGAGCGCACCTTCCCCGATATGGACAAGGAAGCCATGAGGGAGATACTTACAGAGTATAAGAGCGTGTACGATCCCCAGGGGGCGGATGAGGACTGGTTCCCGGCGGTGCGGGAGCTGGCGGTAAAGCTCGGCTATGCGCCGACTCCCAAGGCCTATAAGCAGTCGCCGGAGGAATTCCGCGGCCATGTGGGCGACGTTTCGGGAGTGCTGCGCGCAGCCGTTACCGGGCGGCTGAATACACCCGATCTGTGCGCCATAATGAAGGTGCTGGGAGCAGACGAGGTAATGCGCCGTTTGGATGAGAGTATAGGGATATTGCAGTAACGATAAAGAAAAGGAATGGATAAAAATGGAGTTTGAAGAAAAAGACGAACGCCGCAGCATGAATTTCATTCAGGAAGCGGTGACCGACGATCTGGAGAAGCGGGTATATACACATGTGCAGACGCGGTTTCCCCCGGAGCCGAACGGATACCTGCATATCGGCCACGCTAAGGCGATATGCATAGATTTCGGGATCGCCGAGGAGTTCGGCGGCAAATGCAACCTGCGCTTTGACGATACGAATCCCACAAAGGAGGATACAGAATACGTCGAGGCGATAATGGAGGATATAAAGTGGCTCGGCTTTGAGTGGGACAAGGTACTCTACGCCTCGGACTACTTTAACGACCTGCACAAATGCGCCGTGAAGCTGATAGAGCAGGGAAAGGCTTACGTCTGCGACCTGTCGGCGGAGGAGATACGCAGCTACCGGGGAACGCTCAAGGAGCCGGGCAAAAACAGCCCCTACCGCGACCGTTCGGTGGAGGAGAATCTCGACCTGTTCAGACGCATGACCGCCGGTGAATTTGCCGATGGGGAGAAGGTACTGAGGGCGAAGATAGACATGGCCTCCCCCAATCTAAACATGAGGGATCCGGTCATATACAGGATAGTGCACGCAAGCCATCACCGTACCGGCGATAAGTGGTGCGTATATCCGATGTACGATTTCGCCCATCCGATCTCCGATACGCTGGAGGGAGTTACGCATTCGTTGTGCTCGCTGGAGTTTGAGGATCACCGCCCGCTCTACGACTGGTTTTTAAAGGAGCTGGGCTTTGAGGAGCCGTCAAGGCAGATAGAATTTGCCCGTCTGAACCTAAACTATACGCTCACCAGTAAACGCAAATGTCTGCGTCTGGTAAAAGAAGGGATAGTTGACGGCTGGGATGATCCGCGTATGTCCACGCTGTGCGGTATGCGCCGCCGCGGCTACAGCCCTGCCGCCATCCGCGATTTCTGCGAGAGGATAGGCGTAGCTAAGGCCAACAGCGTTGTTGATCTGGGGCTTTTGGAGCACTGTGTGCGCGAGGAGCTTAATGAGAGCGCGCCAAGAGTGATGGCCGTGCTTCGCCCCTTGAAGCTGATAATAGAAAACTATCCCCAGGATAAGGTGGAAGAAATAGAGGAGGAATATCACCCCGATCATCCCGAGATGGGCACGAGGAAGGTGGAGTTCTCCCGTGAGCTTTATATCGAGCAGGAGGATTTCATGGAGGAGCCGCCGAAGAAGTATTTCCGGCTTTTCCCGGGGAATGAGGTACGTCTTAAGGGAGCGTATTTCGTAAAATGTACCGGTGTGGATAAGGATGAGGACGGTAATATCACCGCTGTCCGCTGCACCTACGACCCCGAATCAAAGGGCGGACAGTCGCCTGACGGCCGTAAGGTAAAGGGGACGATACACTGGGTGAGCGCAGCTCACGCCCAAACTGCCGAGGTGCGCCTTTACGACCGCCTGTTCAACGTGGAAAATCCCTCCGATGAGTCAAAGACCGGCGATTTCACCGATAACATCAACCCGGAGTCGGAGGTTGTGCTTGATAACTGTAAGCTGGAGAGCGGGATGACGGAGCTTCGCGAGGGAGACCGCTTCCAATTTATGAGGAACGGCTACTTCTGCGTAGACAGGGATTCAACGGCGGAGAGGCCGGTATTCAACAGAACGGTGGCTCTTAAAAGCTCTTGGGATAAGATAAGCAAGAAATAAGCATATACATTTTTTGAGAAAGAAGGAATTTTAATGCAAACACAAAAATACCTGGCGGAGCGGGTAAAGCCCCTGAAGGCTTCGGCGATAAGGGAAATGTTCAAGATGATGGCCGATCCGGAAATAATCTCCCTTGCGGGCGGCAATCCGGCCTCGGAGCTGTTCCCGGCGGAGGAGCTGTCAAAGATCGCGGGTAAGATACTCATGACCAATCCCACGCTTGCCTTGCAGTACGGCACAACCGACGGCTGGGGGCCGATGAAGGAGGCCGCCTTGTCGCGGGCGAAAAAGGTCAACTCGGTAAAGGATAACGATAAGATAATAATCACCACCGGCGCCCAGCAGGCGATCGACCTGGCCTTGAAGGTGCTCATAAACGAAGGGGACAAGGTCGTGGTAGAGGCTCCGAGCTTTGTCGGCACGCTTAATTCCATCCGCTCCTACCAGGCGGAGATGATAGGCGTTCCGGTGGAGAGCGACGGCATGGACATAGACGCTCTGGAAGAGGTGTTAAAAAATAACGATGTTAAACTGATATATACGATACCCACTTTCCAGAACCCTTCCGGCACGACGATGAGCCTTGAGAAGAGAAAACGGATGCTTGCGCTGGCGTCAAAGTATGACGTGCTTATCCTGGAAGATAACCCATACGGGGATCTGCGCTTTGCCGGCGAGGACGTGCCGACAATAAAGTCGATGGATAATGAGGACAGGGTGATATACGTAGGATCCTTCTCGAAGATATTGTCCCCCGGGATGCGTCTGGGATATGCGGTGGCCAATGATGAGCTTATCGACCGCATTGAGGTCGTAAAGCAGGCCAACGATGTTCATACGCCGATGATTACCCAGATAATGGCTGTGGAATTTATGAAGAAGTACGATATAGATAAATACATAGAAAAGAGCCGCGAGCTTTACCGCCAAAAATGTACGCTGATGCTCGATACGATGAAGGAATGCTTCCCCGAGGCGGTCAAGTGGACAGAGCCGGAGGGCGGACTGTTCATCTGGTGTTCATGCCCCGAGGGGACGGATGTGTCAGAGCTTCTCAAAAAATGCATAGAGAAGAAGGTGGCGTTTGTCCCCGGAAACAATTTCGCAACAGACATAGAGGCGCCAAGCAATATGTTTAGGCTCAATTACTCCTCTATGAGTACGGATAAGATAGAAAAGGGCATAAGGATCATGGGCGAGGTCTTGAGCGAGTATTTCGCATAAGGAGATTCCGCCACAAATAACAGAGGAGAATAAGCAATGCAAGAGGACAGAAAAACCATATTCAGCGGCGTGCAGCCGTCGGGGAATATCACCCTGGGGAATTACCTGGGGGCGATAAAGAATTTCGTAGAGCTCCAGAACGACTACGACTGCCGGTACGCGATAATGGATATGCACGCGATAACCGTAAGGCAGGTGCCGGCGGAGCTGCGGAAGCGGACGCTGGAGCTTTTGGCGTTGTATATCGCCTGCGGAATAGATCCGGAGAAGAATATTCTCTTTGTCCAGTCGCAGGTAAGACAGCACGCGGAGCTTTCGTGGATATTGAACTGTTTTACCTACATGGGCGAGCTGCAAAGGATGACGCAGTTTAAGGATAAGGCCAAAAGCCATGCCGACAACATAAACGCGGGGCTTTTCACCTATCCGGTGCTGATGGCGGCCGATATTCTTTTGTATCAGACCGACCTGGTGCCGGTGGGCAAGGATCAGATGCAGCATATCGAGATATGCCGCGATATAGCGGGACGCTTTAACGCTGTTTACGGCGATGTGTTCAAGATACCCGAGGGTTTCATGCCCAAGTCGGGGGCGAAGATAATGAGCCTGCAGGAGCCGGAAAAGAAGATGTCCAAGTCAGACGCCAATCCCAAGGCATATATTTCGATGCTGGATGATTTTAACGTTATCGCCAAGAAGATAAAAAGCGCGGTCACCGATTCCGAGGGCGTTATCGAATACCGCGAGGGCGATCCGGCAAAGGCGGCAGTGAATAATCTGATACTGATATATTCGTCCGTGACCGGAAAGACGCCGGAGGAGATAACCGAGGAATACCGCGGACACGGATATGGCGATTTCAAGGCTGATCTGGCCGAGGCGGTAGTGGAATGCATAAGGCCGATACGCACAAGGTATGATGAGCTGTTAAAGGATAAGGAATACTTAAGGACTATATGTGAGCAGGGAGCAAAGAAGGCTTCCTATATAGCGGAAAAAACGCTTAAAAAGGTGCAGAAGAAGGTTGGCTTTGTGATCTAAGGAGGAGCTTATGACTACACAGCAGATAGTTTATATGGTATGCGCTTTTATCATATCGTTCGTGTTTTCCTTTGCGGCCACGCCGATAGTAAAGCGGCTGGCTTTTAAGATAGGCGCGATAGACGTGCCCAAGGATAAGAGACGTATGCACAAAAAGCCGATACCGCGTATAGGCGGGCTGGCGATAGTGTTCGGTTTTACGGTGGCGGTCCTGTGCTTTGCGCCGGTGATGTCGCGGCAGATGATAGCGGTATTGTGCGGGGCGGCGGTGATAGTGGTGATGGGCGTTATCGATGATTGCAGGGATCTGCCGGCCAAGCTCAAATTCGTGGTGCAGATAGCGGCATCGTTGATAGTGATAATCGGCGGAGACCTGAAGATAGAAGTGTTCACTAACCCCAACATTTTCAGCGATAACCCCTATTGGGTGCTGCCGGGGTGGCTTTCGATAGCGGTGACGGTCGTGTGGATAGTGCTGATAACGAACGCCGTCAACTTTATTGACGGCCTTGACGGCCTGGCGGCGGGAGTGTCGGCGATAATGACCGTGTCGCTGGTGTTCATAGCGATACAGGTGGGAGAGGTCTCGGTGGCGATAATGGGCATTGCCCTGATGGGAGCCTGCTTCGGTTTCCTGCCGTTTAATTTTAATCCGGCACAGATATTCATGGGTGATACCGGCTCCACCTTCCTCGGTTTCATGCTGGCGACGCTGTCTATACAGGGAGCGTTTAAGAGCTATGCGGTGATATCGTTTGCGGTGCCGCTGTTGATCCTGGGTCTGCCGATGTTTGATGCTCTGTTTGCTATGCTCAGGCGCGTTTTGACCGGCAAGAACCCGATGACAGCCGACCGCGGGCATTTACATCACCGTCTCATAGATATGGGCTTTTCACAGAAGCAGACCGTGTTCATACTCTACGCCATAAGCGGCGTCCTGGGTATAACGGCGGTGCTTTTGGCAGAGAGCGGAGCGCTTAGGGCGATGGTGCTCTTGATATGCGTACTGATACTTCTCATTATCGGCAGTATGCTTGGCAAGCAACATGCCGACACCAGAGATAAGACCGATGATACAGAGGAATAAAAGGCGGAATGGAGGAAAATTTATGGAAAAGATAAAAGTAATGGTCGTATTCGGCACCAGGCCGGAGGCGATCAAAATGGCTCCTCTGGCATTGGAGCTGAAAAAGCGGCCGGAGATAGACACTAAGGTCTGCGTTACGGCGCAGCACCGGCAGATGCTTGACCAAGTGCTGGAGATATTCAAGCTCACGCCCGACTACGATCTTGATATAATGAAGACCCGGCAGACCTTGGTGGGCATTACTACAAGGGTGCTCGAGGGTATGGATGAGGTCCTGGAAAAGGAAAAGCCGGATATCGTCCTCGTGCACGGGGACACCTCTACCAGCTTTGTGGCCGCCCTGGCAGCATTCTACCGCCAGATAAAGGTCGGACACGTAGAAGCGGGATTGCGTACTTACGATAAATATTCGCCGTTCCCGGAGGAGATGAACCGCCAGCTTACGGGGCGTATCGCAGACCTCCATTTCTCTCCCACAAAGCAGAATCGGGAGAACCTTTTAAAGGAAAATGTGGACGGCAGGAATATCTACATTACCGGCAATACCGTCATAGACGCGCTCAAGACGACCGTGCAGAAGGATTACCGCTTCAGCGATCCGGCTCTTGAGAAGATCGATTTTAACGATCGCCGGGTGATCATTGTCACAGCTCACCGCCGGGAAAATCTCGGCGAGCCGCTCAAGAACATTTGCCGCGCCCTAAAGCGCATCGTTAGCGAGTACAAGGATACGGAGCTGGTATATCCGGTGCACTTGAACCCGGCCGTAAGAGAGACGGTTTTCGGTATCCTCGGCGATACCGAGCGGGTACACCTGATAGACCCCATAACCGTGGACGAGCTGCATAATGCAATGGACAGAAGTTTCATGGTGATGACCGATTCCGGCGGCATTCAGGAGGAGGCTCCGGCGTTGGCAAAACCCGTGCTGGTGCTGCGCCGGGAAACGGAACGGCCGGAGGCTGTAGCGGCCGGAACGGTAAAGATAGCCGGAGTGGATGAAGAGGAGATCGTGCGGCTTGCCAAGGAGCTTTTGGACGATCCTAAAGCGTATGCGAAAATGGCGCACGCGGCCAATCCCTACGGCGATGGAGAAGCGTCGGTCAGGATAGCGGATGCGATACTTTATGAGTTTGGCGCAAGCGATAAGCGGCCGGAGGATTTCAGCGTATAAAATGCGGGCAAATGCAAAACGCTGTCGCGTTTTGCAATTATCTGTAATATGAAAGGAAGTGAGGCTTCGTGGATAACGATGGTAAACGCGGCGATAAACCGCCGTCGGGAAACAGAATATCCGGGAGCCTCGCTTTTTTGGTTCCCGGATAACTGCGGGGGCGGATTTTCGCCTTGACGATATAAAAAAGTTAAGGAGGAAATACGATGCTGGAAACGATACAGAGACTTTTAAAGGAGAAAAAATATCAGGAGCTTAGAGAGCTTCTGGAAAACATGAACCCGGCCGATGCGGCGGCGGAATTTGAGGAGCTGTTCGAGGAAATGGAGGGCGGTGAAAACCTGCTGCTCCTGTTCAGGCTACTGCCCAAGGATCTGGCGGCGGAGACGTTTGCCTATATGAACACCGAAATGCAGAAGCATCTTTTGCAGGTGTTTACCGACAGGGAGATACAGGAGGTGTTTGAAAACACCTTCATGGATGATACGGTGGATATAATAGAGGAAATGCCGGCCAATGTCGTTAAGAGGATAATCCAAAATTCGGACGCCGAATCGCGGCGGATAATCAACGATATCCTCCGTTATCCCGAGGACAGCGCGGGCAGCATAATGACGACCGAATACGTGACGCTGCGGCGTGATATGACGACATCGGAAGCTATAAAGCGTATCCGCCGCGTGGGCGTCAACAAGGAGACGATATATACCTGCTATGTGACGACTGATGAGCGCAAGCTGGTCGGCATGGCGTCCGTGCGCGATCTTCTGACTGCGCCGGAGGAGGCTCTTATAGGCGATATAATGGAGACCAACCTTATCTCGGTCAAAACGCATGATGATAAGGAGCTGGTGGCGAAAATGCTCGGCAAATACGACTTTATTGCCCTGCCGGTCGTTGATAACGAGAACCGCCTGGTAGGTATCGTCACCTTTGACGATGCGATGGACGTCATGCAGGAAGAAAATACCGAGGACTTCGAAAAAATGGCGGCCGTAATGCCCAGCGATGATTCATACCTGCACACCAGCGTCTGGGCACATGCCAAAAAGCGTATACCCTGGCTTTTGGTGCTCATGCTGTCCTCCACGATAACGGGAATGCTGATAACCAAGTACGAGAATGCCTTTGCGGTGATACCGCTTCTGGTGTCCTTTATACCGATGCTGATGAATACGGGCGGTAACTGCGGGTCGCAGACGTCAACGATGGTAATACGCGGGCTGGCACTTGATGAGATAGAGTTTAAGGATTTCTTCAAGGTCATTTTCAAGGAGGTGCGTATCGCTCTGATAGTGGGTATCGTGCTGGCGGTCGTAAACGGTGTGCGGATATATCTGTCCTACGGCCGGGATATACAGCTGGCCGGAGTGCTGACGGGCACGCTTATTTGTACGGTAATCATTTCCAAAATGATAGGCTGCATACTGCCTATGGCTGCTAAAAAGGTGCACCTTGATCCGGCCCTGATGGCCGCTCCGCTCATCACCACTATCGTTGACAGCTGTTCGGTATGGATATATTTCCAGATAGCGATGCGGGTATTTGAGATAGCTGTTTAAGAAGGAGGAGCAAATGAAGAGGATAGCCGGATTTTTGAAAAAGCGCGCCAATGCGACTGTGTTTTCGCTCATAGCGGGAGCAGCGTATTTTGTGCTCATATTAGGGCTTATCATGAGCTATGATCCCCGGGGCTGGCTGATAGCGGCGTTTTTTTCGCCGCTGGTTATATGCGGTATCGCCCTGGGGCTTTTGAAGAGCATATTGCGCTGGACGGAAGAAGGCAGCGACAGATCGCTGGTGCTAGTATTTTGGTTGCATATTGCGGTGTTTATAGTGGCGGCGGTATTTTTGGCGGATATGGTGATAAGATAAAAAAATACCGCCTGTGTCCGGGAACTTTGGTACACCCGGGTACAGACGGTATTTTTTATGCTTACCAGCCGCGCTTTGCCATAAGCTCTTCTTCCGGCAGCTTTCTTACGTCTATGGAATCCATAGCCATACCGAGGTCGGTCGATACCTCTACCAGTATCTCCGGATCGTTGTAGTAGGTGGTAGCCTTTACGATGGCCTCAGCACGCTTTTTGGGGTTTGCGGATTTGAAAATACCGCTGCCGACAAATACGCCGTCACAGCCCATCTGCATCATCAGCGCCGCGTCTGCGGGGGTGGCGATACCGCCGGCGGCAAAGTTTATTACCGGCAGCTTGCCGTTGTCATGTACGTATTTGATAAGATCGAACGGCGCGCCGAAATCCTTGGCCAGCGTCATAAGCTCCTCCGGATCGGCCAGCTGCACCTTTCTGATATCGGTCGTCATCGTGCGCATATGGCGTACGGCTTCAACAACGTTGCCTGTTCCGGCCTCGCCCTTGGTACGGATCATCGATGCGCCCTCGCCTATACGTCTTAAGGCTTCGCCGAGATTTCTGGCGCCGCAGACGAAGGGAACCTTAAACTGCGTCTTGTCGATGTGATAATCCTCATCGGCCGGTGTGAGCACTTCGCTCTCATCTATATAGTCTATCGACAGGCTCTGGAGTATCTGTGCCTCCACAAAATGACCTATCCTTACCTTAGCCATTACCGGTATGGAAACGGCGTCCTGTATCTCCTTTATCATCTTAGGATCGGACATCCTGGCTACGCCGCCCATCTTGCGGATATCCGAGGGAACTCTCTCCAACGCCATTACCGCTACGGCTCCCGCTTCCTCGGCGATCTTAGCCTGTTCAGCGTTTACAACGTCCATGATAACGCCGCCCTTGAGCATCTGGGCGAGATTCTTATTCAGCTCATATCTTTCATCCATTTGCTTGCTGCTCCTTTTTATATTTATTGATTCTTTACCTATTTTAATACAAATACTCATAAATTGCAATAGTTTTTGATAAATTATTCGGCCGCTTCTGTCAAATTGGTTGTTTTCAACAACAATTCTTTATGTACAGGCCGATAAAACATCAATTTTTATACGGTTTTAGCCCGATTTTTATACCAAAAAAAGGTTGCTTTTGAGCGGAGCGTATAGTATAATCGTTATGAATACGGCGCGGCAATGATCGCCCGGCGGCCGTAGGATCAAAACTTAGACAAAACCGCAAAGGAGATAGATCATGGCGAGAATAACGATCAATGCAAACCGCAGGCTGGGGCATATCAATAAGAATATCTACGGCCAGTTTGCTGAGCATTTGGGAAGATGTATTTACGAAGGGTTGTATGTGGGAGAGGATTCGGATATCCCCAACGAAAAGGGGATAAGAAAAGATGTTGTGGCCGCTCTTCGGGAGCTTGAGATACCGGTGCTCAGGTGGCCGGGCGGCTGCTTTGCCGATGATTATCACTGGCGTGACGGCATCGGCGAAAAATCCGGGCGCCCTTATATGGTGAACACCAACTGGGGCGGAGTCGTTGAAAACAACCATTTCGGCACGCATGAATTTTTTGAGCTTTGTGATCAGCTTGGGGCGGAGCCTTATATTTGCGGCAATGTCGGCAGCGGCACCGTGCAGGAAATGCGCGATTGGGTAGAGTACATGACGTTCGACGGGCGGTCGCCCTTGGCTGATGAAAGGCGCAAAAACGGCCGTGAGGAACCGTGGAAGCTCAAGTATTTCGGTATTGGCAACGAGAACTGGGGCTGCGGCGGCAGTATGCGTCCCCAATATTACGCCGATCTTTTCCGCCGTTACCAGACCTTTGTCAGAAGCTACGGGGAGGAACCGATACTAAAGATCGCCGGCGGCCCTGACGGGGAGAACTACGAATGGATGGAGGTCCTGATGCGCGAGGATAAGGATCTTATGGGGGCTATATCCCTGCATTACTACACACGGCCGGGCGATTGGGAACACAAGGGCGATTCGCTGGTTTTTGATGAGGAAGAATGGTACGATGTGATGGGGGCCGCGCAGAAGATGGAGGAACTCCTGACGAACCATTCGGCGATAATGGACAGATACGACCCCGAGAAAAAAGTGGGGCTGATAGTTGACGAATGGGGGACGTGGTTTGATGTTATGCCGGGCACCAATCCGGGCTTTCTCTATCAGCAGAATACGATGCGCGATGCTGTCTCGGCCGTGCTTTCGCTGCATTCCTTCCACCGCCATTGCGGCCGGGTGGTGATGGCCAATATCGCCCAGATGGTGAACGTCCTGCAGGCGATGATCCTGACCGAGGGCGAAAAAATGGTGCTCACGCCGACCTATCATCTGTTCAGGATGATGAAGGGGCACATGGACAGCGAGCTTTTGGACGTTGATTATACAGCCGGCACATATATGGCCAAGGGCACAAAAACTCCGGCCTACAGCATATCCGCCAGCGAAAAGGACGGTATCATGACCGTTTCCTGTGTCAATACCCGTCTTGACAAGGCGGAGGAGATAACGCTTGAGATCCGCGACCGACAGATCACGGCGGTCTCGGCCGAGCTTTTGGCGGCTGATGATATGCACGCTGCCAACACGTTCGAGGAGCCGGAAAGAGTAAAGCCTGTGCAGTTGGATATAACAGCCGAGGGAAACACGCTGCATTTCACACTGCCGGCGGCAAGCGTTGCGGTGCTCACGATAAAATAATGGAGAAACAATGCAGACGCTGCGGTCTTAAGACGTCGCTTTCGGAGACGGATATAGAAAAAATGGTCGCTCAGGTCACCTCCATGCGCGGGGTGAGATTGGTGAAGGAAGAGGAATATGAGCGGAGATTGGCGGCCTGCCGCCGCTGCGAGAAGCTGGAGTACGGCTCCACCTGTATGCTCTGCGGCTGCGTGGTGCAGGTGCGGGCATATTTGGCGGACGGACGCTGCCCGTATCCGAAACGGTCAAAATGGATATTGGAAAAATAAGGAGCCTTTGCGATGATAAAAAGAAGTGATATACAGATCCGCGACCCGTTTGTTCTGGCAGATAATGGTATGTACTACCTTTACGGGACAACGGATAAAAACTGCTGGGGAGATACGGCCGAGGGCTTTGACAGCTACAGAAGCCGCGACTTGGAAAACTGGGAGGGGCCGTTTGCGGCCTTCCGTCCCGATGCGGATTTTTGGGCGGACAAGAATTTCTGGGCACCGGAGGTGTTTTTGTACAAGGGCAGGTATTACATGTTTGCTACGTTTAAAAAGGAGGGCGTATGCCGCGGGACGCAAATTCTGGTGTCAGACCGGCCCGACGGGCGGTTTGTGCCCCATTCCGAGGGAGCGCTCACGCCTGCGGATTGGGAATGCCTTGACGGGACGCTCTACATTGATAAAGAAGCAAAACCCTGGATGGTGTTCTGCCACGAATGGACGCAGATAGGCGACGGCGGAATGTGTGCCGTCAGGTTATCGGAGGATCTGCGGAGTACCGAGGGAGAGGCGATAACGCTCTTCCATGCGTCCGAGGCCTCGTGGACGAGACCGGCGCAGCAAAAGGTAGGCGGTGTTATGCAGGATGTATACGTGACTGACGGGCCGTTTTTGTACAGGACTAAGACAGGAAGGCTTTTAATGTTTTGGTCGTCCGGCGGGGAACACGGTTATGCGATGGGCATGGCCGAAAGCTCAAACGGCGATATAGACGGGGAATGGACGCATAAGGACAAGCTGCTGTTTGAAAAGGACGGCGGCCACGGCATGATCTTCACCGGTTTTGACGGCCGGACGTATGCCGTCCTCCACTCGCCGAACAGGACGCCCAACGAACGCCCCTGCTTCTTCCCGGTAAGGGATACGGGGGACGGTTTGGAATTGATAGTATAAATCAAATATTTTCCGGGAATAATTTTTACCATAAGGGTAAACTATTTTACAATAGGAGGTTTTTATGAAACTGAAAAAATTATTCCCGGCGGTATTATCAGCCGTTATACTGCTGATGCCGGCGGAAGCGTTTGCACTGTCAAAGTACGGCTCAAGCGGGCAGGAGGTACGCAGCATACAGACGCGCCTTAAGGATTGGGGCTATTATTCATATACCGTGGACGGGATATACGGCTGGCGGACGGTAAACGCCGTCAAGGAGTTCCAACGTAAAAACGGGCTTACCCCCGATGGGATCGCAGGGGCGGCAACGCTTGAAAAGATAGGCTTGCCGACAGGCCAGCAATCCTCGTCCGGGTACAACTCCGACCTGGAGCTTTTGGCGCGGGTGATAAACGGGGAGGCAAGGGGTGAACCGTACGAGGGACAAGTCGCCGTGGGAGCGGTGGTCTTAAACCGCGTGCGCCATTCCTCGTTCCCCAATACGATAGCCGGGGTCGTCTACCAGAACGGAGCCTTCACGGCCGTTGACGATGGGCAGATAAACGCTGCCGTCACCGACTCCTGCCGTAAGGCCGCCCGCGATGCGATGAACGGCTGGGATCCCACAGGCGGAGCGATATACTACTACAATCCTGCTACCGCAACAAACGGCTGGATACGTTCCCGGCCGGTGATAACTACAATAGGAAAACATGTGTTCTGCAAATAAAGAGGGTGAAATAATGGCAAAGATGATGTTTTTGGGCGTATGCTCCGCAGTATTCGCGATCTTGGTGATCGTGGATACGGTACATAAAACAAATCGTAAATAAGTAAAAAAGCCGCCCGATTTTCGGACGGCTTTTATAATTACTCCGCAACAAACGGCAGGAGAGTGATTATTCTTGCTCTCTTGACAGCCGTTGTCAGCTGTCTCTGATGCTTTGCGCAGTTTCCGCTTATTCTTCTGGGAACGATCTTGCCCCTTTCGGTAACAAATCTTCTCAGCTTAGCGGTATCCTTGTAATCGATATGGTCAACTTTATCTACGCAGAAAACGCAAACCTTTCTTCTGGAGCGTCTTGCTCTCTGCGGTCTTTCGCTTCTTTCAGCCATTGAAAACTTCCTCCTTTACTAAATTTAAAACGGCAGATCGTCCTCTGAATCCCCGAAGCTCGAGAATCCGAAATCGTCATCATCAAATCCGCCCGACTGCTGCGGTATAGACTGCGGCTGGCTCTGGTTAAACTGCTGCGGCTGCTGGTAGCTGTTCTGCTGGAATCCGCCCTGGTAGCCGCCGCCCTGCGTCTTTTCGCCGGTGAAATACACCTCGTCAACGACAACGTCGGTGGCATAATTTTTCTTGCCGTCCGTTCCGTCCCAGCTTCTCGACTGCAAATTGCCTATAACGGCGACCATATTGCCCTTATGGAAATAACGGCAAAGAAATTCGGCCTGCTGTCTCCAGGCAGTGCAGCTGATAAAATCGGTCTGACGCTGGCCGTCGCGGTTTGCAAACCGTCTGTCCACGGCTATGGTGAACCGCGCCATTGTCGTTCCGTTTGTCGTCTGACGCATTTCCGGGTCGCGGGTGAGCCTTCCCATTAAAATTACCTTGTTCATGGCGACCGCCTTTCTTATTCAGCGTCTTTTCTGATGATGAGAGTTCTTAATATCCCGTCTGTGATCTTGTACTGTCTGTCAAGCTCCTTCGGGAAATCTGCATCGGCAGTGAAGTTTACAAGGACATAGAAGCCCTCTGTTCTGTCGTTGATCTCGTAAGCAAGTCTTCTCTTGCCCCACTCGTCAACGGACTCGACCGTTCCGTTAGTGGCGATGAGGGAAGTAAACTTCTCCTGAAGTCCCTTTACAGCCTCCTCGTCGAGAGTGGCGTCGATGATCATGATCGTTTCATAGCTGTGTAAGATTTTTTCAGCCATCTTTCGCACCTCCTTATGGACGTTAGTCCTGCGGACGTCCTCCGCAGGCAAGGATCGCTTGTACAAATATCAAGCCTATCTATTATACACTCTTTTTTCCTGTTTGTCAAGCATTTAGGGCAAAAAAATATGCAAATTCTCCCCTTCGGGGAAGATAGCAATATCTGGTCGATATTGCCGGAAAAAGAGCAATATATTGCTTGATTTTTCGGGGGGTGTATAATTAACTTATCTAATTAAATACGCTCAGTTCTGTGTTTTCCGGGCTTGCGGAAGTGGAGGGCGTCAGACGGCGGAATGGGAGCCGGCGTCGGACGTGCTTTTGCGGTTTGGTTCGTGGGGCAAAAGCGTTAAAGGGAGGATTTTTTATGAAGTTTAAAAAGTTAGTCGGCGCGATCGCGGCGGCAAGTATCGCCGTGTCCGCGTTTGCTGGGTTTGGGGGAGTTGCCTCGGCGGCAGAGTTGGAACCTACTGTTGTGACGTATGATTTTGATACAACGACACCGGCAACTCCTACCATGTCAAGGTGGTCAGTTGAGACTGGTGCAGATGCTTTGGATGAAAACAATCAGGTAGCAAAGTTTACAGCAGCAAGTAATTCTGGTAATGTTGCGGCGTATGCCTATTATGATTTTGCATCGTTATTAACGGGAGCGTCATCTTATACAATATCATATGATATTTATTTCCCGTATACTACCGCAAGCAGAATGGCGGTTGGTCTGGCAGATTTAGAAAACTTGGAATTTGCAAAGCAAGGATACAATACAGATAATATGATAGGTTCAATGGGACATTTTGATAGTGGGGAATATATTAGAGCAATAAACAAAGAAGGTAATAGATACTTTCTGGCGGATTGGCAGAATGGGAACAGGTGGCTGACAGTCACGAACACAGTTAATATTAAAAATGGAACATATAATTCTTCGATTGTAGGTGATACTACATTCGAAACAAGTGGAAAATTGGAGGGTAAAGTTGTTAAGCCTACAGCGTTATTGATTTACGGTTATTCAGGTGATACTACAGCATCTCATGAATTTGTAAATATTGATGATATTTCAATTAAAGTTGAATATCCGTCGAGCCGTACTGAAGATGAATATGATTTTGATACGACGACACCGGCAGATCCTGAGTTGTCAAGGTGGTCATTTGCGATCGGTGCAGATGCTCTAGATGAGACGAATCAGGTAGCAAAGTTTACAGCAGCAAGAAATTCTGGTAATGTTGCGGCGTATGCCTATTATGATTTTGCATCGTTATTAACGGGAGCGTCATCTTATACAATATCATATGATATTTATTTCCCGTATACTACCGCAAGCAGAATGGCGGTTGGTCTGGCAGATTTAGAAAACTTGGAATTTGCAAAGCAAGGATACAATACAGATAATATGATAGGTTCAATGGGACATTTTGATAGTGGGGAATATATTAGAGCAATAAACAAAGAAGGTAATAGATACTTTCTGGCGGATTGGCAGAATGGGAACAGGTGGCTGACAGTCACGAACACAGTTAATATTAAAAATGGAACATATAATTCTTCGATTGTAGGTGATACTACATTCGAAACAAGTGGAAAATTGGAGGGTAAAGTTGCTAAGCCTACAGCGTTATTGATTTACGGTTATTCAGGTGATGCTACAGATCATGAATTTGTAAACATTGATAACATAAAAATAACAGCAAACTTTGAGCCGATGATTTCTGCCTTCGTAAATGACGCAAACATAACTGTAGAACAGCCGACAGAGGTATTTGCGGTCAACGATGACGGTACTGTAAGCGAGACAGCTACACCGTGGTCGGAAGCTGTAACCGGTGAAGTTACAACAATAGCAATTAAGGTAACAAATCCGACAGAGGGTGTTGTTCCAGCCGTAACTGTAAAGGTTGACGGAGAGGAAGAAGTATGCCAGCCCAAGAATAAGCAGGATATAACTTCGTCCATTGACGGATCTACATACTATATTTATCAGTTCGTAGGAATAGATGATATTACTGCAACAGGCGCTACTGTTACCTATACAGGAGCAACGGACTTTGTCATTGAGCCCACAGCGTCCGCAGAATAATCACGCTCCCACTCTCCCGCAAGGGAGATGGAATAAAAAATTCAATATACTCCCGGCAGTTGCTTTCTCCCAAATACGGCACGCCGGGCGTACTCCGTCCGCCTTTGGCGGATAATGAAAAAAGCCGCGCTTCGTATGCTATTTACGGAGCGTGTGTTTTTTTGCCCAAAACCATTGATATTTTTAAAAAGCCGTGGTATAATCAGTATATACCAAAACAGAAAGGGAAAATGACGATGAAAATAAAACAGGGATTTGTATTAAGAAAAGTCGGTACACAGTGGGCGGCCGTGGCCGTGGGAGCGGAGCTTGTAGACTTCAATGCCATGGTATCGACCAACGAGACAGGGGCGTTTTTGTGGGAGCTTTTGAAAAACGGTTCCACGAGACAGGAGCTTATCGATAAAATGACCGCCGAATACGAGGTCGACGAGGAGACCGCCGCCGCCGATATAGATGAATTTACCGGCAAATTGGCCGAGGCCGGCATACTCGAAGCATGAGCGGTGAATATTTTTCCATGGACGAGCTGTCTGCGATCCTGGGAGAACAGCTTGATAAGGGCGGCCGGGTGCGGCTTACGGTCTCGGGCATGAGCATGTACCCGATGCTGAGAAACGGCATTGACAGCGTGGTGCTGGAAAAGGCTGCTTTCTATAAAAAAAGGCGACATCCCTCTTTATATCCGCCCGGACGGCTCCTATATCCTCCACCGCATTGTCGGCAAGAACGGGGAAGAGTATACGCTCTGCGGAGATAACCAGATGGACAGGGAAGAGGGCGTCAGCCGCAGCCGCTTTATCGCCAAAGTGGCCGGATTTTACCGCCGCAGCCGCTATGTGCCGGTGAGCGCGCTCTGGTATCGGTTCTACACCTTTTTGTGGGTGGATTGCTTCCGCCTGCGGCCGTTCTTTGCGCGGATAATTGAAATGATAAGGAAAATAAAGCCGCAGCGGTAAAATGCGTCTGCGGGCAAAACAATACCGCCTATTTGCTGCGGGGCAGTCCCGCGGCGAACAGGCGGTATTTTGCTATATGGGGATGATTTGCACGCTTATTCCTCGTGATGTTCCATCGGTATAAACGCCCTGTCATCGGCCGCTTCCTCCTTGGCGGCGGCAGCGCGGTTTTTAGCTTCCTCGTAGAAGAGCTTCTGACAGTCAAGGTTTTTCTTGCCCCGGCGATCCACTTTTTCATATACGCCGTCTGACTGGATATGCGACCGCTGTGTATCGGCCAGCTGTACGTCCAGCACGTGCATAACGTCCTTTTTCAGCTCATCGTCAAGCACAGGGAACATTATCTCTACGCGGTGGTCGAGATTTCTCTGCATCCAGTCTGCGCTGGCCAGATAAACGTTCTCCAGACCGTCATTGTGGAAATAGTAAATACGCGTATGCTCAAGATAACGCCCGACTATCGAGCGTACGGTGATATTCTCCGAAAGCCCCGGCACACCGGCTCTCAAGCAGCAGATGCCGCGCACGACAAGGTCAATCTTGACCCCGGCTTCAGACGCCTGATACAAAAGATCGATTATCTGCGGATCGACAAGGGAGTTCATCTTTGCCTTGATAGCTGCCGGGCGGCCCGCTTTGGCGTGCTCTATTTCACGGAGGATAAACTCCGATGTTTTTTTGCGCAGCCATAGGGGCGCAAGTATCAGCCGGTTCCAGTGCGCCGGCTCGCAGAAGCCGGATATCATGTTGAAGAATGCGCTGGCATCGGCTCCGATAGCCCCAGAAGCGGTAAGTATGCCCATGTCGGTGTAGAAACGGGCGGTTATATCGTTGTAATTACCGGTGCCCAGATGGACGTAACGCTTTATACCGTCCTCCTCGCGGCGGACTACTACGGTTATCTTGGAATGAGTCTTTAAGCCCAGCAGACCGTAGATAACGTGGCAGCCGGCCTTTTCCAGCCGCTTGGCCCAGATGATATTGTTCTCCTCGTCAAACCGGGCCTTTAGCTCCACAAGCACCGTGACCTGCTTGCCGTTGTCGGCGGCGTTGGCCAGGGCGCGCACGATCGGTGAATTGCCGCTGACGCGGTAGAGCGTCTGCTTTATCGCCAGCACGTTGGGATCCTTGGAGGCCTTTTCCACAAATTCAACGATGCTTTTAAAGCTGTCGTAGGGATGATGGAAAAGGATATCGCCCTTTTTTATCTCCTCAAAGATATCTCCCTCCGCCAGGCGCGGATGCGTGATGGGCGGTGCGGGCGGATACTTGAATTGGTCGAAAGGCTCCGAATAGAGCTTGTTCAAGAACGTAAGGTCAAGCGGTCCGGGGATCTTATAGATATCCTCCTTGCCTACCTCCAGCTCTGTTTTAAGGAATGAGAGCAGCCTTTTATCGATATCCTCCTGCACTTCCAGGCGGATGACCTCGCTGCGTTCTCTTTGTTTGAGATTTTTTTCTATCTCTTCCAAGAGGTCTTCGGTATCGTCCTCGTCTATGGGGATATCAGCATCGCGCATTATGCGGTAGGGATATGAGCATACGACCTGATAACCGGAGAAAAGCTCCGGCAGGAACAGCTGTATCACGCGGTCGAGCAGGATATAGTCGTGGCCGTTTTTGGACGGCAGCTCGATAAGACGCGGCAGCACCGAAGGAGTTTGTATGGTAACAAAGGATTCCTCGTTCTCGTGATTCAGGACAATGGCGCAGATATTGAGCGTCTTGTTATGGATAAGCGGGAACGGCCGCGAGGGATCGACAGCCATCGGTGTGAGCACGGGGAAGATCTCCTCGCGGAATTTATTTTGCAGGAATTTTTTCTGTGTATCGGACAGCTGGGCGGCCTCCACTATGCGGATGCTTTCGGCTTCGATAAGCGGCATCAGCCGTCTTTGGTAGAGCTTGTACTGCTTGGCGACCATGTCGTGCGTTTTTTCGGAAATAGACGACAGCTGCTCCGCCGGGCTCATGCCCGAGAAATCCGGCTTGGACGATACGGCGGCCGACCGTTTCAGCGACGCTACCCGTACCATAAAAAATTCATCGAGATTGGAGCAGGTTATGGCGAGAAATTTGAGCCGTTCAAAAAGAGGATTTTCCTTGTCCTCCGCCTCATGAAGGACGCGCAGGTTAAAATCCAGCCAGCTCAACTCCCGGTTTATGTAATCTTGGGGCGTTGTTTTCATTTTCAGGATACCTCCCGTAGTCTATTATGCGTATATTATACCATACCGGGGCATTCCTGCGCAATAGACGATATGTAAATTTTTCGTATAATTTTTGGGAAGTAAACAAAATCATGCAAATAAAAAGACAGCTGTAACAAGCCGTCTTTGTCAATTGGTGGAGCTGAGGAGAATCGAACTCCTGTCCGAAAACAGATCCAACCGGGTTTCTCCGAGCGCAGGCCGCGAAAAACATTCCCTTCGCCAAAACCTCACGGCCGAGGCTATGGCGTTGGTAGTCCCTTGTTCATGGCAGGAGACGAGACGCTCTCCGGCTCACGTTCACCACTAATATCATGCCTCAGCCTGCGCCGTGGTAAACGCAGGGGAGACAACGCTGCAATTAGGCAGCGTAAGCTAATTCTGTATCGTTAGCGTTTATATTTAAGATCGAGCCTTGTTGACGCGGGCGGCTCCTCCGCGGCTCGCTTCCCGGGCTTCCCTATCCCCGTCGAAGCCATTGCAGCCCCATAGTAATAACAGTATATCATAAGTGTTGACCAAAGTCAAGTATTCTAAACGGGAATTTTTTATGAACAATATATGAAAAATTTGTGAATTTTGTTAAATAAATATGTTGAATGAAAAACATAATTTATCTATATTTTTATTTGTATAGTATATTGAAAATAACGGGTATATATGATATAATCACAATAACGACTCATTTTACGGGGTAAACAAGGAGGAGGTTTTGCAAAAAATGTTTAAAAAACTAATGTCCGTTATGCTTTCAGCAGCGATGGTATTGCCGCTGGTGCCGCAGGCCATTGCTGAGGAAGCGGAAAATCCCATGCTTGGGAGTTACCGTGCACCGCAGATAACGGCGGCAGTTGAGGCGGGGGTCTCTCTTGCTGACGGCCGGGAAGCGGAGCTTGTGGATTACGACAGAGAAAGAGCCGGCGAGGTCATACTGGCGGCCATGAGAAGCGGCGGCGGGGAGGCTGACGTTGAAGAGCTGGGGATAACTATCCGGGCAGACAGGGACGGTGTATACGATTACAACGGCCTGGACCGGCTCATATACGGCCTTTTGACCGAGCATCCGGAGGTATTCCATATCCAGTCCTTTGGTGTGAGCTACCGAGTGCTGGGAAATGGGATCGGCGAGGTCACCAAGCTGGTGTTTTACAACTATTCCGGTGCGGATGAGGTAGGCGATATCCCATCAGTGATATCCGAGCTTGAGAGCGAGGCCTCAAGGATCGCGGAGGAGGTCGTGCCCGAGGGATCTGACGGTATGACGGCGGCTCTTTTGATACATGATTATCTGGCCGAGACCTGCTCCTATGGTACGGATGCGCTTGAGCAGGAATATGCAAATAACGAGACAACAATTATCCATACCGCCTATGCCGGGCTTATCAGCAAGAACCCGGTATGCGAGGGGTATGCCAAGGCATTTAACCTCATCTGGCAGGAAGCCGGGTTTGAATCGACCGAATATGCCACCAGCACGAATATGGGGCATCTGTGGAACGTAGTGCCGATAGACAGGCATTGGTATCATTTGGATGTGACCTTCGATGATCCCGTAAACGCAGCGGGCGATGACGCCGGTGTATGCAGCCATGATTATTTCCTTTTCAGCGAGGAAACGATAGAAACAGATCCTGGTTATACTAACCGCTCCGACTGGACGATGTATGACGAGACGGAAAGAGTGGACTGTGTTTCCTCCATGTACGAGGCCGAGGGCTGGGCGTTCAAGAAGAGCGAGGTGATGGAATTTGCCTACGGAACGAGCATATATACGGTAAATTCCGGCTCCTACGGCGTATTCTCCTATGAAGCCCCCGGTTACAGGCGCGATATGGCCATCAACGTAAATATGGGAGGAGAAATATTCCTAGCTGAGGATACAACATATTATGACGAGCTGTGGACAGAGGACTCCGCACAGCCGACAACGCCTCCTACGCCAACGCCGGTGACAACGGAAGCCCCGACAGAAGTTCCGACCGAGGTTCCCACGGAAACTCCGACCGAGATACCGACCGCGACTCCGACTGAGGCTCCCACGGAAGCTCCGACCGAGATACCGACTGAGGTTCCGACTGCGACTCCTTCACAGGAGCCGACATTCACTCCCGTTCCGGCGACCGTTCCTCCGGTGATAACGCCGGCTCCGGCGAAGCCGGGCGATGTTGACGGCGACGGTATTGTAACGGTCATGGACGGTATTGCAATAGTCAACTCAATAACCGGAGCGGACGACGAGGTGCCGTCAGAAATTGCCGATGTAAACAGCGATGGCCGTGTGACGAGCCTTGACGCAAACTACATAATGCAGACAATCATGGGTAATCTGGGCTATTTCGACGATATAACGAAGGAAGAGCTGGAAGCGATAGTCATGCACGCCTTCAGCCGCGAAAGCTGGGCAAGCGTAAACACAGAGCCGCAGCCGACTCCGTCTCCAACAACAATCCCCGGGGATATGACTGTTCTCTGGTCGGATACCTTTGACGGCTATGAGAATGTCGTGACTGACAATGGTACAGAGGCAGATGGGAATTATACAACAACATCTAAAACACTTGGGCTTGATGCTGTATTATGCTGGGGCAGACTGGATGCTGCTGTGACATATACAGGCATTCCCGGTGTTACGCTTCAGACCACAAACAGAGCGGACGACAGCTCATATTACAGAGTGGAGACAAAGGCCGATGACGAGACCGATAAGTATATTTCCACAACTGTATCGCGTTTTTCAAGTAAAGGTGAGAAAAATGACCTGGACAGAGGTGCAAGAATAACCTTTGATACGGCTTATGAAGCTGAGGACGGGAAGGATCTTGTTCTGACGTTTGACACCTTGCTCACACCCCAGACAGGAAATTCAACTCCGATTTTGCGTCCTGCGTTTGTTATCGGTGAACAGAATACAGGTATCGAAGTAAGTACCGATATAGAGGGCGTAGATGCTTCAACTTGGGAATCTTTTAAGGTAGTTGTTAATGATGAAGGCTCTAAGCTCTATGTAAAAGATGGCGATTCTTATGTTGATACAGGTCTTTCCAGCACAGAAACGACTATACAGAACATAAGGATAGTGGATAGGACTGTTGAGAGCGTACAGAATGTAAGAATGGATACACATCCTGTAGGTTATCCGACAGTAGCTTTTGACAACATTGTCGTTTACACGACAAGCGATGGTGTAGAGGACGAGAGTGGACTGCCGACAGCGGAGCCAACGGCTGCGCCCGTGGCTGTACCATACATAAACGCCGTCCCCGCAAGCGATCCCGTTTCAAAGGCCGGCAGCAGAATGGTATTCGACTTCTATGTCGGCGGCATTACAGAGGGCGAAACGATACAGTCGGCGCAGATAAACCTGCCTGTCGATGAGCGGTTTGAAATAGTAAGTTTTGAAAAGCTGTATGACGACATCGATGCCGACACAAATATCGTGGGCAACGAGGCGCGGTTTGCGTTCGTGGATATCGATGGCTACACAAATATGGTAGTTGCACCGGGCGAAGAGGTGGCTCTTGCGCGGCTGGTGGTGGAGCTTAAAGAAAATATTCCCGCATATGAATATGTGAGCTTCCCTTACGCCAATTTGATAGTAAATACCAAGACGGAAGAGGAGCCGATGATAGAGTACCGTCTTGACGAAGGTACGCTTCAATTTACCGAGCCGGGATATATTGCTCCAGAATGGTATATGCCATATATAAATGCATACCTTGCGGACGGTATCCCGTCAAAAACAGGCGACCAAGCCATATTTGAATTCTATGTCGGCGGGATAGCCGAGGGCGAGACGATACAGTCGGCGCAGATAAACCTGCCTGTCGATGAGCGGTTTGAAATAGTAAGTTTTGAAAAGCTGTATGACGACATCGATGCCGACACAAATATCGTGGGCAACGAGGCGCGGTTTGCGTTCGTGGATATCGATGGCTACACAAATATGGTAGTTGCACCGGGCGAAGAGGTGGCTCTTGCGCGGCTGGTGGTAGAACTTAAGGAGGATCTCGGGGAGTACGAGGACGTATACTTCCCCTATGCTAATCTTATAGTAAACACTAAGACAGAGCTTGCCCCGATGATAGAGTACCGTCTCGATGAAGGCACTCTCGGATATATGGAGCCTATGTTTAACACCGGAGCCATACCGACACCGGAGCCGACAGCTACTCCGCCGGTGCCGGACGATGCAGAGCTTATTTGGTCAGAGGGATTTGAAACGCATACAAATAGAATGATAAGCGATTACCATGCCCCCGACAATGCCCTTGTTCCGGAGGAGATCGGCGGAGGGCTTCTTGCCTGGGGAAGGACGCAGGCGGCGGATTCATACGATGCGATAGACGGCCTTACGCTGCTGGCAGGGGCATGGGCTGATGAAAGCTCCTGGTGGCGCGTGGACGATGGTGTGAACGGCCGTTATATCACCACTGCCGTATCCGAGCTTTCCAATCCCGGAGTGCTTTCCTATGACCGCGGAGCGAAGCTGGTGTTCTCCGGGGAATACGCTCCGGCAGACGGCAAGGATCTGGTATTCTCGTTTGACGCTATGCTTTCAGAAGGCGAAGTATATAGGCCGGAGTTTGTCATTGGCAGCCTGATGCAGGGAATATCTGTCAGCACCGATACTCCGGGCGTTGAGGCCGGTACCTGGAACAATTTCCGGGTAGTGATAGACGAGTCCGGCTCTGCGTTGTATGTAAACGGCGTGTATACCGGTATAACAAGCGCCCAGACCTCGCTTAATAAGATAATGGTGACGGATACCACGGCCAAAGGGGGTTCGGAAAAGGCCTCGAGCCTTTCCGGTTATCCGACAGTGAGCTTTGATAACCTAGCGATATATTACACCGCGGATGGTGCTGTCGGCTCCGCACCGACACCGGTTCCTGCTGTGGAGCGCGAAATGCCGGCTGTATATGCCGAGGTTGTCGGCCAAGGCCCCTTATTGGCCGGGGAACAGGCGAAATTTAAGATATACATATCGGACATTCCCGAGGGTGAGAAGGTATCCGGTATACAGATAAATCTGCCGGTAAATGACGAGCGGTTCAATCCTGTGAGCTTTGAAAGCACTTCGGACAATGTGATAACTGGAATTTTCGGACAGACCAATATTTCCGGCAATGAAATGATATATGCGTTTGTGGCCTTCTCTGAGGACTCGCAGATAGAAATCGCTCCCGGCGAGCGTGTTGAGCTGGCAACGGCTGTGCTGGAGGCAAACGAGGATCTGGCAGAGGGAGAGGTATACCGCATACCGTACAGTAACGTTATCGTAAACACCTCCTCGGACGAAACGCCGTTAGTTGATTATAGGCTTGACAGCAGCAGTGTAAACGCGCAGGAGCTGAGATTTACCGCAGGATCGGCTGCGCCGACAGCTGAGCCCACACCTGAGGTCGCTCCTTCGGTACCGGTTCCCGGCAATGCATCGATGAGCAACAACTTCAACGCTGAGGAGGTTCGCACGGTCGTATCTATCGGCACAGAAGCGCAGACAGAGCCTGACACTTCAATAGCAGGTCTTTCGGCATATATCGGTGCAAGAGGCAACGGTGCTGATACGGGTACAAATGCGAGCATCGTAAGCCTTTCCGAGGGCGACAATGCACTTCGTCTTACGGCCGGTAATTTTGCCACTGCGGGACGCGGCCCGGTTATAGCATTGACAGATAATATCGATGTTACCCAGACGGGCGAGAGCGCAACGATGGAATTTGCTCTCAAGCTGTCAACAGCAGGAACCGCCGGCAGGCTGTACTTCTTAAAGGACAGGACACAGACGGGCAGTGACGGCACGGGCGCATACAGAAACGTAGCGGCTGTTCTGACAACGGACGGCACAGGCTCAACAATAATGAGAGGCGAGGATGTTATCGGTATCGATGTAAACGCTGACGAGTGGATGACCGTTAAGTTTGAGCTGGCAGCAGACCAGACCTTCAGAGTATACATCAACGGTGAGCAGATGCTTAAAGGTGAGTATGTTGCTACCGGAGATAATGCTTCGCAGCTTAATGAGCTGCCGATGCTGGCTATACAGAGCTCCAGTCCTAGCGGAGTAAATTACCGTTCAATCGCTACTATCGATAATATGGTAGTTTACAGCGGCGAAGCTACAGAGCCGACAGACCCGACGGCGGAGCCGACTCCGTCTCCGACGACAATCCCCGGGGAGACGACTGTTCTCTGGTCTGACACCTTTAACAGCTACGAGAATGTCGCAACGGCAGACGTTGACGGTTCCGCTTTTGCACCTGAGCTT
>CAYNRX010000002.1:0-96505 GCA_964399965.1 uncultured Lachnospiraceae bacterium | reverse complement strand
AGACCGCCAATCAACGGAACTTTTATTTTCTTCATTAGCAAGAGATCAATTGCGAAAAAGGTTTCGCAATTGACTATGAAATGTATACAAAGGAGGAGAAGAACATGAAAACAAGGTTTACAGCATTATTTTTGGCGATATCGCTCTTTTTGGGATTGCCTGTTTCAGCCGCCGGGTCGGTCACGGTGAATGTGGATCTGGAGGTCAACTATTCCGCCGCATACGAAGGGCTTAAACAGCTGAATGCGGTCCGCCGCCAGAACGGGGCGCCGGAGGTGGAGATGGACGCATCGCTTTTGGAAATGGCGCTTACCCGTGCTGTCGAGTGCATCATCTATTACAGCCATACGCGGCCTGACGGCAGCGGTTTTGATACGGCCCGTCCGTCTGCGACCGCATACGAGCATTGCGGCCTGGCGGAGAATATCATGTACTCGAGCAATTACATGGATGCGGCCGAAGCCGTCAACGTCTGGTACGAATCAGACGGCCACCGTACCAATATGCTAAACAGCGATTACGTTTCCGTTGGGATCGCCTGCGTAAGGGATCTTAACGGCAATACCTACTGGGTACAGAATTTTTCCACTGTGCCCGCAGCTGGGGAGGATCAGCCGTCCTCCGGGCAGGAGCGGGAGATATTCGCAGTGGAAGCCTTAACGGAGTATATCGATCTTCAATTGAGCGCATCGTCCCTTGACCTTATGCAAGGCTCCAAAGAGGTAGTTTACGTCCTAAACGGCAAAACGCCTGTTGTTCCCAACATAATACGCAGCAGCGATGAAGGTGTTGCGCGTCTGTCCATGGAGGATGGCGGCGTATGCGTGGAGGCCGTGGGAGCCGGCAATGCGACGCTTACGCTGGGATTTTCCGGTTTCAGCGCAGAAGTCGCGGTGACGGTCGATGAACCGATCGTACTGGAGAGCATCTCACTGTCGCAGCCGGAGGGAGGCTTCAATGTCCGCACGGGCGAAAAGCTCTATACGCGGGTCGTGTTCCATCCCCAAGGTGCGGCCGAAAGCCCGCTTATCTGGTATGTTTCCGACAATGAGGTGATAGATGTGCAGATCGAGGACAACGTCTGCATTATCACCGGCATTGCCCCGGGGACGGCTACCCTCACTGTGAGCTGCGAATGGTACCCGTATGAATGGACGGAAGAGATAACCGTTTATGACGATACGTCAGGGCCGATCGCCGTTGATATCGACCTTTCCACTTACTATGCCGAGCTGGTGCCGGGCGGCGGGCTGAAGCTGTGGGCGTATGTGCGTCCCGATACCGCTCCCCAGAACGTGAGCTGGGAGAGCAGCGATCCTTCTGTCGCCGAGGTGGACGCTAACGGCCGCGTTACCGCTGTCAACTACGGCTATGCCGATATCACAGCCAGCGATAGCTCCGGAGAGGTGAAGGCGCGCTGCAATATATACGTAAGTATAGGCTTCGGCGGCAAGCCCTGCTATTTCACGGACGTGCCGGAGGATTCGTATTTCTATGACGCCGCGGCTTGGGCTACCTGCCAGGGGCTGGAGACGGCGTGGATCGGCGGAGAGCTGGGAGCGGACGAGGGCTGCACAAGGCTTGATATTGTGCGCTATTTGTGGAAGCTAAAAGGATCGCCCGAGCCGCAGGATATCGAGGCCGACCATTTTGACGATATGCCGTATTCGATCGGCAAGCGCGATGACTGCTGGGCGGTACAGTGGGCAGTCGAGGAAGGCGTGACCAGCGGTACGAGCGAGAATATGTTCAGCCCTGACGATACGGTGACGAGGGCGCAGGCCGTGACCTTCCTCCATAGGGCGGCAGGCCTGCCCGAGGTGCCGGGCAGCGCGGGCTTTACCGATGTGCCCGCAGGCAGCTGGTTTGATGAGGCTGCTGTATGGGCGGTTGCGGAGGGCATAACCAACGGTACCGGCAATAACACCTTTACCCCCGACAAGGAATGCTCCCGGGCGGAGATATTGACATTCCTCTATAGGCAGTTTGGCTAAAGCACTTGAGGGTAAAAGGTGTTCGTGCTCCTTTCTGTCACTTTGCGCGCTCCCATTGACAGTCCGACCCGGCCATGGTATAATATACTAAACCAATGTATAGGAAAGGAGTAACCCCTATGAAAAAAACAGCCGCCGCCTTTATCGCCGCCGCAGCCCTGCTGCTGTGCACACCGGCTATCGCCGCCATCACCGTGGATGACGCCCGGCCGCTTCGTTTTACCGAGGCCGGGGGAGGGACGTTTATCTACTGTAACAATCACGAGGCCATTACGCGCCAATATCTGGCTGATGACACCAACCCCGCGCCGGAATACCTGATGAATAACTACGATATGGGCGAGGGGAAGTATTCCCTTTACGTATCGCACCTAAACCGCACCGACGTCCTGAACGCGGACGGTTCGGTGGCCGAGGAGGGCTTTGATATCGAGGTGGACGCCGAGTTTGTGGCGAATGAGCCGACTACGGTGAAGTTTACCGCCGTTGGTATGTCCTCCGCCGGAGCGGTCACCTATTACGAAAACGGCGTTCCGGTGCGCGCCGAGGATAACTGGGGCTGTATGCCGGCGGTGGCCGACTATATGCAAAGGCCGATACGCGAGCAGTTTTCCGGCAAGGAATACGTGCCGCGTGAGTTTGAAGAGGTCACTGTCTCCTTGAAAAGGGGCGAAAAATTTTATTTAAGCGAAATAATCGATAACTATACCGCCGTCACCTGGCTCAAGCCGGTGCAGCTTTTGGCCGATTTTGAGATTATATCCGGCGAAGCCGATATAAATATACTTGCTGCCCGCTCTACCGGTACCCTGGGCGACCGCTCCAATCTGGCCGAGGATATTGCCCACGGCGCCTACCACCGCGACCGCTGCCACCTGGGCATATCGCAGACGCTGCCGGCGGTGTATTCCGAGGAGCTTTCCTATACCATAGACGATACCGTGCTTTCGGGGACGCTTTTGCCGGTCACGGTATATAACCAGTTCGTCCCTGACGGCAATACGATAAATTCCTGGGCGACCAACCTCAATCCCCAGACCGATATGTGGTCGAAAAATATCTGTGTCGAATCAGACCTTATCGGCCTTGAATATTACGATCCCTCCAAGCGTGATTACTACGGCGAGAACGTCAGGGAAGCGGACAAGGACGATATTTGGTACTTTGACACCACCCATTCCGATACCGCCGAATGGGTCGAGGGCTGCGGCACGGAGGAGGACGACTACAGCCCCAACTACCTCCTTACGACCGAGGGCAATAACGACCCCTACGGCTGCCATCTGGGCAATTACGGCGTAAGTACCAATTACCGCGTATCGATAACGAACGATTCTTCGCGCACGCGTTATTTCAATTACATGATGGACGCCTATTCCAACTATCTGGTAAACCTCAAGGATGCGGACGGCAACTATATAGGCGATTGCACCCTGGCCAAGGGGACCGATGATGAGCGGACAAACGAAGTCATGGCCTGCGTGGAGCTGCCTGCGGGAAAGACTACCTCCTTTATGATAGAGGTGATCCTGCCGATGAACGGCACGGGCGGAGCTTTTAATTCCTTTGTGATAACAGACCTTCCCTATGACCTGGCGGCGGAGGAAGAGGAGGCCGGCTCTGTCAAGACCTGGCAGCTCGATAACCAGTATTTTACCGGCAGGGAATATTACAAATGGGAAAACGGCAATATCCTTACCACGACTGACGGCCTTAACTGGACGACCCATACGCTCAACGAGACCACCAAGGCTATCTTTGACGGACGGTGGCATGATTTTGCGATAACCTCAGCCGGGGACGGCTATATCGCCAAGGCTTACCGCTATCAGTCCGATGAGGTGTCGTATTACACCAATTTCCTGCAATATTACAGCGATGTCTACGTCCTTGACGGGAGCTTCAACGTTGTCGGACAGTATCAGTTCGGCGCGTTCCCGGATGACGCCACCTATGCCAAGGACCGCTACTTCGTCCGTGCCGGGGGCAAGACATATTATTCCATAAACGGCAATCACTGGCAGGAGCTGGAAAGCGGCTATTCGATGCCGGTGGATAATGGCGGCAAGTATGCGGCAGCCGTGCGTGACGGCGAATATTACGTGACCGAGGACGGGAAGGAATTCCTTCCCATAATCTATCCGGGAGCGGTGGACGACGGCGTGCAGACAACTCTTGACAAGCCGCTCTATATCGATGTTATAGGGCCGTATTACTACTACGTGGACGGCGATGACCTCTACATTTCGCAGAATGCCGTGGCCTGGACGAAAAAGACTGCCAGCGATACGATAAGCTCGCTTGACTATATCAACGGCCGGCTGCTGGTGAACGGCAAGGAGATAAATACCACGCTTTCGGGCGCGGAGCTGATGGAGATAGATAAAGAGGTGTTCGCTCTTGATCCCGAGTTTGTGCGATATGTATCGGGCGCGCTGATGGTGCCTGCCCGGCTGCTTCTGGCGGTGACCGACAGCAAATCGGCCTGGGACGGCGAGAACCAGCGGCTGGTGGTGTTCCACGAGGGGGATACGGTGGAATATTTCGTAAACAGTACCGCCGCTTATGTGAATACGGTGCCGGTGACGATAGGAGCGGCGCCCTACTACGAGGGAGCGGTGCTGTATCTGCCGCTGTATGAGTTTGCCACCCAGCTTGATTATACGGTAAAAAATGAGGACGGCTGTCTGGTATTCGTCTCCAATAAGCAGTATACCCAAGGCGACGAGGGCATATATACCGGGGCAAAGCCGGCGGGCGGAGTGATCACCACGGCCGAGTTTGCCGAGGAATACGCCAATATGCTGTTTAAGAATATGTTCTTTATGGATTGCGATTTTAAGGCGTATTATAACGAATTGAGCCGCTGCTGGGAGCTTTCCGACGAGGCCACGGGGGCGCAGCTGGTGCTGCGGCAGTCTGACGGCGGAGTGGTAAGCATGACGAGGGGCAGATAAAGGAAAAAAGCCGGGCGTTCCCGAAAAAACGGGATCGTCCGGCTCTTGTTTTATTTTTCCTTAAGCTCCTTGATAATGGTATCGATATCCTCCTTCAGACGGGTATCGTTGTTTTTCAAGGCCTTGTCGATAACCTCGAGATTCGACATAACGGTCGTGCGGTCGCGGCAAAATTCCCGGCCGATCATCACGAAATTCATGTCCGTAAGTTCCTTGAAGATGTACATGCCGACCTGTCGGGGGACGGTGTATTCGCGGCGGCGGTGCTTGCCGAGGATCTCGTCGCGGGTGACGTTATAATATTTGCAAACCTTGTCCATTATCTGGTTGGGAGTTATCTCGGGGACGCTCACATCGGGGAGGATGTTTTTTAAAGCCTCGCGGGCGATATCCATGGCCGACATCCCGGTGATGCCTTGGCTTTCCTTCATGTCCATGAGTGAGGTCACGCTGGTGAGCGCGCCTTCCAGTTCACGGATATTGGTCTTGATGTTATGGGCGATATAGGAAAGCACGTCCTCGGGGATATTCTTTTTTTGCAGCTGGGTCTTTTTCTTGAGGATGGCCATTCGCGTTTCGTAATCCGGCAGGGTGATGTCTATCGTCAGCCCCTGGCCGAAGCGGTTTCTCAGCCGGTCCTCAAGCGTCACCAGATCCTTGGGCATACGGTCGCTGGTAAGGATTATCTGCTTGTTCATGTTATACAGCTCGTTGAAGGTATGGAAAAACTCCTCCTGCGTAGCCTCCTTGTTGGTCAAAAACTGCACGTCGTCGACCATCAGCACATCTGCCTCGCGGTAGAGGCGGCGGAAGGATTCGGTGGTGTTGTCGCGCAGGGAGTTGATAAAATCGTTGGTAAATTTTTCGCTGGTAACGTATACCACCTTCATATGCGGCCGCGTTTGGATGATCCGGTTGCCGATAGCGTGCATGAGATGAGTCTTGCCCAGTCCCGAATGGCCGTAGAGGAATAGCGGGTTGTACTTGTATCCGGGCATTTCCGCCGTGGCCAGTGCCGCCGCATGGGCGTACTGGTTGGAGGAGCCGATGACGAAATTATCAAAGGTGTATTTGGGGTTTACGGTGTCGTTTTTCAGCTCTTCCTCCTCGTGGCCGCCCTCCTGGATAAGGCGGATCTGACGGGGATCGGGGATTATCTGCACTTCTATGTGCATAGGACGCTTCAGACGGCGGCTTATTTCCTCTTCTATTATTTCTTTAAACCGCGCCTCTATCATCGTCTTGCTGATGTCGATAGTGACCGCGACCGCGAAAACGGACGCATCAAAATAAAGCGGCTCGGCGTCGTTTAGGTAGATAGGCGCGACCTTGGACGTCACCCGTTTGTAGACGTTTTCCATAGCATCGTCCCATATTTCAAAAAGCTCGTCTCTTGAGATGGTATTTACCTGCTCCATGCTGTCCTCCGTACTGCCTGCCGTGCAGGCGGTGTAAATTACGCTCTGTCTTTTAGCTTGTCTGTATATTATATCATTTTTATTTTGTTTTTTCAATCTTTTCTAATAAAAAATTTTGGATTTTTGTGAAAATCAGGGGACGGGAGGGCTGTCTTTGCGGAATGCGGCGGTGCGTGCGGGGAAAAATAGCGGTAAACAAGGGGGGTTGAGTGAAATTGTCCGTATTTCCCCGAGTCTGCATAGGAGTCTTGCTTTATTCGCAGCATCACACAATAAAACTCTTAATGAGTCCGTAGAAGAGGCGATAGGCGGTGTTTGCTGATATTTTTATTGCAATTCCGAAATGAATATGGTATACTATACTTGAAGGAACGAATATGGAAGGAATGGTCGATAATGAGATTGTATCTGGATAATTGCTGCTTTAACAGACCGTTTGATGATCAGACCCAAATAAAAATAAGTCTTGAGGCGCAGGCCAAGCTGGCAGTTCAGGATATGATATTAAATAAAAAGCATTCCTTGGTATGGTCGTATATGCTGGAATATGAAAATATGCAGAATCCGTTTGACATGAGGAGAGAGTCGATAATAAAATGGAAAGACTTGGCCGAGATGAATATAACAGAGAATGAACATATTATATGTATGGCTGAAGAATTGTCAACGATAGGCTTGAAAGCAAAGGATGCCATTCACATTGCATGTGCGGCATATGCCAAAAGTGACTATTTCCTCACCACAGATATAGGCATATTAAAGAAAACAATAAATTGTATAAAAGTAATAAATCCGGTAGATTTCATCAGAGAAACGGAGGGAGAGTAATGGCAAGAACAGACTCGGTCGTTAGATCGGAGGGTATGAAGATATTATTGAACGGATTGGGCAGGGTGGATGCTGAAAGGTTTATCAGTCTTATAATCAAAGAGCCGTTTGATTATACTAAATGGCAGGGCGATCTGTTCGAGGATGAAGATGTGAGAAGCCTCAGCAGCAAGGCGATGGATGCAGTGAAAAACGTATATTGACAAAATAAACAAGAGCGGTGATGAAATGCAACAAATTTCGACACCGCTCTTTTCTTAGGCAATCAAAGATCTATCTTGGCTTGCCGCTTTTTGGTGCAGATGACAGGACTTGAACCTGCACGCCGGGGGCACCAGATCCTAAGTCTGGCGCGTCTGCCAATTCCGCCACATCTGCAAGCTATATAAGTATAGCAAATCAGGGCGGATTTGTCAAGTGTTTTTTTACGATTTTATCCGTTTTATCTGTACACATAAGAGAGCATACCGCATTTTTCCCTGCCGTTATCCTATCTGTATCACCCGGTCGCACATTGCAAAGGCCGCGATGCGGTGCGATACCGCTATGCAAGTTTTGTCCCCCAGAGCGCGTATATTGGAAAGCACCTGCTCCTCGGTGACAGCGTCAAGGGCAGAGGTGGCCTCGTCAAGGAGTATGACCGGCGCATCGTGGAGCACTGCCCGCGCTATCGATATCCGTTGAGCCTGCCCCTCGGAAAGCCCCAGTCCGCCTTCGCCCAACCGGGTGTCAAGCCCATGGGGAAGAGTGGCGATAAAGTCCCATACGGCGGCCGTTTTGGCGGCTCTTATTATGCTCTCCTCGTCCGCGCCGCCGGAGGCGAAAGCGATGTTTTCCCGTATCGTGCCCGAAAGTATCAGGTTGCCTTGGGGCACGTAGGAGAACAGGCCGCGGCTTCTTTCCCCGACGGCAACGCGGCGATCACCGCAGTCGATATATACGCTGCCCGATGCCGGCTCGATTATCCCCAGCAGGAGCTTTATCAGCGTGCTCTTGCCCGCGCCCGATTCACCTGCTATCACTACCGTCTCTCCGCGGTTTATTCGCAGATCGTATTCCATCGTTTTTGATTTATCATAGGAAAAACACACGCGGTCAAACACTATCGACTGCATATCGCGGATATCAGCGGCCAAAAGCTCTCCGCCGCCTTTTTCGTCCGGCATATCCTCCAGCTCCAAAAGCCGCTCCGCTGAGGCCGTGATCGCAAAATACTGCGGTATCAGCCCGGAGATGTTCTTCACCGGCGTCTGTATCCGTCCCACTAACTGCAAAACGGCCGTGACCGTGCCGAACGTGAACGCTCCCATTGCCAGCCGCCAGGCTCCGTAGGCCAAGGCCGCATAGTAGCCGGCGTTGTAAACAAGGAACATGCCGACACTGGATACTACCGATACCCTTGCTCTCCGCATACGGGCGCGGAAATTGCTGAGCTGGAGCTTTTTTGTGCGCGAAAGCACCTCCTCTTCGCCGCCGAAAGCCTTCACTACCAGCACATTGCGCAGTATCTCCTGTATGAAGGAGCGCGTGCGCCCCTCGGTCTCCTGACATTGCTTGTGGATCGGTTTATACCGCCGCGAATAAAGCTGTGCCGCTCCGATAAGGCAGGGCCCGAGGATCATAAGGGCGGCTGCCAGAAAGCGGTCGAGGGTGAACAGGTAGACCACGCTCACCAAAAGCGAGGTCACAAGAAGCGTCGCCTCCGGCAAAAGCCCGACCACTCCGGCGGCGATCGTGCCTGCATCGGACGTCATGCGGTTTAGGATATCCCCCGAATGGTAGGCGGTGAGAGAAAGGTAACGCTTTTTCATCAAACGGGCAAAGATACGGTTCTTGAGAGCCATTTCCAGCGAGGCCTGCGCGCGGACGTTTATCAGCGTTATCGATACCTGCGTCAGCAGCTGTACCGCCAACAGCCCGGCCAGGATAAGCCCCTGCCGCAAAAGCTCTCCCTCAGCCTGGCCGGTGGCTATGTCCAAGGTCGATTTGGAGGTGACCGTAAATCCCAGCTCCACAAAAGCCAGGAGGATGGCCAGCGCGGTCAGAAGCAGCATATATCCCCAGGAACCGCGTCCCGTTTCCCATATCCAGCCCCAGGAGCGCTTACTGCCCATCTACAAATACCGTATTGCCGAAGCCGAACAGGGCGCCTACGCCCATGCCGAAAGCATAGTCGGTCGTGATATCGGTCCAGAAGGTCATGCCATCATAAAGCACGGTGTCGTTCTCTTCCTCAAATACCGTCTTATAGGTCAGCTCCTGGCCGTTCGTAGAATCTATCACGCATTTTACGCGGTATACATAGTAATGTCCCGTGTAGTCCCATACAAGCGAGGGATAATAGGTAATGCTCATATCTACGTTGTGCGTATCCTTGATGTAGCGGATATACTGGCCGATCGCCGAGAGGTAAAGGTCGGCAAAGCTGTTGGCCGCATTGGCCTGCGTGGTCGGATCCTCGGCCTCTTCAGAGGTGAAGGTATCGGGGATCATTTCGTATTCGCTGTCGTAGATCTCGTTGGGGACGGTCTCGATTATATAGGGATACCGCTCCCACTGCTCTGGATATCCGTCAGGATAAGACCGTATCGGTGTGTCGGCCGAAACGGGGTTATACTTGTAAGTAACGCTCTCAGTGCCGTCCTCGTTCGTCACCGTGACCTCCTCGATATTGGCGCTCGATATGGTGTAGGAGCCCTTGGCAAATTCCCCGTTTACAACGCCGTTTTCATAGGCATGGATAATGCGCCGTCCGCGGCTTATTACGGCGGCCGCTTCCGCACGCGTTATCGTATCGCCCAGGCGAAGGTCGCTGCCGCCGCTGCCCTGCATGATACCGCTGGAAAAGATCCAGGCGACCATCTGGGGCGTATCCGACTGCGACGTAAACTCCTCCGGAGCCGTCATCCCGGCAGGCGAACCGGCGGCTATCCACATTACGCGCGCCGCATCCTCGCGGGTTATGGCCTCGTCCGGGCGGAAATTGCCGTTTTCGTCAGGCTCCAGCCCCGATCCCTGCACAAAAGCAAAGCCCCAGTGCTCGGAGGTGACGTCCGCATATACCGGCTCCGTTTCCTCGGAGGAGGTATCGGCCATCTTTACAAACTCCGCCCGGGTAACAAGCGATTCCGGGTCGAAGGTTCCGTCGCCGCGTCAGCTGATTATCCCGGCTTCGCTAAGCTCTGATACTGCATTATACGCCCAATGCTCCTGGGGCAGGTCGGAAAATTCCGCCGCCATTGCCGCCGGAGCCGCCAAGGACAGCGATGCTGCCGCTAAGATCGTTGATATTACCTTTTTCATCTTACTCATCCTTTCTCTGCTTCTATAAACTCATCGTAGGTGCACATGCGGTCGGTTATCGTGCCGTCCTCGTTGATCCTGATTATCCTGTTGGCTATGGTCTGGATAAATTCATGGTCGTGGGAGGCGAAGATTATATTGCCCGGGAAGGCCGTAAGGCCGTTGTTCAGGGCGGTTATCGACTCCAGGTCGAGGTGGTTTGTGGGCTGATCCAAAAGCAGGACGTTAGAGCCGTAGAGCATCATGCGCGAGAGCATACAGCGGACCTTTTCTCCTCCGGAGAGCACCTTGACCGGCTTGAATACCTCGTCGCCCGAAAACAGCATCCGCCCCAGAAAGCCGCGCAGATATGACTCCGACTGCGTCTCAAAGCCGGGGGCTGAATACTGGCGCAGCCAATCCACCAGATTTAAGTCGCAGCCCTCGAAATAGGCCGAATTGTCCTTGGGGAAATAGCTGCGGCTTGTGGATACGCCCCATTTTATCATGCCCTCGTCAGGCTCGGCCTCTTCGGCCAGTATCTGCAAAAGCAGGGTGACGGCCATCTCGTTTTCGCCTATTATGGCGATCTTATCATCATGGTTCATCGTGAAATATACGTCCTTCAAAAGCGTCTGTCCCTCATGGCAGGCGCGCTTGATGTCCACGGTGAGGATATCGCGGCCGACCTCGCGCTCGCGCTCAAAGCCCACGAACGGATACCGCCGGGAGGAAGCGGGCATTTCCTCGACAGTCAGCTTGTCAAGCATCTTCTTGCGGCTGGTGGCCTGACGGGATTTTGATTTGTTGGCCGAGAACCGCTGGATAAAGGATTGTAATTCCTTTATCTTCTCCTCGGCCTTTTTGTTCTGCTGCTTTATCATGCGCTGCACAAGCTGGCTCGATTCATACCAAAATTCGTAGTTGCCGACGTACATCTTTATCTTGCCGTAGTCGATATCGACGATATGGGTGCAGACGTTGTTTAAAAAATGCCTGTCGTGCGATACGACTATCACCGTACCCTCGTATTCGATGAGAAATTCCTCAAGCCACGCTACGGCGGTGATATCCAGGTGGTTTGTCGGCTCGTCCAAAAGCACGATATCGGGGCCGCCGAACAGGGCCTGCGCCAGCAGCACCTTGACCTTGTCGCTGCCGCCCAGCTCCGCCATCTGCATATAATGCAGCTCCTCGCCGACACCCAGCCCCTGCAGGAGCTTCGAGGCGTCCGATTCGGCCTCCCAGCCGTTCATTTCCGCAAACTCCGCTTCAAGCTCGGCCGCCCGCATACCGTCCTCATCGGAGAAATCCGGCTTTTCGTAAAGGGCGTCCTTCTCCTTCATGATATCGTAGAGCTTTTTGTTCCCCATTATCACCGTATCCATTACCGAAAAGGAATCATAGGCAAAGTGATCCTGCTTCAACACCGACATGCGGCTCCCGGGAAGTATCGACACCTCCCCCGAGGTCGGCTCCAGCTCCCCGGAAAGTATGCGCAGGAAGGTGGACTTGCCCGCGCCGTTAGCGCCGATGATGCCGTAGCAGTTGCCCGGCGTGAATTTCAGGTTCACGCCCGAAAACAGGTTCTGCCCGCTGAAATTTAATGACAGATCGGTTACTGTTATCATAACTGTCCTCCGAATTTAAGTTTTTCTTCTACCAGTATACTATATTTGTCATCCGTTTGCAAGAATTATTCTCAAGAAAAACGCGGTCTTTGATAAAAAAATGGGAAAAACCGATAATAAAGGATGCTCAAAGCATACACCGCGCGGCGTATGTTGGTCATATTTTAGAGCTGCCGCAAAATATACCCCTTTACAATTTTCGGATCTGTGGTATAATGGTAGTATCTCCGCCTTGCTCGGGGATATCGGCAGCTGATAAAAAGGAGGATACATAATGGATACCTGTTTCTTTTCCGGACACAGAGCAATAGCGTTTACAGACGAGGTCAAGACCGCCCTGCGGAATAATATACTCCGCTGCGCTCAGAAAGGGATACTTACGTACATCACCGGCGGCGCGCTTGGATTCGACACCGAGGCGGCTCTGGCCGTTTTGGAATGCCGCCGCACGTTTAGCGATATCCGTCTTTTTGTCTATATCCCCTGCCCCCAGCAGGCTGACGGCTGGAAAGAGTTTGACAGAAGACGCTGGGCGGCTATCAACGATATGGCCGACAGGGTGGAGATCATAAGCCCGTATTACACCAAGGACTGCATGAAAAGGCGCAATTTCCGCATGGTGGACGACGCCGACTGCGGTATCGTTTACTACGATGGCAGCTTCCGTTCGGGCACCGGCCAGACGGTGCGCTATGCCCGGAGGTGCGGCTTGCCGCTGATAAATCTTTGCCGGGATATGGCCGGCAGACGAGAGCCTATTTATTAAAATGCATCCCTCCTAAAATTACCAGATTTTTACTGTTCCAAATAAACATGGCTTTTTGCACGAGTGGTCATTTTTTTGCATGAGTGGTCAAAATCCTTCCATTTCTTTCCATATATTACTAAATTTATCCATATTCTTCCTACAATTTCTAAAACATTCTTACAAATACATATTTTACAAATTATATACCATGTGATATAATATATCATGGTTAAACCATTAAAGAGCGCTCAATAGTGATAGGCAAAGGTGAGAAAAGGAATGAGGTGGGTCCGATGGGCTGTTAGATCAGGCCGCACAGCGGCAAGGAATGATAATGATCATCTAACATGATAGGAGTTGATAATAATGAGATTAAAGTTAAAAAAAATAATAGCTGCATCTATTATTTTAACAGTTGGAGTTATAGGGGTAACCGCAGGAGCGTATACAATAGAATATTCTAATGGGTTTTCTCCCATTCCTGCATATGTAAAATGCTATAGTGGATTTACAAATGAAACAATGACTGCTATTCATAATGCATGCTTAGCGTGGAACATGGTTCATGATGGTGATTTGGTATATAGGTATACACAAACGCATTCAAATAATCAATATCCGTTAAAGAATGATGTGAATGAAATAACAAAAGGTTATAGGGGAGATGATAAATATATTATGCAAACAAATTTTGTAAGTACATTTTTCAACACTATTTATGAAGCTGATATAGATATGAACGTAAGCCATCCGTTTGGAACAGCTTCAACATCCTATGATACGCAAACAGCCATGACACATGACATAGGGCATCTTTTAGGTTTGGGGCACTCTAATAGTATTACGGCATGTATGTATCCCAATTCTCAACCGGGACAAATAGAGGGTGTTTCGCAAGATGACATAAATGGGATAAACGCTATATATTAAAAGGAGGTATAGTCAATGAAAAGGTTTATGGTACTTATCTGTGCGCTGGCGGCGATAGCCTGCAGCTCCTGCAAAAAAGACGAGGTCATTGTAAACGGATTGGTCGCAGAAAGGACGATGGAGGATATTATTCTAAGCTCCGATGTGATCGTTACCGGTACGGTATCCGATATCCTTGACAGCAAATGGAGCAATGAGGGATTTGTACGCGGAGATAATATAAGCAATGTGCTTCAAACCGATATAATAGTTGACGTTGATGAAGTGCTGGAGGGCGAACCGTCCGGGGACAGCGTCACTGTGCGCATAGATAAGGGAGAGGACGAGGATACGGTAGTCATATCTGACGGTTATCCCGATTTTGAAATAGATGAGAAGGTGCTGCTTTTTCTTTCCAGGGACGACGGCGACGTGGCCACCGATGAGGACTATTACGTGCTGACCGGCATGTGGCAGGGCAAATTCACGCTCCCGCAGGAGGACGGCATACAGACTATGTCGGAGGGCGAGGAGGTATACACGAACAGTCGCGATACGCTGAACATGGCGGAGCTTCCCGGGCAGATAGATGAGCTGATTGCGGCCAACCCCAATTTTAAGGAGGAAAAGGCCCAGAGGCAAAAGGAGATAGAAGAAGCGAACAAGCTGCTTTTTGGCGAATGATAAGGGGTCGGAAAATTAAAAAATAGAGGTTTTTTCTTAAGAGGGCTGCGCGGCAGTCCTCTTTTTTACGCCTTCTGCAGCATATAAAAAATCATGCAAAAACACCAAAAAACAGGCCTTTGTTTAAAAATATTATGTTCTTATTGACAAATTGTTAAAAATATGTTTTAATATAAATAAGGACTATTTTTAAAGAGAGAGAGGTAGTTTTTATGAACAAGCTATGGAAAAAGCTGTCGGCTTTGGCCTTGGCGGCGGCGGTGACGGCGACAAGCATCGTCCTGCCTGCGGCCTACAGTGCCACGATGCAGATAGGCTTTGATTCATCGAGCGACACAACGTATACGCTTGACGGAGCGGCCGTCCTGGCAGACGGCAGGGAAGGCAGCGCCGTAAGCCTTGACGGTAACGGCTCCTACGTTACGGTGGACGGCGATTTGAGCGGAGTATCTTCGCCGTATTCGATAAGCGTATGGATAAAACCGAACGATACGGCGATGTGGACGAGAGCCTATGATTTCGGTACGGGCGAGGATAAGTATGTATTCCTTGCGCCCTCCTCGAGCTTCGGCGACGGGCTGCCGCGCTTTGTCGTGAAAAACGGCGGCGCGGAGCAGGTGCTCATGTCCGACACACGCTTGAATGTCGGAGAGTGGAACAATATCGTTGTTACCTATGACGGGACCACGACCGTGATGTATCTGAACGGCTTCAATGTCGGCCAGACCACCGACATCACGATAAAGCCCTCCGATATCGGCCCAACAACGAACAACTGGCTGGGACGCTCGCAGTATGCGGCCGACCCCTATTTCAATGGCATGATAGACGGCTTTGCGGTCTATGATTCCGCGCTTGGCGAAGAAGAGGTGCGCGAGGTGGCGGCCGAAGCCTACACGGACGCGGTCATGGAATACGCGGCCAAGGACGACAAGTACATAATTTCCGTGGATTTCTATGATACCGATACCGAGGAGAAGATATTTTATGCCGAAAGCGGCCAGACGGTCACGGCCGTAGTGCATATAAGAAACCACACGACCGGCAGCGCTTCGCTTACCGCTTCGGTGGTATCCGGCCAGTCGCAGCAGACCGCGATAGAAGCGGCTCAGGAGCAGGTTTTGTATCTTGAAACGGAGGCTTCGGGAGAGTCTGTTGAGATAAGCGTAACCGACAACGCGACCGGACAGGTGTTCCAAACGGCGACGCTGCCGGTAGGATCTGCGGTCGTATTCCCCGAAAACGTTCCCTTAGACGAGGATGACACGGTATATCCCGAGGGCACGCTTACGACCGAGACTTACGGCGCGCACGACCCGACCATATTCAAGGATCCTGTAGGCGGCAAATACTGGGCGTATTCCTCGCATAACCTGGTATTCGAGTCGGAGGATCTGATAAATTGGACAAAGCACGACTATACGCAAACGATAACCGTTCCTCCTGAGGCTAAGGCGTTTATTGAGCGCAATTACAGCGGCACGACTGTAAATGAAACATACTGGGCGCCGGATGTGCTCTACGTGGAGGGTGATGAGTATCCCTATTGGTTCTACCTGTCGGTATCCTGCGGCCTGGGCGGCAGAAACTCCGTTATCTCCCTGGTAAAGGCCAAATCCCCCGGACTTTGGGACGGCGAATATCAGGACTGCGGCGTTGTGCTGGCTTCCAAGGAGAATAACAATTACAAGACGAACGCCATAGACGCGAATATTTACACGGATGCGGATGGAAGCGTATACTTCATCTGGGGTTCGTTCTGGAGAGGCTTGCAGATCGCTCCCTTGAAGGCTGACGGCTTTATCGAGGGGATCGACTATACAAGCGATGCAACGATCCTAAGCTCCGGCCAGAATTTCGGCACGGATATATTCTCGGTGCCTAACGGCGTTTACGGGCCTGAGGGACCGTTTACGATCGACAACAGCGACGAGGGCTACAGATATATGTTCGTATCCTACGGCTGGCTTGGCACCAACTACAATATCCGCGTGGCAAGGATGCCGCTGTCAACGCCCATGTCGTCGGCCGGTTCCACATCGTTTGTAGACGACAACGGCGAGACTGTGGGCAATGCGTATTCGGGACAGTCCGACAAATCGTATCTGCGCGGTTATAAGATGATAGGCTCCTACCAGCTGGGAGACGGCATAACCTATTACGGCAACGGCCATAACTCCATCCTCCATGACGGAGATGACTGGTATCTGGTAGAGCATTGCCGCAAGGTGCCTGACGCCGTGGCGTATTTGCAGGTAAGGCGCATTTTGTGGACTGACGAGGGCTGGCCGGTGGTATCGCCCGTAGTTTACTCCGGCGAGGACGTGCAGACGATAGATGATGAAGCTCTCCTTTGGGGTACCTGGGATCTTTCGAGCGTCGGCGAGACGGTAACGGCGGATAATTTCCAGAACGTTACCACAGGCGGCGATCTTCTGGCGGATCTTCCGGTGCTGTCCTCCGAGGTGGTGCTGGAGCCGGACGGAACGATCGGCGGAGATCTGGGCACCTGGGATTTTGACGGCGAATACACCGTTACCCTTAACTTCACCGCTGACGGCGATGAGGAAAATTATGAGTTTTACGATAACGGCACCGAAATGACGCTGTATGTAATGGCGGCCTATGATAAGGATAAGGACGAAAAAGCGTTGGTAATGACCGGCGTTGATAATGAGAATACGGCGCAGTTTGCCAAGAAGTCAAACGCGTCTTACGCCGATACTACCCCTACGCCCTATGACGTGGATATGATAACGCTTGACAAGAGCGAGGGCGGCAACCCGATCCTGGGCTTTGACCAGAACGGCGATATCCTCTACGGCGGCGATCCGGCAGCGACCGTTATCGGCGATACGGTATACCTGTACGTAGGTCACGATACTGCCGAGAATGAAAGCTACGTAATGCCCAATTACGTGCTTTATACCTCCAAGGATATGGTGAATTGGGAATACAAGGGCGTCGTGATGGAGGCCTCAAGCGTAAGCTGGGCGAGCAATACGACTTCGGCCTGGGCTTCGCAGATGGTGGAGCATGACGGCAAATATTATCTGTATTTCTGCACCTGGGACAAAACGGACGGCGGCAGGCAGTCGATAGGCGTTGCCGTGGCCGATTCGCCGGAAGGGCCGTTTGTGGATATAGGCCAGCCGCTTGTAAAAGGCTCCCAGACGTATCCGCAGGTACAAAATCACGATGATATAGACCCGACCGTGTTCATAGAAACGGTAGACGGCGTAGAAAAGCGGTATCTTGCCTGGGGCAATACCCAGTATTATATCTGCGAGCTTAACGAGGATATGGTAAGCGTTGTCGACAAGAACGCTGACGGCGTTATCGACATGAACGATATCCAGAAGCAGAAGATAGACAATCTCGGAAGCGACAGCTTCACCGAGGGACCGTGGCTTTATAAGCGCGGCGACAAGTATTATACCTTCTTTGCCGAGGGCTGGAGAGAGCAGCTGGCATATGCGGTGAGCGATGAGGGCTTCTACGGCCCCTGGTCCTACGGCGGCACGATAATGCAGGTGACGGCGACATCCAATACCACCCATCCGAGCGTTATCGATTTCAACGGACATACGTATATGATCTACCACAATGGTTCGCTGCCGCACGGGAGCGGATTTAGGAGAGTGGTATGCGTTGAGGAGCTGTTCTTTGACGAAAATGGGCTGGTATTGCCGCTGACAGAGACCGCGACCGGTCTTGCCGGCGAGATGACGACTCTCGTTTCCGCCGACGGCAAGTATCTCGGCCATGAGACGGTAGTAAATCCCCATGCGGAGGTATATCCGCTTACGCTGAGGGTGACGGCCTCAGCGGAGGAAAACGGCTACGATACCGCCTGGGAGATAGTAGCGGCCAAGGACGGCAGCTCAGAGAATTACGTTTCGATAGAATCGGTCAACAAGCCCGGCCTGTATCTGGCGGATGTGGGCGGAGAGCTTGTGCTGACGCAGGACGCCGACGGGCAGATGGGACAGAGAATGACGTTTAAGACTGTCGAGGGCATTGCGGGCGAGGGCGTATCGTTCGAGAGCGTTTCCACGCCCGGCAAGTATATCACGCTCTCCGGCAATAACGCCTATCTGACGTACGGCAGAGATCCCGAAAGCGCGACCTTTGTGCAGCAGGCGACCTCTCCCACGCCGGCTCCGACAGCGGCTCCGCTGCCGACAGCTACGCCGGTACCGCCGCTTACCGATGATGTTGATAACAACTTTGACAGCTTGCAGCAGGGTACGCTGATATATGTGAGCAATGTCGACCAGGAGCCATATGCTATAGACGGTGCACAGCTTTATGTGGGCACAAGATCGGGCGGAGCCGATTCCTCCACAAACTGGGCTGTAGAGACCGGCGGCATCAGCGGCAACGCGCTGGTAATGAACTCCGGCCGGTTCGCAAGCGGCAACAGAAGCCCCAAGCTCCTGGTGAATACGCCAACGCTTATCGAGGGCGCGACTGTTACGATGAAGATACAGGTAAAGCCGCAGGACGAGAAAGCGGAGCTGTATTTCTGGGATTCGACAGCCACGATCGATACAGCTCAGGCCACAAAGGCGGAGCTTAAGATCGGGGAATGGAACGAGGTGGCGGTCACGATAACGAACGATGGCGGAGTTATCGCCCGCACGGTCACCGTAAACGGGGCAGGAGTGCAGACGGATGCGGTCGCGACCTTCCCTGCGATCTGGGGCACCTCCAACGGGGAAACGTATACGAAGCTGTTCTTCGATAACCTTGAGGTGACGACCGATGTTTCGGCGGGAGCCGCAGGAGAGGTAAGCGTTTCCGGCAGCGAGATAACCGTAACCGTGGAGACGGGCACGGCCACGGTCTATGCCGTAAGCTATGACGAGGCCGGTATCCTTGAGGATGTGGAGATATTCACCGCCGAGGATAGCGAGACCTTCACCGCCGGATTCGAACCGGACGTTGTGTTCCTGTGGACGGGCACGATGGCCCCGCTTGATATGGCAAGACAGTAAAGAAATTTATATGAGATTTTTTTCGAGTGGTCAAAATTTCCTCGAATATTCATATTAAGTGATGAATAACATTATGCTGAAATTTATAAACATGAAAGAAGTCTGTGTGTGTGTCGATATTGCAGCCTTTGCCAATGCAAAACAAGCGTTGGAGGAAAAGAGCATTCCGTTTAAAACAGATATAGTCCGAAGCGGAGTATATAACCGCACGCTGGGAAGCGTTTTGGGCAAAGCAGGCGAGAAAGAGGAATTGAGTACGATGTACTATATATACGTTCATAAAAGAGACTATGCCGAAGCGGAAAGGATAATAGAGGCGAAGCGGGACAAGGAATAATAAACAACAAGTGGGCTGCCGCATTTTGCGGCGGCTCCTTTTTTCGTGCAAATGTATTGACTAAGAGCCGTATAAGGGTTATAATCAGTATTAAGACGATTAAAAGGAAGAAAGGAAGGGTCAGATGGCGGTCAAATGGACAGATGAACAGCAGCAGGCGCTTAAGGCCAGGCCGAACGTGCTGGTAAACGCCGCCGCCGGCAGCGGTAAGACGGCCGTTCTGGTGGAGCGGCTGTGCTCGCGTATAGTGCAAGGAGAGCTGTCGGCGGACAGGATATTGGCGGTGACGTTCACCAAGGCGGCGGCCGGGGAGCTGCGCACGAGGATAATGACTTCTTTGGAAACAGCGGCCAAAAATACTGCGGACAGTATACAGCAGAAACGGCTGCTGCGCCAGATGACGCTGGCGGCGGGGGCCGATATCCTGACGATAGATTCCTTTTGCCTAAAAGCGGTCAGGTCGTATTTCCATGCCCTCGATATCGATCCTAATTTTGCAGTGGCCGATCAGGGCGAGAGCGCATTTTTGCGGGAGGAGGTCATGGAAGAGCTTTTCGCCGAGCTGTACGAGGCGGAGGATGAGGAGTTTTTGGAACTGGCCGATAATTTCGCCGGGGCAAGGGGCGATGAAGGCTTAGCGTCAGCGGTGCTTAAGGTGTTCGAGCTGTGTACCAGCATCCCCCATCCCGGGAAATGGCTTGAGGAGAAAGCCCGGATGTACGAAGGACCTTTCTGCGGATCGCCATGGTATAAAGAGCTTATGCGTGAGCGCAAGCAGCGGATAGACCGCGCCCGGGCAAGCTATAAGAGCGTTATAGGGGATATGCTGGGGGACGCCGTGGGATTTTACGGCGATGTGGACAATGTATTGGAGAGGTATACCGAGAGCGACCCGGCATTATGCGAGAAATTCGGCAAGGCCTGGACGGCGGCCCGCAGCGAGTATGAACAGCTGTGGCTGGTGAAGGCGGATGATTGGGATTGCCCGGTCAATATAAAAAGCGTCACCATGAGCGGCTGCCGCGATCATCCGCGTTCGTATTATAAGGATAGGGTGAACGAATGCCGCAAGGAGGCGAAAAAATGCTCCGGGATAACCGAACCGTCCCTGGCGGAGGCGGAAAAGATGAGAGAGCGGGCCGGCAAAAACGTTGCCGCTCTGGCGCGGCTGGTGGAGCTTTTCGCCGCTGAGTACGATAAAAAGAAGAAAAGCCGCAATATAATGGAGTTTTACGATGTGGAGCAGCTGGCCTTGAGACTGTTTGAGGAGAACGAGGAGGCCAGGGAGGAATACCGCGCCGCCTATGACGAGATACTTATCGATGAATACCAGGACACCAACGGCTTGCAGGACGCTATATTCTCGGCGATAGCCAATGAACGCAGCCTGTTCCTGGTCGGCGATATGAAACAGAGCATATACCGCTTCCGTAACAGCGATCCGTTGATATTCAAGCGGAAAAACGATGCCTACAGCCCCGATCCGGCGGCGGAGAACAGGCGGATAGTTCTTTCCAAGAATTTCCGCAGCCGTATAGAGATACTCGATAGCACAAACGATATCTTCTCCCGCGTGATGAGCGAGGAGGTGGGAGAGATATCCTATAACGAGGATCAGCGTCTGAATCTGGGCGATACCTCCTATGAGTATAAAAATCCGCCCGCAGACTACGTTTCCGAGCTTTACGTGATAGAGAACAGCTCCGAGGAGGAGCTGGAGAGCACGAGGGCGGAAGCGCGCTTTATCGCCGGGCGCATACGGGAGCTTAAGGAGTCGGGGTTTCTCGTGCGTGATAAGTCGGGGGATTACCGCCCGGTAAGAAACAGCGATATCGCGATACTGTCCTCGGCGGTGCGGACGATGGACGCGATATACTTAGAGGAGCTGGAAAACGCCGGCATAGAGGCTTATGCCGAGAGCCGCGGCTATTTCCAGCGGGCGGAGATAAAGCTCATGACCTCATTTTTGAAGATCATTTCCAATCCCCGGCAGGATATACCGCTCCTGGGCGTACTGCGTTCGCCGATAGGCGGCTTCGATGATGAGGAGCTGGCCGATATCCGCATGGCGGATGAAGGAGCGTTTATCAACGCCCTGGAGGCTGCCGCCTCTCGGGAGGACGGTACGGGAGAAAAGGCCGGGCGGTTCCTTGACAGGCTTTCGCACTGGCGGGAGCTGGGACGCAGCCTTCCGGCGGACGAGCTGGTGTGGCGGCTGTATGAGGAGACCGACCTCTATAATTTTGCCGGGGCGTATTACGGCGGCGTACAGGCGCAGGCTAATTTGCAGCTTTTGTTCACGAGGGCGCGGATATATGAGAAGAGCGGCTTTTCGGGATTGTTCCGTTTCATCCGCTATATAGAGCGCATGGAAAGCGCCAGCCAGGATCTTTCGGGAGCCTCCCAGGCTGCGGAAACGCACGATGCGGTGCGGATCATGACGATACACAAAAGCAAGGGGCTGGAGTTTCCGGTGGTGATACTGGCCGGGGGCGGCAAGGGATTCCGCCTGAGGACGGACGGTATTGCCCTCCATAAGGATTGGGGCTTCGGCCTGCGGGATATGACGCCCGACCATTCGGTATCCACGCCGATGGAGCGGGTAGTGCGGGGAGCGATACACCGCGAGCAGCTGGCCGAGGAGATGCGAAAGCTGTATGTCGCCCTCACCCGCGCCAAGGAAAAGCTGATCGTGACCGGCGTTCTGCGCAAGGGCAAAAATGCGGAGGAGGAGATAGAGAGCTGGCGGCAGGGGGCCGATCCGGCGGAGGCGACCTCCTTCTTCGGCTGGCTGTGCCCGGCATCTCTTGCTTCCGGCAATTGGCAGGTGAAGGCGGTAAAACCGGCTGCGGCGGAGGATATCGCTGCGGAAAAGACGGCGGAGGAGGAGATATCCCCGGCGGCCGCCGAGAGCGTGGAGAAGATATTGGGCTGGGAATATCCGCGTCCGGAGCTGTGCGCGGCGCCGACGAAAATTTCCGTTACCGATATAAAAATGATAAAACAGCAGCAGGCGGACGAGGAGGAGCAAAGGCGGCTCTCGCAGCTGGGAGACGAGTATTTCCCGGTATATAAGCGCGAGGAGCTTGCTAAAATGCCGGCGTTTATGGCTGAGAAAAAAGGAGTGTCCGGGGCGGCGCTGGGGACGCTTTTCCATGCGGTGATGGCCAGGATACCGCCGGAGACGGACGCGGCCGGGTATATGCGCGCTCTTGTCCTGGACGGCGAGCTTACCGAGGAGGAGGCGGAGGCCGTGCCGCCGGAATGGGTGGACGGATTTTTCGCTTCGCCGCTGGGGGAAAGGATCAAGGCTTCCCGCCGGTTTGAGCGGGAGACGCCATTTGAGATAGAGATAGACGCCGGCGAGCTGGAAAAGCGGTACGAGGGCGCGGTGATGCTTTTGCAGGGGATCATCGACTGCTGGTTCGAGGAGGACGACGGGGCGGTGCTTGTCGATTACAAGACCGACCGCTACAAATCCCCTGAGGAGCTGGCGGAAAAATATGCCCTCCAGCTGGAATACTACAGCCGGGCGATAGAACGGACGGCCGGGATGCAGGTAAAAGAGGCGTATCTGTATCTTGCCCGAGGGCAGAAATTGCTGAGAATTGATGTTAGATAAATGTGAAACGCGGTAGCGTTTTACATTTATTTCCTTAGCTAGGAATCAATTGCGAAAAAGTTTCGCAATTGACTATAAAAATTGATGTTTGAGGGAAAGGAAAAGCAGAATGAAATATGTAAACATATCCGAACAGAGCGAGAGCGGCAAAAAGAGAAAACGGCGCATAATAGGCGCGGTGACGGCGGTGATAGTCCTGTTTTTGGCGGTGTCCGTGTACGGATACTTTTTCGGGGACGGCGGAGCGGAGGGCGAAGCGGTGTCGAATGCCGCCGCCGAAAACAGCCGCCTAAAGCTGGAGCTTGCGGAAAAGGAGGAGGAAATAGCAAGCCTTACCGCAGAGCTTGAACAGCTGCGCGCAGCTGTAACGCCGGAGCCGACTGGTACTCCGGAGCCGACTGGTACTCCGGAGCCGACAGGATCGCCTGAGCCCAGTCCTACCGCAAGCCCCCAAAGGTCGAGCCGGAGCGCACGGGATTAAAAAACGAATGAAAATTTTGGCAAAGCCATTCATGCCGCTTGTATGCTTCCGGGATATCGGCAGCGTGCAGGCGGTATTTTTTGCATTGGGGAATTAAAGCGCGCCTTTTGGGGGATAATTGATGTATAATTTAATGAAAGGACGCGTTTTGGAATGGACAGAAAAGCAGTGGAGAGGGCGGCGGAAACAGGGGCGCTCACGGTCTTTATCCAGCCGCAGATAAATGCCGATGACAGGGGCGTTGCCGCCGGTGAAGTGCTGGCGCGTTGGTATGCGGATGACGGCAGGCTGATGCTGCCCGGAGAATTTGTGCCGGAGCTAGAGAAAAACGGGGATATAGACGCTCTTGACCGCGCCGTGGTGAGGATCGCCGCCGGGCTGGCGGCCGAAAGACGGGGGCAAAAAAACGTGCGGCTGTCGGTCAATGTATCGCCGCTGGGAAAGCTTACGGCGGATGATATCCTGCGGGAGGTCGAGGCGGCGGGAGGAGAGCCGGAAGAGTTGTGTATCGAGATCACCGAAAGCCCGGCGGCCGGGGATGATGCGCTCTGCCGCTTTGCGGGAGAGCTTAAGGAGATGGGCTTTTCGGTATCCGTCGATGATTTCGGAGCCGGGTATTCCTCCTTTTTGCGCATGGCGCGCCTGCCGGCTGACGAGGTCAAGCTCGACCGCGCTTTTTCCCTGGGACTTACCGATCCGCGGGCAAGACGCGCCGCCGCCTTTGCCGCCGCCTCCGCCTTGGGGCTGGGGCTTTCGGTGGTGGCCGAAGGGGTGGAAACGAAGGAGCAGGAGGAGTTTTTCCGCTCTGCCGGCTGCACCGTCTTGCAGGGGTTCTATTACGCGCCGCCGCTTATGTCCGCAGACTTTTTTTCCCTGCTGTAAAAAAATTTTAAAAAATTTTAAAAAAAAGCGGAACAAAATCGGGAACCGAACGTCTAACAATGTGTAAGTAGCATTTATCCTGCGGGGGAGCTGGCAATCTGTACAGTTCCGACCGCAAAAGTGCGAGCGGTTCTGTAAAAATGGACGAAACGGAAAATATTCCGGATTTTTCTATTGACAGATTGCCCGTGAGAGGGTACAATGTTATGTAGCACAGTTTGGGTAATCGGGTAGAAGCGTTATCCCGGGCTTGTTACCGTAATTCCCGATATTTTGTCGGGATCGCCGGAGTATGGACATTCTTGCGTAGTACATATCCCCGGCTCCGAGGCAGTTATAGAAAGGGCGGCTGCAACGGAAAAGGAGTAGTCCCTTTCAGCACAAGAAACAAAAGGGAGGATTTGAGAGCATGAATAAGAATCTCAAAAAAGTAATTTCATCAACAGTTGCTTTATCTCTTTCCGCTTCTGCATTCCTGGCTTTTGCAGGTGTTTCGGCTTCCGCAGCTACGTCATATCCTGACGTTACAAGCGATACAGCTTATGCGACAGCTATCAACAACCTGACAGCTCTGGGAATCGTAAGCGGTGATGATGCGGGTAACTTCAATCCCGACGCTACTCTTAAGAGATCTGAAGCAGCAAAAATGATCGTTGAGGCCTTCTCAAATGCAGGCGATCCCGGTCAGCAGGCTACTCAGTTTACTGACGTTCCGGCTGATCACTGGGCATCCGGTTACATAAATGCCGGTGTTTCCGCAGGATATATCAACGGTTACGGCGATGGCACCTTCGGTCCGGACGATACACTGACATACGCTCAGGTAGTTAAGCTGATCCTTGGTGCTATGGGTTACACATCAGAGGCTGACGTTTCCGGCGGTTGGCCGGCAGGCTGGCTCTCGATAGCAAGCTCCACCGAGATCAATTCCGGTGTTACCGGTCTTACACAGGACGCTCAGGTAACAAGAGCTCAGGTAGCTCAGCTTATCGACAACGCTCTGGACACTCCGATGTATGTATACAACGGAACAACAACAAACGTATGGGGTCAGTCACAGCCCAACTACGTAAAGCAGGACGGAACAGGTACATACTATGTTTCCCCGCTTATCAACTATCATGACACATATGCTGTAGAGGGTAGAGTTATTGCTACAAGCAAGTCAGACTCCGGCCTTGATGCAAACCAGGTAATCTTCAGCGTTGAGTATTCGAGAAGATTTGACGATCTGTACTTCAAGAAGAACGAAGATTACGGCACAGCTCAGCAGTACCAGATGGTAGTAGGCGACACAGACGCTGCTAACTACATGCTGACATATGCTGAGGCTTATGTAACAGAAAACAATGACGGCGAGTGGGAGATCGTTGCTTTCAATCCTTCGGGCAGAAACGTTGAGACAACTTTCAGAGCTGAGGACATTGAGACAGACAACAGAAACTACTCCGGCTACAATTCTCTCGGCGATGCTATCGCGGGTGAGGGCAGAATTTATATAGATACACCTTCAAAGGCTACATACAACCTGAACAAGAACGATAACGACGAGACTGCTGTAACAGTATTTGTAAACGGCGTAGAGGTTTCAAACAGCAACGCTATTGCTACTCTTACAACAATGCTCGACACTAACCCGGTAGGCGAGGTTACTCTTATCGATACACCTTCGTCCACAGGTTCGACAACAGACGGCAGATACGATTACATCATGATCGACTACTACATGGACGCTGTTCTGTCTTCAGTATCGCAGGGTGCTGACTCTGTAAGACTGAACTTCGACGACTTCCAGCAGGTAGGCGACATCCGTCTGAGATCTACTCTGACTCTTTCTGAGGACGAGGATATCATGAACTACTCGATCACGATGGCTGACGGCACAGCTGTTGCAGCTGAGGATCTGACAGAGGGCGACGTTCTTTCGATCTACTACGATGTAGTAAACTATCCGGCAGACGCTTCCAGCTCCAGATTCGTTGATATCGTTGTATCCCGTGACACTGTAGAAGGCAGAGTTACAACAAGAGATACCGAAAGCTCGGTAACATACTACACAATCGACGGCAACGAGTATGCAGCTTCCTACGGCATGGGCGATGAGCTTAACGTTGGTGATTCCTACGTGCTGAAGCTGAATGCAGCAGGTCGTTTCGTAAGCACAGACGAGAGTGCTTCCTCGAACCTGACAGGTTTCGTTGATAGAGTATGGGTTGACTCCAACGAAGAGCAGAGAGTAAAGATAATCACCGCTGACGGTACTGTAGTAAACTACATCCCGAGAAACGATGACGTTTACGCAGCAGCTGAGGATCTTTGCTACGATGCAGACAACAATAAGTACAACCTTGAAGAAAGAATTGTAACTTATAAGGTAAATAGCTCCGGTAACCTGACTTCTATCGAAGCAGCTGACAGAGTATCTGTAATCACAGGTGAGTATTCAGCTAACACGAACAGAATCGGTTCCACAAGACTGTCTGAGACAGCAAACGTTATAGATATCTCCGAGGCTTACCAGGAGATGGGTCCGCAGAACTCGACTTCCTACGCTTCCTCCGATATCACATCGTCGGGCGTATCGATGTTTGAGGACGGCGCTACATACACAGTTCTTGTAGCTAACAGATCGAACACAGATTCGACATACAGATTCGTACTCGTACTTGACGGTACAACAGGTATCATGCTCGACTCGCCGCTGGCTGTTGTAGTTAGCACAGGTGAGGGCACATACGGTGAGGACACCCTGGCATTTGCTAAGGTTGTAACAGCCGGTGATGCTACAAACGATGATGGTACAACAGATCTGTACTTCTCCGATGATTACTCGATCAGCGACATCAACATGGTTAAGGGCGATGTATTCACCTACACGCTTGATGGCGACGGCACAATCAACAACTTCCATAAGGTATTTGACGCAGTTGATGCTTCCAGATACGACAGACAGATGTTTGAGGATTATGCTGTAGACGCTGATGTTGCAGCTGACCAGACAGATGATGAGTGGTTAGAGTACATGACCGTACCGACAGTTGAGGATGGCGTAGAGACATTCCTGCCGGGTATCGATCTGCCTGCTAAGTGGCATTCAAGCGTTCTTAACTCCGATAAGTACGTGAGAATCGCATTCGGTCCTATCGTTGACAGAACAACTAACAGCGTAGATATCGCTAGAATAGTTGACAGCGGCAACGACGGTGCTGACAGATACTACACAAGCCTTGATGATATCTTCACACTGGCATATGCTCCGGATGTAAACGTTTACACAATCGACTACAGCATGAGCTCCAGCGAGCGTATCGCTAAGGGTGCAGCTGGTTCGGTTCTGAAGACGAACATCGTAAGCAATGCTCAGGATGAGAACGATACAATCTACTGGAATAGAACAGACGAGGGTGGCGCATACTACATCTCCGAGATCAACTACGCATTCGCGAAGATGGTTGACGGTGAAGTAACTGACATCTACGTAGTTCTTCCGGACTTTGCTTAATTCATAATTGAGCTTTTCAAGGGACGTCCCGTAAGGGGCGTCTCTTTTTTTGCAAAAATTAAAAAAAAGGCTGTACATACGGCGGAAAATGGTGTATAATAGAAATTGGCATAAAAATTTTGCCGGAAAGGAGAGTTAGCTTGCAAAACAGAAATCTGAAAAAATCCGTGATGGCGTGTGAGATCGACTGGGTGTTGGCCGTGACTGTCGTTTTGCTCTCCGTATTCGGCCTGTTTATGATATATTCCGCAACCAGAAGCCTGGGGACAAACGCCCGTGTGGCCGTGCAGACAGCGGCGTTCACCATCGGCCTGGTGATGATGGTGCTCTTATGCGCGTTTGACTACGAGCAGTTTGCGGGTGTGATAAAACCAATATTTATCGGCTGTGTGGCAATACTGGTATTGGTGCTGGTGGCCGGCGTTGAGGGCAGCTGGGGCGGAAAAAGCTGGATACGAATCGGCCCTGCAAGTTTTCAGCCGGCAGAGCTGGCGAAGCTGGGGTTCATACTGACATTTGCCTTTCATCTCTCGCGTATCAGTGAGAAGATAAACAAGCCGATAGTAGTCCTGGGAATGCTTTTGCACGTTGGCGTCCTTGTGGGGCTGATACTTTTACAGCCTGACGCCGGAAGCGCGATGGTGTTTATCTTCATTTTCCTCTGTATGCTGTTCGTAGCGAAAATTTCCTGGAAATATATCGCCGCGGCTGCTGCCCTGGGGGCGGTATCGCTGCCGTTGATATATAATTTCGTGCTGACGCCTGTACAAAAGGACAGGATATTGACGTTCTTTGACCCCAACCGTGATCCCTTGGGAAGCGGCTATAACGTTATCCAGTCCCGTATCGCTGTCGGCAGCGGCATGGTTTACGGAAAGGGCTATCTGGAGGGCACCCAGAACCAGCTGGGCTATCTCCCGATGAAATATACCGACTTCATCTTCGGAGTGATAGGCGAGGAGCTGGGCTTTATCGGAGCCATGCTCGTTACCGTGGCTCTTTTTCTCGTGATATGGCGTTGCATCAGGGCTGCGCAGAAGGCCGATAACCTCTTCGGCCGCTATATCTGCATCGGCGTAGCAGCGATGCTCCTGTTCCATACGGTAGAGAATATCGGTATGTGCATGGGGCTTACGCCTGTCACCGGTATCCCCCTGCCGTTTATAAGCTACGGCGGTACCTCTATACTTACCAATATGGCGGCGGTCGGCATTGTGATGAGCGTGGAATATCATGCTAAACCGAAGAGTATTTTTGATGTTTATTAGAAGTTTTTGCAAAAAGGGTATTTACATTGCGAAAAAATAGGAGTATAATTAGAGATAATAAGCGCAGGCTTTGGCATGATATGCGAAAGGAATGGGTAAAAATGGAAGAAATCAAAATTGTAAAAACGACTTCCCCCAAGGAGAAGCCGCAGGACGAGAGCAAACTCGGTTTTGGGCAGTATTACACAGACCACATGTTCGTGATGGACTATGACGAGGGTCAGGGCTGGCATGATCCGAGAGTTGTACCGTACGGACCGATCCCGATGGATCCGGCGGCAATGTGCTTGCATTACGGACAGGAGGTATTTGAGGGCTTGAAGGCCTATCGCCGTGCTGACGGAAAAATACAGCTGTTCCGCCCCGACAAGAACATGGCGAGAATGAACATATCGAACGACAGATTGTGCATACCGCCGATAGATGAGGAATTTGGCATTGAGGCCATAAAAGCGGTCGTAAGAGTAGACGCGGACTGGGTACCCTCAGAGCCGGGAACGTCTCTTTATATCCGCCCCTACATCTTTGCTACCGAGCCGCACGTAGGAGTGCATCCGGCAAGACATTTGATGTTCGTGATAATACTGTCCCCGGTAGGCGCATATTATCCCAACGGCCTTGACCCGGTAAAGATATACGTAGAAAAGGAATACGTGCGCGCGGTAAAGGGCGGCACGGGCTTTGCTAAGACTGCCGGCAATTATGCCTCCTCCCTAAAGGCGCAGTACGAGGCGGACAAGAAGGGCTATACACAGGTTCTGTGGCTTGACGGCGTAGAGAAGAAATATATTGAAGAAGTGGGCACGATGAACGTCTTCTTCATCATCGGCGACGAGGTAGTGACCCCGGCCTTAAACGGCTCTATCCTTTCCGGTATCACCAGAATGTCGGTAATAGAGATGTTAAAATCCTGGGGCATGAAAGTGTCGGAGAGACGCATTTCTATCCAGGAGCTTTACGAGGCGCATGATAACGGTACCCTTAAGGAAGCCTTTGGTACAGGTACCGCGGCGGTAATTTCACCGATAGGCCAGTTCGATTGGGACGGCAGGGTGATAACGGTAGCTGACGGCGGTATCGGCGAGATCTCGCAGAAGCTTTACGACACCTTGACAGGCATCCAGAGCGGTCAGCTGGAGGATACTTTTGGCTGGACGGTTGAGATTTAACTTGTATAAATTGTAGAGTTTTTTTGTTCAAAAAACCGTAAACTTGTTAAAAACCTCTATATAATTTTAAAGCAGTATGTTATAATTATAATATACTGCTTTTTTATTATAAAAAAAGTATAAAAGCGGACTTTTTAAGAGAGAGGGAGGTTTTTTTATGAAAAGCAAGCTTTTCAAAAAACTGATCGCTGCGGGGGCAGCCGCGGCGATGGTCTCGCAGCTGGGCTTCGTGATCCCGGCAAGCGCGGCCACGATATACTCTCAGGATTATGAGAGTGTAACAAGCATAGCTGACGTTTGGACGTCGCAGAATGCGCAGACTAATTTGCAGCTTTTGACCGACAGGACAAACTATGCTAATTATACCAACGACTTGACGGGCAGCGGCGGCGCTCGTCAAAAATCAAGATCGTCATACTCGGATTTCACCGTTGACCTGACGGGAAAGACGTCTTACGTTATCGAGTTTGATCTGGCGGTAAATTCCGGTTCTCAGGATGCGACCCAGTTTGCGATCCGTACAGGCGCTATACCGAAGGCAAACTCAACGCTTACCGGCGATTATATCCTTAACATGACCGTTCCTGCCAACAGCACCACCTGGACGATCAACGATGTTGCTACGAGTACGGTCAATATCCCGGCAAGCGAGTGGTGCCATTATACATATTATGTAGACCACTCCAAGTCTCTGGCCACGCTGACGATCGAGGGTGAGACCTCGGGGATGGTAGCGGATAAGATGGTAGTAGCGGCTCCGGCCGAGGTGAAGAATATCACCGGTCTTTACTATCTGAACGGAAGATATTATGCGAATATGTCCATCGATAACATCGTAGTGCGCGATGTTGAAGCGGATGATGTATTCGGCGAGGTAGGTGCAGAGGTAATGGCGGATATAGATATCGTCAGCCAGCCGACCATAATCAACCAGCCGGCAGAAGGCACCACTAATGAAGCGGCGATAACGCTTAAGGTAAACGGCTCCCTGGGCGGCGACCTGACAGAGGATGCTACCTATGAATGGAGCTGGATCGGCAATGATACCGACGACGGCTACGTGGTAATGACACCTAATGATGAAACGCTTAACATAACGGTAAGAAACGGCGTGAGCAACCATTATATAGTAGCGACAGCCGCGGTGACCTACGGCGAGGTGACACAGACGGTGGCCGTTCCCTTTGCGGTAATAGGCGCAACGGCTAAGGACGCTAACCAGCTGATACCGGATCTCGGTTATCCCGAGAGCATGGACGACCTGCCGGATAGTCTTGTAGGCTATGTGGGAACAGCCAACGGTATAAATTCCAAGGATCTCATCCTTAATAACTGGTCTATATACGGTTCTAATGCTGCCAGAACGATGAAGCTGGTGGAGATGGAGGGCAGAAAGGCTCTGGAATTTGCCTCCAACGGCGGCGGCGGAACGACGCTTTCTGTATATCAGTGGCCTGCTCAGCAGAACCAGTATATCGTTGATATGACTATAATGCCGGCTGACGGTTCAAACTATGGTATTTACACAAATACACCCAACAATGCAAACGCAGTAGCAGAGTGGACATTCACCTGCAGCGGCGGTACGCTCAACGCGGGCACGGAATCAATATCCGGTGTGAATGCCGGAGAGTGGACGCGGGTATTGGTATCGGCCGATCCCAGCGTTGGCACATACAGCGTGACTGCCTATGATGCGGAAGGCGCGCTTCTGGGGACTATCTCCGATGTAGTGATCCCCGAGAATACTTCGGGCAAATCTGCGGTATACCTGTGCGTATCCGGTACGATGCCTTCATATCTGAATGCGATAAGCGCATACATCCCCACGGCTGATACCGTTGAGGTAGTATCGAGCGCAGACGTGGTAAGAGTTCCCGAGACAGAGGGAGAGGTAGAAACACTTGACTTTACAGCTAACTGCGCAACAGAGGACGGCGTAAAGGTTACCGGTGCTGTGACTTGGTCGCTGGCTGACGAGTACGCAGGCGTAGAGCTTGTTCCCACTGGTGCTCAGACGGCAGAGCTCCGCGTTAGCGCGGGCGCTTCCGGCTCAGTAGAGGTAACGGCGGTAAGAGATGGCGTATCGGCCTCTAAGACCGTACAGTTGACGACCTCCTCCGATGTTGTATCCTTCACGGATTCCACATCTTCGATAACGATACCGTTTGAGGGTGAAGAATCTATAGTAGAAAACTTTGAGGCAGTAACCCTTGACAAGGACGGAAACGTTGTAGAGGGCAAGACCATAACGTACGACCTGTTGGCAAGCGATGGCGTAAACCCGGCTTCGCTCAAGGGCGTTACATTTGAAAACGGCGTTCTGACCGTTGAGGCAGGCGCAAACCCGGGTATAGTTTACGTTCGTGCGACTAACTCTGACGGTCTTGTAAACCGCGTGAGAGTAAATATTCACGGTATGATGTTTGCCTTTGGCTCGGGCGAGCCGGAGGAGGGCTATACTCAGGTAACAAACGATGTATATACAGAAAGACTGGGCTACGGCTTTGTCGATGCATCCGCTCTGACGGTAAATGAGACGGATGTAACAGGATCGGCCGATTACCGTTTCAAGGCGACTGTTCCTAACGGCAACTATGTAGTAGAGGTAGAGACGACTGCTGCAAGCATGACCTCCGAGGTTGTGGAATCCGTTCCGGCAACGACCGGTATCACAAAGCAGGGCGCAAACTTCCAGGTAGCTGTATGCGATGGCGTGCTTGACCTTACCTTCCCGGCAGAATCGTCCGTATCGAAGATAGAAATTTCGCAGACGGCAGCCAAGACTCCGCTTGATAAGCCGAAGGTATACGCAGTAGGTGATTCGACAACAGCCAATTCAGGAGCGATCGCTAACGACCCGCAGGGACGTTCCTACTGCTCATGGGGCAACAGCGTTACAAACGGAACGACGGCTGTTCCCGATACGTTCAGCGGCTTTGCAAATCACGGCATGGCCGGACGTGATTCCGTGAACTTCTATAACCAGGGCAGAATGGAAGCGGTTCTGCTTTCAGTAAACCCCGGCGACTATGTAACTATAAACATGGGTATCAACTCCAGAGAAGCAGGCGAGGGTGATTCCTTCTACACATTGATCAAGGATTACTACGTACAGGGCGTTATCCAGAGAGGTGCTACCCCGATAATCCTGACAGCTACGGCTGACGGCCCGGGCTATTCTAACAGCGCCGGCACGTATGACGAGGCTACAGGCCACTTCTCGATAGCCTGCCCCGACCGTGCAAGAAATCCTGTCCTCAGACAGATCGCCGAAGAGCTGGGACTGCATGTTATCGATATGGGTCAGTTCGGCGAGGATTACATCAACAGCCTGACGATGGACGATGTAGAAGCCTTTAATACTGAATACGACAAGGACTTCCAGTCGGTATTTGAGCTGGTACAGTATCTGTATCCGGATCACAACCATTACATTGAGCCGCTGGCAAGCGTATATGCAACATATGCCTTGAGCGAGGTTGAAAAGATCGCCAACGGTGAGATTGAAGAGCCGGATAAGCCGCTTACAGTTACCTTCGGTACAGCAACCGCTGCTGACGGAAAGATTACCGTTCCGGTAACGACCGAGGGCGAGGGTTCGCTTGACGTGAACCTCATAGCTGCACAGTACGATGCTGACGGTAATTTGGTAAAGACTGACATTGCAAATGTGACAGTAACAGAGGCAACCACTTCTGTAACAGTTGACAGCGCGATGGAAAGCGCGACAACGCTGTACATCTGGGATGCAGATATGACGCCGCTTGCCAATGCGCAGGATGTAGCAGCAGAGTAAGATTGTGTCCTAAGGCATAAATAAAAGAAACGACCGCGTCCCGTTTGGGGCGCGGTTTTTTTGCACCCTTTCCCCGCGGCAGTCATATTATAAATCACAGAGCATAATATAGAATAAAAAGGAAAAGGACGAAAAGTATATGGATACCAATAAAAAGTTAGAAGAGGCCTTGAAGGCTCTGACCGCCGATCCGAAGATGCGGGCGCAGCTGGAGAGCGCCGTCAGCTCGCCCAAGGCGGCGCGTGTGAAAAACAGCCTTACAGAATCAGAAAAGCGGCGCATACTGGATGCATTTGGCAAGATGGATAAAAACGAAGTACGCCGCCGTCTGGCCGGGGCGGATCTTGCGGCGATGTCGAAGCTGGGCGCGGATGATATCGTGCGTATGCTGAAAAAGCTGTAGGGGGAATAGGCATGGATATTTTAAAGAACCTTTTGGGCGATAATGCTGAGGAAAAGCTCAAGGCGGTCATGGAAGGGCTGGGCGGAAGCAGTTCGGGCGATGAGGGCGAGGAAGTATCCCTGTCGGACAAAAACAGCGCCCAGCAGCCAGATATTTCCCGCCTGCTGGGCGGCATAAACGCCGACTACATAGGCCGCATACGCGATATGGTGGAGCATATGCCCGACAGCGGTGATGATCCGCGGGCAAACCTGCTGCTGTCCCTGAAACCGTATATGAGGGATACACGCCGCCGCAGCATTGATTCGGCGGTGAAGCTATTGAGTATCAGCCGCATCGGCGGTCTGCTCAGAAACAGCAAATAGTCTCGGGAACGGAGGGATACGTGGTATGTATAGGCGGTATTACAGCTATAACGATATGCCGCAGCCGGTGCGGCCTGCTCCTCCATCGGGGATAGCTCCGCCGCGGGGAATGTCTCCTCCGCCTCAAAAACCTCCGCAACAGACGTCTCCGGCGCAGGATGCGTCCCCAGCTTGGGGGGTGCCCCCAAGAAAGGAGACGGCGGAGGAAGCGCGGACTGCTGCTAAAAGCAGCTCCGGACGAAGCTTGGAGACAGATGATCTGATACTGATATTGATAGTCGCCGCCCTCCTGCTTGACGGCTGTGATGATAAGCTGCTATTGGCTGCACTGGGAGTTATATTTCTGGCGGGTATGTAGAAAAATTTCATAATTTTTTTTCAAAAACCCCTTGATATTTTAGGCAAAATAGTGTATAATAAAGATGCTGAAGATAAAAGTTTTTTTCATTACCATTATTTTTGTTCGAAAAAGGCCGCCCCATTGTGGGCGGTCTTTTTTCAAGCGCAACAAACCGCGCCCGGTATCAGGCGCGGTTTGCACTATCATCAAAATATTCGCATAAGCGAGCAGTCGGCCTTTTCCATCTCTGCCAAATATTTCCCTGCTTCTTCCTCATCGCCAAGCCCCATGTATCCGAGGGCGGCCAGACGGCAGCATTCGGCGCGGTTCTTGCGGTCGAGATCGGCCTCGAAAATGAGGAAATCGGGCAGCGATACGGCAAAGTAATCTATACGCATATGGTCGTTCATGTGCGCCCGGCCGTATTCGGTCATGGCCTTAAGCCGCAGGAGGGCCTCATCCTCGCGCCCGAGACGGCGCAGGGCGAGAGCGGCATAGTAGAGCATATGCGGCGGCTGATCGTTGTAATACATCGCTCCGCCCAGCTCAAAGGCGCAGTCGGCGGCTTTTTCCAGATATTCAGCCGCGCGGGGAGTGTCAAGGCAGCCGAGGTAATAGTAGACATCGTTGTCCTTTTCGCCTATCAGCTTACCTTCGCCGAGATTTTCCGGATAAGACAGGGCGGCGGTCAAAAGCTCCTCCGGGTTATCCGCCGTTTTGGCAAGCTGCACGAGGCTCGTCTTGTATTCCTTGGTTATCTTGCCTTCGCCGCCTTCCCAGGGGTGGAATTTGTGCGATCTCATCAGCTTGAGAGCCTTCTCATACTGCCCATCGCGATTTAAAAGCGTTATGTATTCGGTATAGAGATCGTCGCGCTTCTCCAGCAGGCCTTTGCGCTCCTCCATATGCGCCAGACGCTCCGACACCGGCCGGTTGAGCTGTTTTAACAGCTGGTCGTATTCGAAGAATACCCGCATATCCTCCGGGTCAAGCGATACCGCAGCCGAAAGCTCCCGTTCCGCCGCTTCCGCGTCATGACGCTTATTGAAATATGACAGTGCCAGATTGCGCCTTACGGTCGCAAAACGGTCGTTGCGGAATCGTGATTCTTCCCACAACTCTATTGCTTCCTCAAACCGCCCCTTGTCATAGAGAATGTTGCCCAGATAATACGGAGCCTTGTTATCCTCTTTGTTCCTCTCGGCCGCATACTGCAGCACGGGAATATCCTCCAGACGGTTGGGGAAACAGCAGTCGGGGCATAATCCGGCAGCATGGAAAAGCTCTCCTTCATCGCCGGTGAGATATGCCAGGTAGTAATGGATCAGGGGATCCTCGCTGTCCTGCATTTGTTTGAGCAGGGCGACAGCCTCATCGGTAAGGCCTGCGTCCTTATAGAACAGGGCGGTCTCCACGTAATTGAACGCATCGCCGTGGGTGATGGAGGAAAACTCTGATAACGATATCTCCCCCAGACGGTACAGCTCCCAATAAGCCGCCGTATCGACCGCGTCGAGCTTTACGGTATCGTGCGCAAGAGCGGCCGCCGTTTTGGTATCGCCCGCCAAACGCAGCAGGGCGGTCTTGAGATCCCGCGATGACAGGTTGCGTCCGCCGAATACCAGCGATTCTTCAACAAATTCCAATGCCCGTGCGAAATTCTCCCGCTGCGCTTCGATAAAGGCCATGCGCAGGTAGGCGCGGGACTTCATCGCATCACTCCAGGTGGCTTTATAATAGCTGTCGAATGCTTCTGATAGCTTGCCCTGGGCCTCAAGAGCAAGCCCGAGGTTGTAGTACGGTTCGCTGTCGTAGGGATTGGGATTTTTCATCGTTGACCGTTTTACGGCGCGGCGGAAATGCTCCTCCGCCTTCTCGTACAGCCCGCGTGCATACAGCCGTTTGCCGTAGCCGTTATTAAGGCGGATATCCCCGGCGTCACGGCGCAGGCCTTCGCGGTAGTAGTCGTCGGGATCATAGGTGGCATGGCGGTACTGCTCCAGATGCACTGCCGTCAGATACAGCTCCTCGATCGTCTCGATATCCTCCGGCAGCGGCGATGCCTGGGCAGGTGCGGGGGTTTCCTCCTCCGCTTCCTCCTGGGGAGCATATTCAAGGACTATCGAACCGTCCCCGTCGATAAGGGCAAAATACAGCCCGTCATTCTCTCCCTCGATTTCACGGTCGTATGTATGCAGGGGAGAAAGGGATACCTGCTCGTTTACAAGCACCTTATCGCCCTGCGACAGGAGGACGGAGCCGGAAAATTCGCCGCTGGTGTATACGCGCAGGCGGATACGGCCGTTTTCGCTTTCCAGATTGACCATCGCATCCTCGTTGGCGTTCTTTACCGCGCCTGCGTTTTTGTAGGGCATGAAATACTGGGTAAAGCTCTTCGACTCATACGGCGCCAGGAAGGTGAAATCGGGCTGATTATCGGTGAAAACGCCGGTCATCAGCTCTATGTAAGGCCGTCCGTCATCGGAAAGATTCCTGTCCCAGCTGCGGCCGAAATCGCCGCATCCCCAGGTCCACTGCTTCTTGCCCGGCGATATATGGTGATCGGCCACGTGCAGAAGCCCGGCATTTTTGCCGTGGTCATAATTGCCCACGAAATCGAAATCCGAGTGGTACGCCATATAGGAGGTGGGCACGGGGATATTCTTGTAGCGGGAAATATCGGTGCCGGGGGCATAGTCGACTTTATAATAAACGCCGTCGGCTATGGGGAATTTGGACACATCGCGCTTGCCGTGATCCATTACTGCGTGCACGTCCGGGGGAAATACCGATTGCGTATTATCGTTGACCTCCACGGCCGGATTTGCCCACCAGAGGAACGTCTTGGGCAGAGACGTGGGGTTGTAAAGATGGGCTTTTATCTCCACATACGCCTTATCGGGATAGAGCGTGAAGGCGGCCGCCGAATGCGTATGCGTCATCTTTTCAGTCTCGCCCACGATCACCGTTGCGCTGCCGTCTGCATTGCGGCGGAAGGTGCAGGAGACGGGATCGAAGGTGGACGGGCGGTGGTGCTGAGGCCAGTTGAACTCGATGCCGCCCGAGATCCACGGCCCGGCAAGGCCGACCAGAGCGGGCTTTATGACCTCGTTGTAATACACGCAGTCATAGCCGTTCGTCTTGTCGTAGATGCGCTGGATGCGGCCGCCGATCTCCGGCAGTACCATTACTTTGAGGTAATCGTTTTCCAAAAATACCGCCCGGTATTTCTTGTCGATCTTGACATCGGAGAGAGTTTCGGTCACCGGATGGGGATACACGCGGCCGGAGCTTCCCTGATAGACGCGCTTTTCCAGAAACATGGGGTTTTTGTCCGGGCGTCCGGCCTCGTATGTGGGGATAATGACCGTTTCTTCCCATACTGCTGTTTGCTTCATATTCATAATGCTTCGTCCTTTCTGAGATACCTTGTTCTCTTGTTGTGCTTTTATTATAACGCCATCCGGGGAAATTTGCACTAAGGAAAATTGCCCAAAAATATAAAATAATTGCCCCTGACTGCATAGTATAAATAGAAAATACAAATCTTCTATTGACAACCCATAAGAAAAATAGTAAAATTATAGGGAAAGGAGCGGAAGCATTTTGGATCGATTCGATAATATAGGCGCGCTGATCTCCAACACGCCGATGGTGATAATCCATTACCGGTATAAGGGGGAGACGCGGCGCATTTTCGCTAAGCCTGAGTTTTATAACATAAGCGGCAGCATAAAGGATCGCGTTGCCTATTATATACTAAAAAAAGCGTACGCCAACGGCAGTATCCGCCGCGGCGACATGATAGCCGAAGCCACCAGCGGCAATACGGGTATTGCGTTTTGCGCGCTGGGAGCGTACCTCGGTCATCCGGTGACGATATTCATGCCGGACTGGATGAGCCGCGAAAGGATAAACCTGATGAAAAGCTACGGAGCCAAGGTCAGGCTGGTATCAAAGGAGGAGGGCGGATTTTTAGGCTCCATAAAAATGTGCGAGGAGCTGGCAAAGGGCGGCGGTGTATTCCTGCCGCAGCAGTTTGAAAATGTTGAGAACATCAACGCCCATATCGAGGATACCGGCGCGGAGATCCTCCGTCAGCTCGACAGCATCGGCGCCGTGCCGTCAGGCGTTATCGCCGGGGTAGGCACCGGCGGCACGATAATGGGGCTTGCGCGTGCTCTGCGGTCAAGATGGCCTGCGGTGAAGGCGTTCCCTCTGGAGCCGTCCGCATCTCCGACGCTTTCCACCGGAACGAAGGTCGGCTCCCATAAGATACAGGGGATATCAGACGAGTTCATTCCCCCGATAGTAAACCTTCGAGAGCTTGACGAGGTAGTGGGCGTTGACGATATCGACTCCATACTCATGGCCAGAAAGCTGGCGGAAACACTCGGACTGGGAGTGGGTATATCCTCGGGGGCAAATTTCATCGGTGCAGTGAAAACGGGGCTTGACAACATGGTGACCGTATTTGCCGACGATAACAAAAAATACCTCTCGACCGATTACACCAAGGATTGGCCGGTCAAGGAAGAATATATAAGCGCCGGGGTGGAAATACTCGGCTGCGAAAGCATAAAATAAACGAAAGGATTTGATAGGATTGAAAAAGCTCTTTACGTCAGAATCAGTGACCGAGGGACACCCGGACAAAATATGCGACCAGATATCGGACGCTATCCTCGATAAGATAATCGAACAGGATCCCATGGCCAGAGTAGCCTGTGAAACGACCTGTACCACAGGAATAGTGTCAGTAATGGGGGAGATCTCCACCACCTGCTACGTTGACGTGCCCAAGACGGTGCGCGAGGTGGTGCTTGATATCGGCTATGACCGTGCCAAGTATGGCTTTGACGGCACGACCTGCGCCGTGGTGACCTCCATAGACGAGCAGTCGCCCGATATCGCCCAGGGCGTCAACGAGGGTTACGAAAACCGCGAGAGCGGCGGCCATGACGATCTTAACTCCACCGGTGCGGGCGACCAGGGCATGATGTTCGGCTATGCCTGCGATGAAACGCCGGAGCTGATGCCGCTGGCGATATCCCTGGCGCATAAGCTGTGCAAAAGGCTTACCGAGGTGAGAAAAACGGGCATACTCCCCTATCTGCGCCCGGACGGCAAATCCCAGGTAACTGTGGAATACGAGGACGACAAGCCGGTACGCATTGATACGATAGTCGTATCCTCCCAGCACGCGCCCGAGGCGGAGATAGAAATGCTCCGCCGGGATATTATCCAATACGTGATAAAGCCGGTAGTACCCGAGGGAATGATAGACGATAACACCAAATATTACATTAACCCCACAGGCCGATTCGTTGTCGGCGGCCCCCAGGGAGACAGCGGCCTTACGGGCAGAAAACTCATAGTCGATACCTACGGCGGCTATGCGCGCCATGGCGGCGGAGCGTTTTCCGGCAAGGATCCGACAAAGGTCGACCGTTCGGCGGCGTACGCGGCCAGATGGGCGGCGAAAAACGTGGTGGCGGCCGGTATCGCCAAGAAATGCGAGATACAGCTGGCCTATGCGATAGGCGTTGCCCATCCGGTATCGGTGAGCGTGGATACGTTTTCCACCGGCATTGTCGCTGATGAGAAGATAGCCGAGGCTGTTAATAAGGTGTTCGACCTGCGGCCGTACGCAATAATCCGCGACCTTGATCTTAGAAAGCCCATTTACAAGCAGCTTGCGGCCTATGGCCATATGGGGCGCGAGGAGCTGGGCGTGAAATGGGAAGAGACAAATAGAACTGAAGAACTAAAACAGGCTCTGGGACTGTAAAGCAGTGCGCAGCACTGCCATAAAGTTTGGGTCAAGCCTTTTTAAAGGCTTGCGGGGTGCACCCGCACAGCAAGCGGAGCGTAAAAAATCCGTCCTCGATAGATATGACCACAACCCCTAAAATTTATGCAAAAAACCGCCTTCGGCGATGCCGAAGGCGGTTTTTTTATGCACAATTACCCATTTTAGCAAGAAATAAACGATTCTTCCATAAAAAGAGCAATATATTGCTTGATTTTTCGGGGGGGGGGGTGTATAATTAACTTATCTAATAAATATGCCTTTTGTGCCCGGGGGGACAGACAGCGGAAGCGGAGGATTCCGGCGAGGGGAGATCGCCGGAGAGCGGCTGTTTATCGGCCGCGGTGCAGGGGCGTGTATAAATATGAGGGAGGAATTTTGAGATGAAATTCAAAAAAATGATAAGCGGAATCGCCGCCCTGGCGATAGCCGCGGGTTTGGGGTGCACGGCATTTGCGGAAGACCAACAATTGCTTAACGAAAACTTTGAAAGTGATACTAATGTGTTTGGTGTGACAAGTGCAATAACAGCGGTAGAAAATGGAACGCATATATATGATTCTGCGCTTGATACAAATTACAATAAGGTCTTGCTCATATCGGACGGTGAAGCAACAGCAACTTTTGACAGTGACGCAGTAACGGAGGGTAACCAGCCGTACGCTATAGCAAGCGGTGAGGAGATCAGGGTCGAATTTGATACGCTTCAAGGATGGATAGGCAGAGGAACTGATGTTGTAATAACGCTGAGCAACTCCAAAGGGGATGCATTGGTAAGCTATACCTACAATTGGGGTAGTTGTAATGTTACTGCATTGTCGATAGGCGGAACAACGCCTGCAGGCTTTGCAGCGTTTAATTACCAAAGCGGATATAACACCAGCAAAGATGCAAATGGCTGGGGTGGAAACGGCCAACCGTATCGAGACAATAAAGATTATAATACTCACACAACCATTACAATAAACGGTGACGGCTTTGTAGAGACTAATTTTTTAAAGACAAGCGGTAAAAATACTGCCAATAAAACATATTCGGCAACATTGCCTGATACCGTTATAAAGGATATCGCGTCTCTTAATATAACATATACAGGCAGTAATGCGGATAACACAGACAGATCTTTTGCTTTTGACAACCTTGTTATAACAAAGAGCGCACAGACTGCAACAATGGCGCAGTACACAGTTAAATACGTGTGTGGTGACGATACTGTAAGAACCGATACCCCGTCCGGTGCAGTTGGGGCGGCACCGGTAATAGATATGGAATCGTTCTATTCAGAAGATAGTGCGACAAAATATATTTGTACAACAAATGATCTGGGCAACGGAACAATAAGCGAGGGACTTGTTGTAACGGTTCAGGTAAGAGAAGCGCAGGAGTGTGAAGTAAAAGTTGTTCCCTCTACCGACGAGAACAAAGTGCTTGCTTCCGGTACGGTGCTTGAAGGAGATGCATTTAACTATAATTTTCCTGCGTATATAGTTGATGATACAGGAAAAGTTGTTGCTAAACACAAAACGAATTTGGAAGCTGCAGTTGCAAGCAGAAAGTATACTGGCAGCGTTATCCCGACAAGCAATCAGAAGATAACTGTGAAATACGAAAAATACGATGGGGAAGCATATTTCTTTGAAGCGGAAGATGTTATGCCAGATAAAAGTAACAACTCAAACGAAAGATTTTCTGGCGGTGTTGGAAAAAGCGGTTTTAATGGTTCGGGAATAAAATTCTTTGAAGTTAAAGAAGACGGTTGGTATAAGGTAACGGCAAGTGGAGCTAATACGAATGTAAATTATGATGTTTCGTTAAAAATATATAGCAACACGAGCGAAAATACAATAGACACGTTAGTGTTAAATGACGCTTCCGTTAATAAGATCCTTACGCAAACTTCAAAACCTGTGAAGTTGGAAAAAGGAGACATAATATATGTAGAAGCTGATAATACAAGAGTTATCCTCGACTACGTACTCATAGAAAAAGCCGCTCCCACAATCGCTGCAACTCTGAACGAAGCAAGCTATTCTCCGGCTGATGGTCAGATAGAGAATGTAACTGACGGTGGCACAGCAACCTGGTCTGAGGTTGTAGGCAACAACGCCGTCCAGACGGTAGTTATCAGAGTAACCAACCCCACAGACGGCGCAGTTCCCACAGTTACAGCCGGTGAGAACGTATGCACACCGACAAAGGTAGATATAGCCAACGTTGACGAAACAAACGGTACGTATTTTATCTATCAGTTTGTAGGCATCGATGTAGAAGACGCAACGGTATTCTATCCGGGCGCGGACAACTTTACACTCACTGCCGCAGAATAAGCTCCCACTTCCGCAAACGCGGAATGGAATAAAAAATCCAGGGCGGTAAGTCCCGCCCGAATCCCTTTGCCCCGAGCCGCTTCTCCCATAACTGCGGCAAGGGGCGCAAAAACCGCTTCCGGGTGGCCTAAAAACCGCCGGGGAGCGGTTTTTTTATCCCTTTTTCCGAAATTTATGTAAACCAAGTCACGCAGCGTCCTCCATGAACATATATTACCATGGGGACCAAAACAGGGAGGAGAAAGGAGAGGGAGCGATGGCTTCGTGGAGCCTGTGCATGATAGTGAAAAATGAAGAGGAGACGCTGGGACGGTGTCTGGACAGCGTCTCGGAACTGTTTGAGCAAATAGTAATTACCGATACCGGCTCGGAGGATGCGACAAAAAAGATTGCGCGTTCCTACGGCTGCGAGGTCTGGGAGTACGAGTGGGGCGATGATTTTGCGGCGGCGCGTAATTTCGCCTTTTCCAAGGCATACGGCGACTATATAATGTGGCTTGACGCCGATGATGTGCTGCCGGAGCGTTCGCGCAGGCGGCTGCTTGAGGAGAAGCAGCGTCCGCCGGGAGCGTTCGATGTGCTGATGCTGCCGTATCACACCGGGTTTGACGAGAGCGGGCGCGTGACGTTTGCGTATGAGCGGGAGAGAGTGGTGCGCCGCTGTCCCGAGGCCGTTTGGCAGGGGCGCGTGCATGAGGTGATAGCCCCGTTCGGGCGCGTGGAGCATGTGGATGCTCCCGTTGAGCACCGCAAAATGCGGCCGTCAGCACCGGAGCGAAATCTGCGCATATACGAGCGTATGCTTCGCGAGGGGGCAAAGCTGGGCGCGAGGGAGCTGTACTATTACGCGCGGGAGCTGATGTATAACGGGCGGTATGAAGACGGTGCGCGGGCGTTTGAGGAGTTTTTGCAGCGGGAGGACGGCTGGGCGGAAAACCGCCTTGACGCTTACCGCCAGCTATCGTCCTGCCGCCGTGCCTTGGGCGATGAAGAGGGAGCGGTTCGGCCGCTTCTGTCCGCCTTGAGGGAAGGTCCCCCGCGGCCGGAGCTGTGCTGCGATCTGGGACGCTATTTCTTCGATAAAGGGGAATGGCAGGCGGCATCGTTCTGGTATAAGGGAGCGCTTATGGCCGAGCGGGGAGACGGCGGCTTCGAGGACGTGGATTGCCGCGGGTATGTCCCCTGCATCCAGCTGTGCTGCTGCTTTTGGCAGCTGGGAGATATGATCCGGGCGCAGTATTGGAATGAACGCGCAGGCAAATATAAGCCTGATTCCCCGGCCTATCTCCATAACAAGACCCTTTTTTTGATCCCCGATGAAAAATAGGTATTCAGATAATTGCAAAACGCGATAGCGTTTTACAATTATTTCCTTATTCTGAGGAGCTCGAGGGTGAAACCCTCGAATTACAATCAATTTTTGACGACATGCGCGTCAAAAATTGCGAAAATAAAAGTTTCAGCGGTCGCAGACCGCCAATCAACGGAACTTTTATTTTCTTCATTAGCAAGAGATCAATTGCGAAAAAGGTTTCGCAATTGACTAAAAATAGGTATTAGGAGATGAGGTCATGTATAAAAGATATCCGCTTCCGGGAGAAGAGGATAACGACAGAAAAAATTGCTGCTGCTGCCGTATAGTATGCCCGACCGGCGCAACCGGAGCTACCGGCGCAAGAGGAGCCACAGGAGCCACAGGTGCTACCGGAGCAACAGGAGCAACTGGTGCGACCGGCTCTACCGGTGCGACCGGTGCGGCGGCTACGGTGCGCGTAGGCCAGACTACTACCGGAGAACCGGGCACGGCCGCTTCGGTCACCAACAGCGGTACGGAATTTGATGCGATACTTGATTTTGTGATACCGCAGGGAGCGACTGGAGCAAGAGGAGCCACCGGAGCCACAGGTGCAACGGGAGCAACCGGAGCAACTGGTGCAAGAGGTGCAACTGGAGCGACGGGAGCAACTGGAGCAACCGGCGCAAGAGGAGCAACCGGTGCCACAGGTGCAACAGGGGTTACGGGCGTCACGGGCATAACCGGCGCAACTGGAGCCACCGGTTCTAGAGGTGCGACGGGAGCAACGGGAGCTACCGGCGCAACGGGCGCGACAGGCGCCACCGGAGCGACCGGCGCAACCGGATCCGACGGTGCTGACGGTGTAACGGGCGCGACCGGCGTTGACGGTACGGCGGCCACGGTACGCGTGGGGCAGACCACGACCGGGGAACCGGGTACGGAGGCTATCGTCACCAATAGCGGCGATGAGCGCGATGCGGTGTTTGATTTTGTGATACCCCGTGGCGAGTCGGGAGAATGCCGGTGTGAAAAGATAGAAGCTCTTGAATCGTATTCCGAGCCGCCGCAGGTCGTGGCGGACGGCGGTAATTTGATATTCGACCGTAATGCTGTTATCTGCGGGGACGCAGTCGCACATGAGGAAAACAGCGATGATTTCACGCTTTATGAGGAAGGTCTGTACCTGGTATCGTTTGACGGCTCTTTTCTGCCGACGACAGGGGCGTGCCTGCCCAAGACGCTGCTCTTGTCGCTTTTGAAAGACGGCGCAAGCGTGCCCGGCAGCTCGCTGCAGCAGTCGTTCCAGCTGTCAGGTCAGCTGGAGGAGGTCTCTTTTACTCAGCTGGTAAAGGTGGAGGACGCTCCGGTGGTGCTGTCAGTAAGAGCCAACGGCGGCGATTTCTTCTACAGCAATGTGTCGCTGGCGATAGTTCGCCTTGGCGAATGCTCGCATGACGCAGAATAATTGACTAGATCCCCGGGATGCCGGCTTCGGCGTTCCGGGGATTTTCGTTTACATAAAATTCACAAATTATGCGAAAAATCACTATTGACAAACGGCGGTAGTTGCGCTATAATATAATCAAACGAAGGTCAAAGAAAGTCAAAGTCAAATAATGACGCATTGAGAGAGGAGGAAGGACGATGGGCGTCAGCGATAGGATAGAAACCTTCATATTGGAGCTTTTGAGCGGCGAGGATGATTGGCTGAGGCTAAAGCGCAATGAGCTGGCCGAAGTGTTCGGCTGCGCGCCATCGCAGATAAACTATGTAATAGCGACCCGATTCACGCCCGAAAAGGGTTACGTGGTGCAGTCGCGGCGCGGCGGCGGCGGATATCTGATGATAAGGCGAGCCGATACGGCGGAGAGGGAGCTTTGCCGGAGCATAGGCCAAAGTGTTACGGCCGACCGGGCGGCGGCGATCGTCAGCGGGCTTTTTGAACGCAGGCTTGCATCCTCCTCCGAAGCGGCGATCATGGCGGCGGCAGTGTCGCCGGATACGGTCAAAAGCGATGAAGAGAGGGCGGTTTTGTTAAAAAACATGGTACGCGCATTGGCGGACAGCAGGAAAGGATGATAGAAAATGCTATTTGATGATTTTTTCTCCGATGATTTTTTCAAGGATTTTTTCGATGGGATAGAATACACAGGACAGCAGCAGACGCATAGCGCGGTCAAGTGCCCGGTCTGCGGCAGGACGTACGAGGATTTTCGCAGAAGCGGCAAATTCGGCTGCGGCGAATGCTATAAGACATTCCGTCCCCAGGTGAGAGAGGTATTGCGTCAGCTGCATTCAACGGCCTCCCATACCGGCAAGGTCCCCTCAAAAGCAGGGGAGAGCCTGAGGAAGAAGCGTCGCTATGACGAGCTTAAGCGCGCGCTGTCGGAGGCGGTAGCCAAGGAGGATTACGAAACGGCGGCCAAGCTGCATAAGCAAATACGCTCGTTAGAAAGCGAGGGATTAGCATGATCTGGTATGAGGACAACAGAAACGATATAGCGGTGAGCACGAGGATAAGGCTGGCGAGGAACTTAGACGGCGTGGTATTTCCGCAGTTTTTGAAGGATAAAAAGAGCGTGTCCGATAAGATAAAGGACGCGGTTTTAAAGAGCAATTCCACGCTGGCCGGGGAATTTGAAACGGTGGAGCTTGACAGTCTTAGTGAGGGTGAAAAGCGCAGGCTTTACGAGGCGCATCTGATAAGCCCGGCGATGCTTTCGGGCAGCGGCCGGTCGGTGCTTTTGAGCAAGGACAGGACGATGAGCTGCATGATAATGGAGGAGGATCATCTGCGATTGCAGGTCATACTGCCGGGGTTTGATGTGGATACGGCCTATGATACGGCAAACCGCGTGGATGATGTTATCGAAGAGAGCGTAAACTACGCTTTTGACGAGGAGTTCGGTTATCTGACCTCCTGCCCGACGAATGCGGGCACGGGGCTGAGGGTATCGGTAATGCTCCATCTGCCCGCGCTGGAGGCGTCGGGGAAGATAGGCGGAATAATATCGTCGGCCGCGCGGCTGGGGATAGCCGTAAGAGGTATGTACGGCGAGGGTTCGGCCGCGGAGGGCAGCCTTTACCAGATATCGAACCAGGTGACGGTAGGGCTTACGGAAAAGGAGCTTACCGATAAGGTAAAAAATGTTGTCGGGCAGATAATAGAATTGGAAAAGCAGACCCGGCAGGCTATATATAAAAACAGCCCGGCGGAGCTGGAGGATAAGCTGTGGCGATCCTACGGGATGCTAAAATACGCCCGGAGCGTTTCCTCAAGCGAAGCAAAATCCCTCATATCGAACGTTATGCTGGGCAGAAGTCTGGGTATACTTCCTAAAGAGGGCAAGAGCGGCATAGAATGTATAATAAAAACGGAGCCGGCAATGTTGTCCGATGGTCAAAAGCTGTCTCCGGAGGAAAGGGACAAAAAAAGAGCGCAGCTTTTAAGAAATGAGCTGTAAGAGACAGGAGGTAATATTTATGCCATACTCATATTTCACTGAAAAATCAAGAAAGGCTCTGAACGAGGCCAGCATGGCGGCGTTGGAGCTGGGACATAATTATGTGGGCAGCGAGCACCTGATACTGGGGCTTCTGCGTGAGGGAACAGGCGTGGCGGCCAAGGTATTGGAAAAGACCGGCGTCACGGCGGAAGCGTTCTGCGATAAGGTTCGGGAGCTGACCGGCGCGGGCGAGCCGCTGGAGGGAGTATCCCCGCAGCTGACTCCGCGCAGCAAGCGTATCCTGGAATGGAGCGCGCTGGAAGCGAGAAATCTCGGCCACAGCTATATCGGTACGGAGCATATCCTGCTGGCGATAATCCGTGACGGCGAGGGCGTAGGCATAGAAATATTGCGTAAGCTGGGCGTGCTTCCGGGTGTTTTGTACACGGAGCTTGTGCACATGCTTGACGGCATGGAGGACGCCAATGAACAGCCGCAGCACGGCGGTGCGGCCGCAGGCGAGGGCGGAGTGAACAGGAACGCCAAGACGCCGACTCTTGACAAGTACGGCCGCGATCTCACGGCGCAGGCCAGGGAAAATAAGTTTGACCCGGTTATAGGCCGCGACAGGGAAATACGCCGTGTTATCCAGATACTTTCCCGCCGTACCAAGAATAACCCTTGTCTGATAGGGGAGCCGGGCGTTGGCAAGACGGCCGTTGTAGAAGGATTGGCGCAGAAGATAGCCGCAGGCGATGTGCCGGAGCCGCTGAAGGACAAGCGGCTGGTGGCTCTGGATCTTTCGGCGATGGTCGCCGGAGCCAAGTACCGCGGAGAATTTGAGGAGAGGATAAAGAAAGCTGTGGATGAGGTAATGGCCGCCGGCAATGTGATCCTCTTTATCGATGAGGTGCATACGATAATAGGCGCGGGCAGCGCGGAGGGATCGATGGATGCTTCCAATATCTTAAAGCCGACTCTGGCCAGAGGAGAAATGCAGCTGGTAGGAGCCACTACGATAAAGGAATACAGAAAATATATCGAAAAGGACGCGGCTCTTGAGCGGCGGTTCCAGCCGGTAACAGTCGGCGAGCCGTCTGTGGAGGAGACTGTGGAGATACTAAAGGGTATCCGCGACCGTTACGAGGCGCATCACAACGTAAAGATAACAGATGCGGCGTTGGCGGCGGCGGCAAAGCTGTCGGAGCGGTATATCACCGACCGTTATTTGCCCGATAAGGCCATTGACCTGATAGACGAGGCTTCCTCCAAGAAGCGTCTGATCTCTCAGACCGCCCCCAGCGGTGTAAAGGAGCTGGAGGATAAGCTGGAGGGATTGGCCAAGGAGAAGGAAGAGGCCATCACCGCCCAGGATTTTGAAAAGGCGGCTAAGCTGCGTGATGAGGAGAAAGAGCTTAAAAAGCAGCTTGACGAGGGTAAAAAGGAGTGGAAAGGCTCCAATACATCCGCCGACCTGATAGTGGACGAACAGGATATATCGAATATCATATCCGACTGGACGAATATCCCCGTGGAGCGGCTGGCAGAGGAGGAGAGCCATAGGCTCAAGAACCTCGAAGCCCTGCTGCATGAGCGTGTTATCGGCCAGGATGAGGCAGTAACGGCGGTTGCCAAGGCCATACGCCGCGGCCGCGCAGGACTTAAGGATCCCAAGCGTCCTATCGGCTCCTTCCTCTTCCTAGGGCCTACCGGTGTAGGTAAGACGGAGCTGTCAAAGGCGCTGGCGGACGTTATGTTCGGCAGCGAGGATGCTATGATACGCGTTGATATGTCCGAATACATGGAGAAGCACGCGGTGTCCAAGTTTATCGGTTCGCCTCCGGGATATGTCGGCTTTGAGGAGGGCGGACAGCTGACCGAAAAGATCAGAAAACAGCCCTACAGCGTATTGCTGTTCGATGAGGTGGAAAAGGCGCATCCGGACGTGTTCAATATCCTTCTGCAGGTGCTTGAGGATGGTATCCTGACCGATGCCCAGGGGCGCAGGGTCGATTTCAGAAATACCGTTATCATTATGACCTCAAACCTCGGCGCGAAGGAAATTCTCGGCAATAGCTCCTCGCGGCTGGGATTCAAGAGGGACGAGGAAGAAAGCGACAGCTACAAGTCCATCAAGGATAAGGTGATGGAGGAGGTAAAGCGGGCGTTTAAGCCGGAGTTCCTAAACCGTATAGATGATATCATCGTATTCCACCGTTTGAGCGATGAGAACATCAAGGCGATCGCGCGGCTGATGCTCAAGTCTCTTGACTCTCGGCTCAAGGCTAACGAGATAACGGCGGAGTTCACCGATGCGGCCGTTGCCAAAATCGCCGAGAACGGCTTTGATCCGGCCTACGGGGCAAGACCTTTGCGCCGTGCTATCCAGAGCGAGATAGAGGATATGCTCTCGGAAAAGATCATTGACGGCGAGGTCAAGCCGGGCGATGCGATAATCGTAGACGCTGATGAAAAGGGCTTCAATGTAAGGACGAAATAGTATTAAAAAAAGCCGGAGCTGCTGCATTTTAAAGCGGCAGTCCCGGCTTTTTTTGCGCTTGCTTTATGCGGGGCTCTGCCCCTGCGCCCCGCAAGCCTTTAAAAAGGCTTGACCCAAACTTTATGGCGATACTTCGTATCGCAGGAGTTTGTGTCATTTTATGCTGCTGGGAGTTGCCGACCGTCGAATTCGCTTCGCTATTCAAGCATTTTTGCTTCGCAAAAACCGGCAGCAAGCTGCCGTCCGCGTATCTTTCGAGGTGCTATTCGACTGTATTTCTTGACGCTGCGCTGCGCTTGCATTATGCGGGGCTCTGCCCCTGCGCCCCGCAAGCCTTTAAAAAGGCTTGACCCAAACTTTATGGCGATACTTCGTATCGCAGGAGTTTGTGTCATTTTATGCTGCTGGGAGTTGCCGACCGTCGAATTCGCTTCGCTATTCAAGCATTTTTGCTTCGCAAAAACCGGCAGCAAGCTGCCGTCCGCGTATCTTTCGAGGTGCTATTCGACTGTATTTCTTGACGCTGCGCTGCGCTTGCATTATGCGGGGCTCTGCCCCTGCACCCCGCAAGCCTTTGAAAAGGCTTGACCCAAACTTTATGGCAGTGCTTTGCACTGCTTTTTAGGCGCAGTGGCGGCGCAGAATGCTCTCAAGCGCGCAGGCGCTGGAGCTATGGCAGCGTTCGATACAGGCCGACGACTTCTCCGCTTGACGCACTGCCGCCGACACCATTTTATGGGCAACTGTATTGGTGAAGAGGATCACAAGATCCGGCGAGCCTATCTGGTTACGGAAATTTGACGGCAGCTGCGTAAATACCTTGCATTTGCAGCCGTAGCTTTTGCATATGTCCTTATACCGGCAGTGCATCCGGTCATGGCCGCCTACTATTATTACACTCATTACTAAACCTCCTTTGGTGAGCGTGTGCTAACTCGTGGGTAAAAAATATATGTTGCGATAGTGGTTAGCTTAGACTAACTATAGTTTGATTATACCATTAAAGCACAGGATTGTCAAGATATTTTTTGGCGAGAAACAGTAAATTTGCTTGTAAGTCTCTTGGGGAATAACATATGAATAATATAGAAAATATTATGATACTTCTTGACAAATATTTCTTAATATGCTATAATTTATATAGGATAGGAATGCAGGAGGTAAATATGAAAAAAATTGCGGCGGTGATCTTTATCCTTGCAGCGGCTGCCACCAGAGCGGAAGCCGCAAGTGGCGATGTGGCCGGGCGGATATATTCTACTGACATAATTGCCCGGATAAACGGGCAGACGGCCGAAAGCTACAATATTGGCGGACGTACTGTAATAATTTTAGAAGGGCTGGAGAAATACGGAGCCGAGGTCGATTATGACGACAGCCTGCGTACGCTTACGGTGAACACCGTCCGCATGGATATCCCGTACGAGGTGCAGGCAGAGCGCGGTGAAGCCGGACGTACAGTAGGCAATATATACGAATCGAACATACGGACGTACTTAAACGGCTGTGAGATAAAAACCTATTCTCTGGATGGCAGAATGGCGGCGGCGATAGAGGATATCGGCGGCGACAACAGCTGGTCGCAGTACAACGGACGCTATATCTGGGATGATGAAAGCCGCACGATCTCTCTCGAGCTTCCATCGCCAGGGCAGTTGGGGAATGAAGATGTGCTGTCTGAGTATGCGAGGGAAAACGAGCTTGAGCTGAGATTTGATCTAACGGACGGGGAGCTGGCGGTGGATGTGCGCAGATGGTATACGGGGACGAGCTATGGCGGAAATTATCAGGCTGCGGCTGATGGGTCGATATACTGCGGCGGCGAAGCTGTAGGGCAGCTTTTTAACTTTAAAAACGCCTATATTTTTAACGGCAGCATAGAATTTGGCGAAGAAAAAGTCATACGCTGGGAGCTGGATAAAATTATACCGATTATAGAGAGCAAAACTCCGGCGCTTAAGTATGAGGATACGATGGCGTATATAGAGGAATGCTATATGCCGGTAGGCACGGTGCACGACCGATTCGACACCGAAGATTACACATTCATATATATGACAACCTCGCTTGCCACCGGAGGATATGAGCATCTTCTGCGGATAGGTTGCGACGGCAGTTTTATAAGATATGAGGATGAGATACCGTCTGTAAGCCATAACGGGTCGCATAAGTTTGAAAATCTTGTGATAGATAAAGAGCAGCAGACGGTGAGCTTTGATTATGACAGACGATATGTGATAGATTTGGAAACGGGCGTTATGGAGTAAAAAAATGAATATTCAAGGAGATGGTATAAAATGTCAAGATGTAAGACTATAAAAAAGCTGATGATTTGTCTTTTCGCTCTCGTGATTTTTCAAGGGGCGGTTGTCCCTGCTTTTGCGGAGGAAGACATACATACCAAAATATCCGATTGGGCGAAGTTGGAAATAAGGATGCCGATAAACGGGTTTGGGCTTGACGACCTTACCGTACCGGTGACAAGGGAGCAGTTCTGCGATCTTATCGTCGAGGTGCTATCGTTTTACGATTTGCGCCCGCCGTGGGACATTGAAGAGATACGGGAATTTAATACCAACAATACGAAAAGCTGGCAGCCGGAAGAAGATCCTTTTGAAGATACAGACAATGAAAATGTCATACTGCTGTACAGGAATCGGTTTGTTAATGGCACAAGTGATACGACCTTTGAGCCGCAGCAGCTTATAACAAGGGAAATGGCGGCGTGCATATTGTACGAGATATATATGTCCCAGTTTCCCGACACAAGCCTCTATAGAAGACCGCCGGTAGGCGTATGGGCTGACGACGACGATATATCAAGCTGGGCGTATACGGCAACGTATCTCTGCTGGTGGAAAGGTATCATGCACGGACAAACCGAGGAGATAAAAGTCCAGGAGATAATAGACGATCAGGTGGTGCTTGTTGTCGATCAGGATCCGATCTTTAATCCGCAGGGGAATATGACAGCGGAAGAAGCGATTATTGCGGCACAGAGGCTTTGCAAGCAGTGTAGGAAATAGATAAAAGGGGGAGAGTAAAAAAATTGCCCAGAGCGTTCAAGGGCAAAAAGCTAACTTTTCCTTGGTTTTAACGTATCAAAACAATTTAAAATGCTCTTTAAACGTAGGAAATCCGCCTTTTTGGCGGGTTTTCTGTGTTTATGCCCTTGAACTACGAACAAAACGAACCGCTTGACGTATATGTATACGCCAGCGGGCAAGGGGCTGCGTCCCTTCGTTTCGTCCGTTCTGAACGATTTTTTTGGACGCCCCATACGCGCCGCTTTATATTCAAGTTTTTTTACAGCCCCGTTTTATGCCTAAAAACACATCGGTAAAATTTTCAAAACCTATTGCAAAATCAGTCCCTTTCCTGTATAATAAAACTATACGAAAACCATATCAGGAGGGCTGATAATATGAACAAAAAATATTCGATAGGCGTCGACTTCGGCTCGCTTTCCGGGCGCGCCGTGCTTGTCGATGTGGAAAACGGCGAGGAGCTGGCTGTATCGGTGCTGGCGTATCCCCATGCGGTCATGTACGAGTATCTTCCGGACGGCAAGACGAAGCTGGAGCCGGACTGGGCGCTTCAGCACCCGCAGGATTATCTGGACGTGCTGGCTACGACTATCCCCGATGTACTGAAAAAAGGCCATGTGCGTCCCGAGGACGTTATCGGCGTGGGGATAGATTTCACCGCCTGCACCGTGCTGCCGACGACTGCCGACGGGACGCCCCTGTGCTTCCTGCCGGAATATGAGCATGAGCCGCACGCTTATGTGAAGCTGTGGAAGCATCATGCCGCCCAGGACGAGGCCAACCGTCTCAACAAGATAGCCGAGGAACGCGGCGAAAAATTCCTTGCCCGTTACGGCGGCAAGATATCCTCGGAGTGGCTGGTGCCGAAGGCCTGGCAGATCCTAAACGAGGCTCCCGAGATATACGAGAAGATGGACAGGTTTATCGAGGCGGCGGACTGGGTGATCTGGCAGCTGACCGGAGTTGAGACGCGCAATTCCTGCACGGCCGGCTACAAGGCTCTGTGGCACAAGCAGGAGGGCTATCCCTCAAAGGATTTCTACCGCGCGCTCGATGAGAGAATGGAGAATTTCGTGGATGAAAAGCTCTCGCGCGATATTTCGCCCCTGGGCGACAAGGCCGGTGAGATAACCGAGGAAGCGGCCAGAATGACGGGGCTTTTGCCGGGTACGGCTGTGGCCGTGGCCAACGTTGACGCGCACGTTGCGCTGCCGGCGGTGGGCGTTACAGAGCCGGGCAAGATGCTGATGATAATCGGCACCTCCACCTGCGATGTGCTCCTGGGTGAAAAGGAAGAGATCGTGCCGGGAATGTGCGGCGTGGTTGAGGACGGTATAATTGCCGGATATCTCGGCTATGAGGCCGGACAGTCCTGCGTGGGCGACCATTTCGATTGGTTCGTATCCAACTGCGTTCCTGCCGAATATACAGAGGACGCTAAGCGCAAGGGCGTTAATATCCATAAATATCTGCGCGAAAAGGCTTCAAAGCTAAAGCCGGGAGAAAGCGGCCTGGTAGCCCTCGACTGGTGGAACGGCAACAGGAGCGTTTTGGTAGACGTTGATCTTACAGGCATGATGCTGGGAATGACGCTTTTGACGAAGCCGGAGGAGATATACCGCGCGCTTATCGAGGCCACGGCCTACGGTAAGAGAATGATAATCGAAACTTTCCGTGAGAACGGCGTGCCGATAACGGAGCTTTATGCTGCCGGGGGCATTGCCGATAAGGACGCGATGATGATGCAGATATACGCCGACGTTACCAATATGGAGATAAGGATCTCCGCCTCGGCGCAGACCCCGGCTCTCGGCTCGGCTATGTTCGGAGCGGTCGCTGCGGGCGCGGAAAAAGGCGGCTACGATTCCATAGTTGACGCGGCCAAGAAGATGGGCAAGGTAAAGGATATCGTCTATAAGCCGATAGAGGAGAACGTCAAGACGTATGATAAGCTGTACGCAGAATACAAGATACTCCACGATTATTTCGGACGCGGCGACAACGACGTTATGAAGCGGCTTAAGGAAATCAAGAGAGAAGCCAAGGAAGAGAAATAGGAGAGAGAACGATGCTTGAAGAACTGAAAAAAGAGGTATGCGCGGCCAATCTTGACCTGCCGCGTTACGGGCTGGTAACGTTCACCTGGGGAAACGTGAGCGCGATAGACCGTGAGAAAGGGCTTTTTGTGATAAAGCCCTCGGGCGTTGAGTATGATAAGCTGCGTCCGGAGGATATGGTGGTAGTAGACCTGGAGGGCAACAAGGTGGAGGGCGATCTGAATCCGTCTTCGGATACGCCGACGCATCTGGAGCTTTATAAAGCCTTCCCCGAATGCGGCGGTATCGTGCATACGCATTCCTCCTGGGCAACGAGCTTTGCTCAGGCATGTATGCCTATCCCGGCGTTCGGCACGACTCATGCGGATTATTTCTACGGCGAGATCCCGGCAACGCGCCTTATGACCAGGGCGGAGATCGAGGGCGATTATGAAAAGAACACCGGCACGGTGATAATCGAGACCTTTAAGGATAAGGATCCGGCGGCCGTTCCCGGAGTGCTGGTATCGAACCACGGCCCCTTCGCCTGGGGCACGGACGCGCACAACGCCGTACATAACGCGGTGGTTCTCGAAGAGGTGGCGAAGATGGCCTATAGGGCGATGACGCTCTCTCCCGGCCTGCCGCCGATATCGCAGACGATACTCGATAAGCATTACCTGCGCAAGCACGGCGCAAACGCTTATTACGGCCAGGGGAAATAAACGTATCTGGCACAGCATAAGCGAAAATACCGCCTGTCACAGTAAGGAACGTTTTTATGCGATCCCCTGTGATATACAGGCGGTATTTTATATTTTACGACAACACCTTCTTTTTCTGGCTGTTGACTATCTTCTGCACCTCAAGCGCCTTTTCGATGCTGCCGTCTATTTTCAGCCGGCCGATGGTGAAGGCGAACACCGGGTCGAGCTTTTGGCGCACGATGTTGATAAAATCCTTGCCGGAGCAGATGAAACGGACATCGTGGTCGATATAGTCATACGGCTCTACCTCCAGTATGCCGTCGGCGAGCTTGATGTAAAATATCCCTTCGCCCTCGCCGGTGATATCCACTTGCAATGCCAGCTGTCCCGCTACATCTGATACATCCGCTTTCATAAGCTCTGTCCTGACCTCGTTAAAAATTTCCTGATACGTCAATGTGATTCCTCCCTATCTAAAAATTTATACAATAAAACCTAAATACATTATACCATATTAGTTAAAAATATACAAGGGCTTTTTAGAAAAAATAAAAAATTTTTCAGTAATAAAATCCTTCTTCCAAGCATATATTGGTAAACAGAGAAAACATAGACGGGGAGAGAGCACCATGAGGAAACTGCTGGCCGCATTAGCGGCGGTAACGATGGCATTGGCCGTATTCGGCTGCCGGGGAGAGGAAACGGCGCTGCGGCCGTCAGAGGAAGCGCTTTTATATTTTGTGGATGCGGAGATGATGCGCCTGATCCCATCAAAGCTGGAGGTATCGGCCGCGGACGGCAGCGAGGCGGCAAGGATAGTTCTCCGCGCCCTGGTCGAGGGGCATGACGACAATCCGCAGATACGGCGCATCATGCCCAAAATGCCCGAGGAAGTCAGCGTGTACGTATCGGGGGAGATAGCCTACGTGGATCTGGGGGCGGATTTTGTCGCTGCGCATCCGCCGGGGCGCAATGCGGAGCTTTTGACGGTGTATCAGATCGTAAATTCGCTGTCATCCTTGGAGGAGGTCGTAAACGTGCGGTTTACGATAGACGGGAAAACGCAGTGCGATTTTCTGGGCTTTATCGATATGAGGGAGACGTTTGTGCCCGATTATTACGTTTAAGCTCTGGACAAGCGGTGGTGTTTATGGTATAATTAAAGAAAAAACGGGAGGAAGAAAAAATGGCGATAACAAGAAACATTTTCGGACAGACCCCTGACGGTCAGACCGTCTACTCGTACATACTCGATAACGGCCGCGGCCTTAAGGCGGAGATACTCACCTATGGCGGCATCGTTAAAAGCTTGTGGGTCAATGGTACAGATGTTGTTCTCGGGCGCGATACGCTGGAGGAATACTTAAAAAACGACGGATATTACGGGGCGGTAATCGGCCGCCATGCCAACCGCATTGCCGGGGCGGAGTTCGTGCTTGGTGATACGCTTTATCACGTGGGCAAAAATGAAGGCGAGAACAGTCTCCACGGCGGAATCTGCGGCTTTGACAAAAAGGTCTGGCAGGCCGAGTGTACAGACGGCGAAAGTCCTGCGCTTACGCTCTGCCGCCTAAGCCCGGACGGCGAGGAAGGTTTCCCGGGAAATATGGCCGTGACTGTGACATATACGCTGACGTCCGGCAACGGCCTCTTGATACATTACCGTGCGGTCTCCGACCGGGATACGGTGGCCAATTTCACAAACCACAGCTATTTCAACCTCAACGGCCATGACAGCGGCACGATAGACGGCCATATCCTCTGGCTAAACGCCGAGTTTTACACGCCGAATACGCCCGATTGTATGCCTGACGGCTCGGTGCAGCCGGTCAAGGGAACGCCGTTTGATTTTACGACCCCTAAGCCTGTGGGGCAGGATATAGGGGCTGATTTTCCGCAGATAAAAATGTTCGGCGGCTACGACCATAATTTCGCGATATATGGCCGCGGTTTCCGCAAGGCGGCGGAGGTGTCGTCAGAAAACGGCCTTAAAATGGAGGTATATACCGACCAGCCGGCAGCCCAGCTATACACCGGCAACGGGATCGACACAGAACGCGTCTGCAAGGGCGGAGCGGTCTACGGCGTTCATCAGGCGCTTTGCATCGAGACACAGTGTTTCCCCAATGCCATGAGCTTCAGCCATTATCCTTCGCCTGTGCTGAAAGCGGGAGAGATATATGACAGCGTGACCGAATACCGCTTCAGTTTCTGACGGAGGCGTGAAATGGCTGATGAAATAAAAAATGACTTTTCCAAGGGGAGCGTTGCCGGGACGATACTGCGCCTGGCGGTGCCGATGACGGTCGCCCAGCTGGTGAATGTGCTCTATAACATAATCGACCGTATATATATCGGCCGTATTGGCGCTGACGCTACGCTGGCTTTGGGCGGACTGGGTATAGCGTTCCCGATAATAAGCATGATAACCGCCTTTTCCAACCTTTTCGGCATGGGCGGCGCACCGCTGTGCTCTATCGCCCGCGGACGCGGAGATCTTAAGGGCGCACAGCGGATAATGGGAAATTCTTTCGTTCTGCTCCTGATAACGGGCGTGGTGATAACGGCTGCCGGGCTTATATTCCTGCGGCCGCTGTTGTATCTTTTCGGAGCAAGCGATGCGATATATCCCTATGCGCGTGATTACACCAGTATTTATCTGGTGGGCACGGTGTTCGTGATGATCGGTCTCGGTATGAACGGCTTTATAAATTCCCAGGGCTTTGCCAAAATAGGCATGATGAGCGTTATCCTGGGCGCGGTTCTGAACCTTATATTGGATCCCATCTTCATCTTCGCCCTTGGTATGGGCGTGAGTGGCGCGGCCCTGGCAACGGTGATATCGCAGCTGGCATCCTGCATATGGGTGCTGAAATTCCTCACCGGCAAAAAGACGATACTGCGGCTTGAGCCCGGCTCTATGCGCCTTTCGGGGCGGATAGTCGCACGGATCACAGGGCTGGGGATGTCCGGCTTCATCATGTCTGTCACCAACGGATCGGTGCAGATGGTCTGCAATTCCGCCCTTCAGAGCTGGGGCGGCGATATGTATGTAAGCGTGATGACCGTTGTAAACTCGGTGCGTGAGATCGCGACCCAGCCGGCGATGGGGCTGACAAATTCCGCTCAGCCGTTTATCGGCTATAATTACGGCGCGGGCTGCAAAAAGCGCGTTAAATCAGCGATAATTTTCGTTTCCGTGAGCTGTATCGTTTATACAACGCTGTTTTGGGCGGCGGTGCATACGTTCCCGGAGGTGTTTATACGGCTGTTCAATGATAACGCGCAGCTTTTGCAGATCGGCTCCGAAGCGATGCGTATATACTTCTTCGGCTTCTTTATGATGTCCCTGCAGTTTGCCGGACAGTCGGTATTCGTAGCTCTGGGCAAATCCAAGCAGGCTATATTCTTCTCCCTTTTGCGCAAGGCATTTATCGTGATACCGCTGACGCTTATCTTCCCCTATTTCATGGGGGCAAACGGCGTATTTGCGGCCGAGCCGGTATCTAATTTTATCGGCGGCGCGGCCTGCTTTATCACGATGGCGGTGACGGTATCGAGAGAGCTAAGGGAAAAATAAAAGGAACGGTAATAATGAAAAGGAAAATTCTCATAGAACGGGCAGCGGGAGCCTGCGGCAGCGGCGATGATTCGTTTATCGCCCGCGGACTTGACGATGATGTGGCTGTGTGCATTTACGATGAGGAGCGCGGCATAGGGGCGATGGTGCGTCCTGCCCTGCCCGATGAACGCCGCTGTTGTCTGGGTAACTCCAACCCCTATGTCTATGCCCGCGAGGGCGTGCAGAAGGCTATCGCCGAAATGGAGGCACTGGGCGCAAATACCGCTGATATGTACGCCTTTTTGGTCGGCGGTGCCTTGGGGAAGCTGTGCCGTAAAAATGGCTGGGACGTGGGCAAGCGCACGCTTGAGCGCGCCAAGAAAGAGCTTATCAAACGCGGCGTCCATATAGCCGGGCAGTACACCGGCGGCTACGAAAGAAGAAATATCGAATTTGATCTGGAAGCAGGGGGGCTGCACCTAACAGTAGCATAATAAAACTCCGGCGGTAGCCTGCCGGAGTTTTATTATGGTTAATTGTAGACTAATTTAGTTGACAAATAAAGACTTATATGGTATAATTATGCGGAAGTAAACTTTAAAGGAGATAAAAATGAAAACGAGAACTTTGACTGAATGCGCGATGATGGCGGCGGTGTGCTGCGTGCTGTCGGTGGTGAGCGTGCCGGTGGGGGCGGTGCCGGTGAGCCTGGGAGTGCTGGGAGTGCTGCTTGCGGGCATGGTGCTGGGCGCGAAAAAGGGAAGCGCGGCGGTGGCGGTGTTTCTGCTGATAGGGATAATAGGGATACCGGTATTTACGGGCTTCCGCGGAGGTATAGGAGTGCTTTTGGGGCTTACGGGCGGCTACATATGGGCGTACCTGCCGATGGCGGCGATAGCCGGAGCGGCGGCGGACAAGCCCGCGCCGGTGCGCATAGCCGCCTGTGCGGCATCGGTGGCGCTGTGCTACACGCTGGGGACGGCGCAATTTATGCTGCTGTCGGAGAATACCACGCTTTTCGGCGCGCTTGCGGCCTGTGTGCTGCCGTTTATACCGTTTGATATCGTAAAGCTCCTGATAGCCGTATTTGCCGGCGCGGCTGTGCGCCGGGCGGCCGGAAAATAAGGCGCAAAAAAACCGCTCCGGGAGTGAGCGGTTTTTTTGTATGGAAATTTTATTCTGCTACTGTGAATGTTACATCGTGTGCTGTACCATTGGCAAGAGTAAACGTTGCTGTGTACTTGCCTGCCTCAAGACCATCCTTGAGGATCTGTACGCAGAAGTAACCTGTATTCTCTTCTGATGAAGAAACTTCAGCCATTGTGATTGCAACATTCGATGCACCGTTAAGAACATTACCGTCTTTTTTGAGAGTAATTGTCGGTTTTTCATCATTAGGTGTCTTTAACCACATTGTATAAACCTCTTTACCGGCAAGTTCTATTATATCTGCAGAGTCGGAAATACTTTCTGCGACAATTTCAGAATTGTCAGGAATTGCTGTCCAAAACGCGTTTGAAAGAACATTGATAGAAGGATTATAATCACCTGTCTTGCTCAACAGTATATAGTCTGTCATGTCGATATCTTTAATTGTAAGAGTACCGGTTCCGGAAATAGTGATATTTTCTGTGGTTGCTTCTCCCCACGAGCCTGTGTTAGTATCCAAATCACAGACATAATCATCATTTAGATACAGCTTAGGATTGCCGCCTCTTATGTACTGATTATATGTAATGCTGTATATTCCAGGGTTAACATTTTCTGCTAAAGTAATATCACCTCGTGCTGCGCTCATGTTGGATCCACGTATTGAACCACTATTGTCTGTATCACCATCACAGTCAACAACTGCTATAAATTCTGTTCCTTCAGCCGGAGTAACTATTGAAACCGTTCTTTCAAGAACTGTATTTTCAGTAAATGTTGTTAGAATTCCATAGCGGGGGTTAGCATCAGTATGTGCAGTTTCATACAATACACCATCTTTGAAAATATATTTTTGGAAAGGCACATAATATTGATCGCCGATATATATTCCGTCAACAGATTTTTGCGCGTAATTGTTGTCGTATACATTGTCGAGAGAGATGGTTTCTATAACATCATCATTAGATGTTTTGTACTGAACTTGTGCAGAAGTAATAAGCTCTCTTGCTTCTTCGTATGTAATATTGATGTTGTCAATTGTTGTAGTATTTTGCCAATTTAGCACTCTCGCGGAATGGCTGAAACCAAACCTTGCTACTGAAGTAACACTATTCTGAAAATCAATAGGGGCTGGTGCAGTATAATAGTCTCCTAAAGACAATGTCATGACCTTTTTTTCGTTCATGTCTAAAGTCATTGAGACATCTATTGTCTGCGCTCTGTCACTCGTGCCCAATGGTTTGACACTTGTACCATTTATACGCAAACTAGGATTGCCATTTCCATAAAAGGCAATGGAAATAAGTTTGTTGCCATTTTCATCGGCTAAATATGTTTCTGAATTATTACTATTATTTCCGGTAGCACTGCCATAATGCCATGTATATGAAACTGATACTTCGTTTCCACTAGATATTGGGGTAAACGTAGCATAATATTCTGCTGCTGATGTGCTGTTGTGTCCGCCGACAGTATTTGTTAAAACACCGTTGGATACAGAGGTAGATGATCTTGGGGTGTTTGGATCTCCACCGCCAGTTACTATTTTACTATTTGGATCAATTATACCCTCAGTTTCTGATACTTTAGTGAACCCATAATCCGCAGGATCTGTCGAACCGGCTTCATTTGCAGTAAAATCCTGTGTAAACGCAGTCGTAGCCGCCTCAGCGGTTCCAATCAATCCCGCAAACGCGGTCACTGACAAAGCCAGCGCGGATACTGCGCTGACAAGTTTTTTGAATTTCATAAAAAATTCCTCCCTATAAATAAAAAATCCATTCCCCATTGTTATTCCCTTATTCTCCCATAAAGAAATACATAATGAAAAAAGCCTCTGTAAACCGTTTCTCCCTAACGGCTTACATATTATCTATATTATACACTAATCCGGTCTCGGAAGTCAAGGCAAATTTATACACCATGCATATAATCACGGAAATTTAAACAAAATTTACCGTAAATTATACAAAATATGGGCAAAAAAACCGGGCATAAAGCCCGGTTTAGTTTGCACTTACAGAGTGACGATCTGCGTATCGTAGGGAGCGAGGGTAAATGTCTTTTCGCCCGCTTCCGTATCGATGGTTGTCGTCTGCTCAGTATCGGAATTGTTGATAACGACAAGCTGCTTGTCGGCCGGATAATAGGCGCATTCTGCTGCGCAATTGTCGGTCAGATAGAGTTTGTCGTCCGCGTTGCCGGTGGCCGCAAGGATGAGGTTTAAAAGCGTCCGCGCGTTGGCATCGGTATGACGGTACTCGGCCAGGTAGATACCCTTGCCCTTGCCGTAATCCTTTTCGGTTATCGAGGGCATACCGCCTATTTCTATAAGCACGTTGGTATTGCCGTCGGCTACGAATACGCCCGGCTTAGTGCCGAAATAAGCGCCCATTTCCACATCGTCCGAGCCCTGCATTATCACCGGATATTTGCCGTGACAGAGACGGTCGCCGGTGTCGAGGTCAACGCCCAGAACGTCAGCCATTACGAAGGGGTTTATGCGTCCCTCGGTGTAGGAGGGAGCGTTTACGCCGATAAATACGCCGCCCTCTGCGACCCATTTATGAAGTTTGGCCGAAACGTCTGCATCCTGCCAGGATTCTCCGCCCGACCAGGCACTGTTTTCGAAACCGGCGTTGATAACAACGTCGTATTTATCGAGTGCGCCCGCTTTAACATCGTCAAAGCAGATGTAGGAAACGTCAAGCGGCAGTCCGGAAAGCGATTCGTTTATGTTGATGAGGTCAAGCTCCGGATGCTCGTGGTAATGGCCGGAGCATGTCCACGCTCTTAATCTTCCCCAGAAGGTCAGCACTGCGACCTTGGGCTTTTTAACGAGCGGAGCGCCGTTTTCGTGGAAACTGCGGATAAGGCGGAATTCATCGGCTATCTTTTCGATATAGTCGTTGAAATCCGGGAACGGCAGCGTCAGCGAGAGATAGCCGCCCAGGCCGATACGGTCGATCTTGTCGCGCAGCAGCGCACGGCGCACGTTTCTCCAGTATATCTTGGCATCGTCTGTCGGATGGCCGCCCTCGGTGAAGGTGGGCGCGCCGCCCAGGCCTACCGGGAAGAGGTAGGGATGCAGACGGATCTCATGTGTTTCCACCGCGTCCACACCGGCGCACAGACGCGCCTCAAAGCCGTTGAATACGCATTTGATAAGGCCGTCAAAGCCGAAATCCTTAAAGCGGTCGCCCCAAGGCTCTACGCCTACCCAGCTGTCGTCGTAGAATACGTAGGCCTTTTTGCCGTATTCGTGAACGAGGTCAACGAGCTTTTTGCCGAATTCGATAACAAATCCGTTTACAAATTCCATGTAATCGAGCTTTGTTTTCGGGCATGTCATATGCGTTGCATGTAAGCGTCCCTTGTTGATGAAATCCTCCGAGGTCAGCGAGTAGCCGTACTTTTCGGCAAATTTGTCGAGCATGAGCGGGCTTACCGTAAAATCGTAGGACGCCCAGTCGGAGTAAAGCTGCGCATTGCGCGGATCGCTGCCCCATATCCATACAAAATTGTAGAACATGGAGGTAAAGCGGACAACGGTAGTCGCCGGATGGGTCTCGCACCAGTTTTTCATCCAGGAAAGCATGTATTCCTGCGTTTCGGGATATACCGGGTCGATCTGCATCAGGTGTTCCTTGTCCCAGTTGTTTGTTTTGTGGTTGTACATGGAAATTTCTTCCCAGATACGGTAGGCCAGGAAATTAACGGTATATGTATGATAGTCAGCGGTGTTTTCCACGATAACTTTTTCGCCGTCGAATTTCCAGTCCTTGACCTCGACCTCGGCGGTGCGGTCAAATACCTGCCAGTATTTGAGGGAGTCGGGCGAGGTGTTGAGAGCAAACTGTTCCCTTTCGTATCCATCCAGGGGATCGATCGTAAGCGTGGGTTCGGTTGCTGTTTTGGGCTGAGACATTAAGAAAGTGCACTGCAGCTTGTCCATGTTCTTTTTAGCCCATTCGTTGTGATCGCGGATTATGCAGATCGTTGAATAGATCCCGTATCCCGCGTTGATGATCTCATCGGACAGCTCTGTTCCGTCCGAATCGCGGATGACGTCCGCGCCCCATTTTTTAGCCAGGTCGAGAGTCAGCTCTTCATAGCCGCTTTCGCCCGGAAGCGTAAACCCGCCGGTTAGCTTTTTGTTCATGATAAAAGCTCCTTTTGAGATGATTTTAAAATCCCGCAAGTGCGAAATTTGTTACTTTCTGTCTTTATTATATCATACATTTTATCATTTGTAAATAAAAATCGTTCGACAAAATTCGAACATTTTTGCCGGAAATGATTGACGTATAAAGGGGGATGCAGCACGGCCCCGGCAAAAATGCCGGATACGATCGAGGACGTGCCTGCGCCTGCTGCTATTATAATAGGAAGAGATCCGACTGCCAAAACGCGCCTATTGTGAATTTGCATAAAAACAGCCGTGAAATTTCTACAAATTCGTTAAAGTTTAAAAGTCATTTTTTGCATAAAAAACTTGCAAATGCGGAAAGAATAGTGTATAATAAATAATGTTGTGACAGATGTATCCGTAAGGATACACCATTTGACAAACGATGAAGCGGGAGGTTGCGGATCTTGTATCCGGTTTTTCCGCGGAGAATGTCCGATTCATGAAACCGGGCGGCAGTCACGCTTAAATCAGAATATCCATCCGCGCCCAGCCGGGGCAAGAAGACAATAAAACAGCTATCGATATTCAGAACACACGCTATACATCGGTGCTGTGATTATAGCCGGGCATAGCGCTCATGTTTTGTTTCGGCGGGCGGGGACACCTGCGCTCTTTAAAAAGGGCGCAGGCGGATATGATAAAGCGAAGTTGACAGGTCGGCTCGAAACCGCAAAGGCGGATTTCGAGTTTTTATTTAGGGGCGTATGGATACGCCCGGCTGTGTGTAACATCGCTTAAAATATGCGCTGTCGTGCGTCACACGAGGTATTACAAAAATATTGAGGAGGAAAGCATAATGGCAGCAAAAATCAGAATAAAGCTGAAGGCTTATGACCACGTTGTACTGGATCAGTCGGCGGAAAAGATCGTAGAGGTAGCAAAGAGAACGGGCGCGAAGGTATCCGGCCCCATCCCTCTTCCGACAGACAAAGAGGTCATCACGATCTTAAGAGCGGTTCATAAGTATAAGGATTCCCGCGAACAGTTTGAAAGACGCACTCACAAGAGACTTATTGATATCGTTGTTCCCGGTCAGAAGACCATGGAGTCTCTGGTGAAGATAGACCTTCCGGCGGGAGTGGAGATCGACGTTATCCAGAAATAAACGTCCTAGGTATTTGGCAGTAATCCCTTGGGGGATTATGATGCAGGTCATGTTTCCGTTCGCTTTTGCGGAAACCAATAACTGTATATAAGGAGGAAACAACATGAAAAAAGCGATCTTAGGCACAAAAGTCGGCATGACGCAGATTTTTGGCGAAAACGGCAGAGTGATCCCGGTCACAGTCGTTCAGGCAGGCCCCTGTGTGGTCGTGCAGAAGAAGACTGTAGAGACCGACGGCTACGAGGCTGTTCAGGTAGGCTTCGGCGAGATAGCCGAGCGCAAGGTGAACAAGCCGATGAAGGGACATTTTGCTAAGGCTGACACCCCGAACAAGAAGTATTTAAGAGAGTTCCGTCTTGACGACTGCGCCGCTCTGAATGTAGGCGACGAGATCAAGGCCGACGTGTTCGAGGCAGGCGAAAAGGTTGACGTTACAGGCACGAGCAAGGGTAAGGGCTTTGCCGGCCCGATGAAGAGATGGGGTCTTCACAGAGGTCCTATGTCCCACGGTTCCGGTTATCACAGAGGCTCCGGTTCGATGGGCGCCTGCTCCAATCCCGGACGTGTTATGAAGGGCAAGAAGCTGCCCGGACATATGGGCGTTGACAAGGTTACGATCCAGAACCTTGAGGTTGTCAAGGTCGATGCTGAGATGAACCTGATACTCGTAAAGGGAGCGATCCCGGGAGCTAAGGGCAGCGTCGTAACTGTACGCAGCAGCGTAAAGGCATAATCGAGGTTTGTTGGGAAAGGAGGAAACACTATGCCTACAGTGGCTTTATATAATATGGAAGGCGCGAAGATCGGCGATATCGAATTGAACGATGCCGTATTCGGCCAGGAAGTGAATGCGCCTGTAGTACATGAGGTAGTTAAGAACTATCTTGCGAACCAGAGACAGGGCACACAGAGCACAAAGACGCGCACAGAGGTAAGAGGCGGCGGTATCAAGCCGTGGCGTCAGAAGGGTACAGGCAGAGCAAGACAGGGCTCCATCCGCGCTCCCCAGTGGACAGGCGGCGGCGTTGCTTTAGGCCCCAAGCCCAGAGATTACCGCTACAGCGTAAACAAGAAGGTAAAGAAGATCGCATTGAAGTCCGCGCTTTCATCAAAGGTGGCAGCAGACGAGATAATCGTGGTTGACGGCCTGAAGCTGGATGAGATAAAGACAGCAAAGATCGCGGCTATGTTAAAAGCCTTGAATGTAAATGAAAAGGCTCTTATCGTGACTGCTGAGTGCGATGAGAACATTTATAAGTCGTCAAGAAATATCAAGGATGTAACTCCGACATATGCGGCTACGCTTAACACTTACGAGGTCTTAAAGCACAACAAGCTGGTTGTGTCCAAGGACGCTATCGCAAAGATCGAGGAGGTATTGTCATAATGAACTCATATGATATCATAAGAAGACCGATCATCACCGAGCGCAGCATGAAGCCTGAGTTCACAAAAGACGGCGAGCAGATCAAGAAGTATACCTTTGAGGTAGCCGTTTCGGCCAACAAGGTAGAGATCAAAAAGGCCGTTGAAGAGGTTTTCGGCGTAAAGGTAGCAAAAGTAAACACAATGCACGTTTTGGGCAAGGTAAAGAGAATGGGAAGATATGAAGGCCGCCGCGCAAGCTGGAAGAAGGCTATCGTAACCCTTACGCCCGATTCAAAGACAATAGAGTTCTTTGAGATGTAATTGAACAAGAAGGAGTGAATAAGGATCATGGCTATAAAAAAGTATAATCCGACTTCGCCTGCCAGAAGATTTATGACAGTTTCCGACTTTGCGGAAATCACAAAGACCGAACCGGAGAGAAGCTTGCTTGCCAAGAAAAACAAGCACGCGGGAAGAAATTCCTACGGCCGGATAACGGTTCGTCACAGAGGCGGCGGCAACAGACAGAAGTACAGAATAATAGATTTCAAGAGAAATAAGGACGGCGTTAAGGCAACGGTCATCGGCATTGAGTACGATCCGAACCGTTCGGCCAATATCGCCCTTATCCAGTACGAGGACGGCGAAAAGGCTTACATCCTGGCTCCTCTCGGACTTACCGACGGCGACGTTGTAATGTCCGGTACGGGCGCAGATATCAAGCCGGGCAACGCGCTGTTTTTGAAGGATATCCCCGTTGGTACGCTTATCCACAACATAGAGCTTTATCCGGGCAAGGGCGGCCAGCTTGTACGTTCGGCAGGAAATTCCGCTCAGCTGATGGCAAAAGAGGGCGCATATGCTCAGGTAAGACTGCCGTCGGGCGAGGTAAGAATGATCCGTCTGGACTGCAAGGCGACAATCGGCGAGGTAGGCAATCAGCAGCATGAGAACCTTTCGATCGGTAAGGCCGGAAGAAAGCGCCACATGGGCTGGAGACCGACTGTCCGCGGCGTTGTCATGAACCCGAACGACCATCCGCACGGCGGTGGTGAAGGTAAGTCGCCGATCGGACGTCCGGCACCTGTTACCCCCTGGGGTAAGCCGGCACTCGGTTACAAGACCAGAAAGACTAAGAATAAGACCGATAAGTTCATTGTTAAGAGAAGAAACGCTAAATAAGCTTTTTCGGATCGTTATAGAAGGAGGAGCATTTAATGGGCAGATCATTGAAGAAGGGACCCTTCGTTGAAGAGCGTCTTATGAGCAGGATAGAAGCCATGAACGCCGCAAACGAGAAGAAGGTCGTAAAGACCTGGTCAAGGGCGTCCACGATCTTTCCGGAGATGGTAGGTCACACGATCGCCGTTCATGACGGAAGAAAGCACGTTCCGGTATTCATCAGCGAGGATATGGTAGGCCACAGACTCGGCGAGTTCGCGCCTACGAGAACCTACAGAGGCCATGCCGGAGCAAAAACATCCAGATAATCAGTAAATTGACGATATAACCAACGGATATCGAAAGGAGGATTCCTAAATGGAAGCACGCGCAGTGTTAAAATACGCTCGTATTTCTCCCAGAAAGGTGAAAATTGTTCTCGACTTGATCCGTAACCAGAAGGCAGACGTTGCCATGGGTATTCTTGAGAATACCCCCAAGGCTGCCAGCGAGTACCTGATCAAGCTTTTGAATTCAGCTGTTGCCAACGCGGAGAATAATCATAATATGGACAGGGATAATCTGTATATAGCAGAGTGCTACGCATCCCAGGGTCCGACACTCAAGAGGATCAGACCCAGAGCACAGGGCAGAGCTTTTAAGATCTTAAAGAGAACAAGCCACATTACCTTAGTATTGAAGGAAATGGAGTAATCGAAGAAGGAGGGTCAAAATGGGACAGAAAGTTAATCCCCACGGTCTGAGAGTCGGAGTTATAAAGGACTGGGATTCCAAGTGGATCGCGGGCAAGAAAGACTTTGGAGACTATTTGGTCGAAGACTATAATATAAGAAATTTCGTTAAGAAGGCCTGCTACGACTCGGGTATCGCCAAGATAGGCATCGAGAGAAAGCAGAACAGGATCTTTGTTACGATACATGCAGCTAAGCCCGGTATCATAATCGGCCGCGGCGGCTCGGAGATAGAGAAGCTCAAGGCGCAGCTGGAGAAGCTGACGAAAAAGACTGTAAACGTAAACATCAGCGAGGTAAGAACGCCTGATACAAACGCGCAGCTGGTTGCAGAAAACATCGCCGCACAGCTGGAGAGACGTGTTTCCTTCAGACGTGCTATGAAGCAGGTCATGGGAAGAGCCATGAGACTGGGCGTTAAGGGTATAAAGACCTTTGTTGCCGGAAGAGTCGGCGGCGCCGAGATCGCAAGAACAGAGTCCTACCATGAGGGCACCATCCCCCTGCAGACCTTGAGAGCCGATATCGACTACGGATTTGCCGAGGCAAAGACGACCTACGGTATCCTGGGCATTAAGGTTTGGATATACAAGGGCGAGATTCTGAACGTAAACGAAAGCAGAAAGGCCGAGGCTGCTGAGGCTGCGCAGAACCAGAGACGCAGAAGAGGCGACAGAAACGGCGAAAGACGCGAACGCGGCGACAGACGTGAGCGCGGTGAGAGAAGACCGAGAGGAGGCAGGCAGTAATGTTATTACCCAAGAGAGTAAAATACAGACGCGTTATGCGCGGCAGATTAAAGGGTAAGGCTACACGCGGCAACGTTGTTTCCGACGGTCAGTACGGCTTGCAGGCGTTGGAGCCGGCATGGATAAGCTCAAGACAGATAGAGGCCGCGCGTATCGCGATGACAAGATACACCAAAAGAGGCGGTAAGGTTTGGATAAAGATCTTCCCGGATAAGCCTATCACCAAGAAGCCGGCCGAAACACGAATGGGTTCCGGTAAGGGTTCTCCCGAATACTGGGTAGCGGTAGTAAAGCCCGGCAGAGTAATGTTTGAGATCGGCGGAGTAAGCGAAGAAACAGCAAGAGAGGCCATGCGTCTGGCGATGCATAAGCTGCCTATCAAGTGCAAATTCGTTAAGCGTGAAGCAGAGGATGGTGAATAAGAATGAAAGCAAACGAGCTAAGGAAATTATCAGTGGCTGAACTGGAGAAAAAGGTAGCCGATTCCAAAAAGGAGCTTTTCAACCTCAGATTCCAGAACGCGATCAACCAGCTGGACAATCCTCAGAGAATCAGCGAGGTTAAAAAGACTATCGCGCGCAGCTTGACCATCATTCAGGAAAGAAAAGCGGAAGATTCCGCGGTTTGAGCATTCAAGGAAGGAGGACTTCTAAGTGGAAGAAAGAAACAGCCGCAAGGTTAAGATCGGCAGAGTAGTAAGCAATAAAATGGACAAGACGATCGTCGTTGCTATAGAAGAAAGCAAAAAGCATCCCCTTTACGGTAAAGTCGTAAAATCGACCTACAAGCTGAAGGCTCACGATGAGAACAACGAGTGCCAAAGAGGCGACAAGGTAAAGGTAATGGAAACCAGACCTCTTTCAAGGGAAAAGAGATGGAGACTGGTAGAGGTCGTTGAGAAGGCTCAGTAATAGTTGTCCCAAAAGGAGGAAGTTAGATGATACAGCAGCAGACACGCCTCAAAGTGGCTGACAACACAGGCGCAAAAGAGGTTATGTGTATTCGTGTTATGGGCGGCTCGAAAAAGAGATATGCCCAGGTAGGCGATGAGATCATTTGCAGCGTCAAAAAGGCAACGCCGGGCGGCGTTGTTAAAAAGGGCGACGTTGTAAAGGCTGTCGTTGTAAGAACAGTTAAGGAAACAAAGCGTCCGGACGGCTCGTACATCAGATTTGACGAGAATGCGGCGGTTATCGTAAGAGATGACAAAAACCCCAGAGGTACCCGTATCTTCGGCCCGATAGCAAGAGAGCTGAGAGACAAGGAGTACATGAAGATATTGTCATTGGCTCCGGAAGTTCTTTAATTGGGAGGTACAAAGCGCAATGAATAAATTACATGTAAAGCGCGGCGACACCGTAGAGGTGATAGCCGGCAAGGATAAGGGCAGACAGGGCAAGGTCTTAAAGGCTGACATCAAAAACGGCCGTGTGATGGTCGAGGGTATCGCCATGGTCAAGAAGCACCAGAAGGCGAGAGTCCAGGGTCAGCAGAGCGAGATCGTTGAGACCGAAGCTTTCATAGACGCCTCCAACGTTCTGAGAGTTTGCCCCAAGTGCTCTAAGGGCGTAAGAACAGGCGTTAAGGTAAATGACGACGGATCAAAGGCGAGATACTGCAAAAAATGCGGTCACACCTTTAACGATTGATTTTCGAGAGGAGGATTATAATGAGCAGAATGCGTGATAAATACAATGCAGAAGTTGCGCCGGCGCTGATGAAAAAGTTCAGCTACAAAAGCACAATGCAGATCCCGAAGCTTGAAAAGATCGTTGTAAACATCGGTTTGGGAGAGGCAAAAGAAAACCCCAAGGCGGTCGAGGCTGCCTGCAATGACCTGGCGCTTATTACCGGTCAGAAGCCGATCGTTACCAAGGCCAGAAAATCCGTAGCTAACTTTAAGCTCAGAGAGGGCATGAACATCGGCTGCAAGGTTACATTGAGAGCGGACAGAATGTACGAGTTCCTTGACAGGCTCTTCAACGTGGCTCTTCCGCGTGTACGTGACTTCAGAGGGATAAACCCCAATGCTTTCGACGGCAGAGGCAACTATTCCATGGGCGTAAGAGAGCAGCTGATATTCCCGGAGATCGATTACGATAAGATCGATAAGATCAGAGGCATGGACATCGTATTCGTAACGACGGCCGAAACAGACGAGGAAGCAAGAGAGCTTCTGACGCTGATGGGCGCTCCGTTTACGAAATAAGGGAGGAAAAGACAGATGGCTAAGAAATCAATGATCGCAAAGCAGCAGAGAAAGCCGAAGTATTCCACACAGGCTTACACCAGATGTAAGATCTGCGGAAGACCTCATGCATATTTGAGAAAGTTCGGTATTTGCCGTATTTGCTTTAGAGAACTGGCTTACAAGGGTCAAATCCCCGGTGTTAAGAAGGCCAGCTGGTAAGATTGGAAGCAGATGGATCCCTTTTGAGGGATCCGGAAGGAGGTACATTTAATGCAGATAACTGATCCTATCGCTGATCTGCTCACGCGTATCAGAAACGCAAGCACGGCGAAACACGAAACAGTTGACGTTCCCGCTTCAAAGATGAAAAAGGCGATCGTGGAGATCCTGTCGGAAGAGGGATATATAAAGAATTACCAGGTGATCGATGACGACAAGCAGGGCGTTATCAGGATCACATTGAAATATGCTCCCGGAAAAGTAAGCGTTATCAGCGGTCTGAAGCGCGTGTCGAAGCCGGGTCTTAGAATATATATGAAGGCGGATGAGATGCCGCAGGTATTAAAGGGCCTGGGTATCGCTATCGTGTCCACATCCAAGGGCATAATGACTGACAAGAAGGCAAGAAGAGAGCACATCGGCGGCGAAGTCTTAGCATTCGTATGGTAACGGTCAAATAAACTGAAAACCGCAACAGGACAATTTAAGTTAAGGAGGAAACCAACAATGTCAAGAATTGGCAGATTACCGATAACTATTCCTGCCGGCGTTGATGTAAAGATCGACGCTAACAATGAGATAACGGTCAAGGGCGCAAAGGCGACTCTGACAAGAGCGCTGCACCCGGATATGATCGTAAAGGCAGCCGACGGCGTTATCACCGTAGAGCGTCCGTCGGAGGATAAATTCCATAAGTCGCTGCACGGCCTGACAAGGACGCTCATAAACAACATGGTAGTCGGCGTTACCGAGGGCTTCTCTAAGGAGCTGGAGATAAACGGCGTCGGTTACAGAGCGCAGATGCAGGGCAAGAAGCTCGTTTTGAGCTTGGGATATTCGCATCCCGTAGAGTACACTCCGCAAGAGGGCATAACCATAGAGGTTCCCGCTCCCAACAAGATCATTGTAAAGGGCGCGAACAAGGAAGTAGTCGGCGAGACCGCAGCAAAGATCAGAGAGTACAGACAGCCTGAACCGTACAAGGGCAAGGGTATCAAGTATATCGACGAAGTGATCAGACGCAAGGAAGGCAAGGCCGGCGGCAAGAAGAAATAATTGAAAGGAGTGTTCTGATAATGATAAATAAGAAATCAAAAAATGATGCTAGAATAAAACGTCATAGAAGAGTAAGAAAGAACATCTCCGGAACAGCGGAGAGACCTCGTCTGAACGTATTCAGAAGCTTAAATCACATATACGCGCAGATAATCGATGATACTACCGGCAAAACTCTGGCTGCGGCGTCCACGATGGACAAGGGCTTTGAGGGCTACGGCGGAAATGCCGAGGCTGCCAAGAAGGTAGGGCTTGCAGTGGCTGAGAAAGCCAAGGCTGCCGGTGTTACCAAGGTAGTTTTTGACAGAGGCGGATATGTGTATCATGGAAGAGTTGCCGCTCTTGCCGAAGGCGCAAGAGAGGGCGGACTGGAATTCTAAAGGATAAGGAGGAAGACGAGAGTGGCTGAAAGATTTGACGCATCAACAGTTGAGCTGGAGGAGAACGTGGTTGCCATCAACCGTGTTGCCAAGGTTGTAAAGGGCGGACGTACCTTCAGATTCAGTGCGCTGGTAGTAGTCGGCGACAGAAACGGACACGTAGGCTGCGGCATGGGCAAGGCGGCTGAAATCCCCGACGCGATCAGAAAAGGCATTGAGGATGCAAAGAAGAATATGGTTACCGTTGCAATGAACGGTACGACGATTACTCATGAAATAACGGGTATCGACGGCGCCGGCAAGGTGCTCCTGAAGCCGGCTAAGCCCGGTACAGGCGTTATAGCAGGCGGAGCTGCACGTGCGGTTTTAGAGCTTGCGGGCGTTAAGGATATAAGAACAAAATGCCTGCGTTCTACTAATAAGAAGAACGTTGTAAGTGCTACTATCAAAGGTTTGGCGGAGCTTAAGAGCCCGGAGGAAGTGGCTGCATTAAGAGGCAAAACCGTTGACCAGCTCAGAGGTTAATAAGGAGGGCACAAATAATGGCAGAGCTTAAAGTAACATTGACAAAGAGCACTATCGGCTGCAAGAAGGATCAGATAGCTACCGTTGAGGCTCTTGGTCTTAAGAGAATAAGACACACGGTCGTAAAGCAGGATAACCCCCAGATCAGAGGTATGATCAAAAAGGTATCACATCTTGTGACAGTGGAAGAGAACTAAAGGAGGTGCAGCAGATGAGATTAGATGAACTCAAACCTTCCGCAGGCTCCACTTTCAAGGTAAAGCGCGTCGGCCGCGGTATCGGTTCCGGAAACGGCAAGACTGCCGGAAAGGGACACAAGGGTCAGAACGCCCGTTCGGGCGGCGGCGTAAGGCCGGGTTTTGAGGGCGGTCAGATGCCCTTGTACAGACGTCTGCCGAAGAGAGGCTTTAACAACATCTTCGCTAAAAAGTACGTTACTATAAACGTTGAGGTGTTAGACCGTTTCGAGGATGGGCAGGAGGTAACGCCGGAGCTTCTGAAGGAAGTCGGCGTTATCAGCAAGGTCGCTGACGGCGTTAAGTTCTTAGGCCGCGGCGAGGTGACTAAGAAGCTTACAGTAAAGGCGGCGAAGTTTACCGAATCCGCAAAGGAGAAGATCGAAAAAGCCGGCGGAAAGGCCGAGGTGATTTAAGTGTTCTCCACTTTCAAAAATGCGTTTAAGATACCTGACTTAAGACGCAGAATGCTGTTTACGCTTATCATGCTCATAATATTCAGATTCGGAGCGCATATTCCCGTTCCGTATCTGAGCGCAGAAGCTATGCAGTCGTTTTTGGCCGGCGGCGGACTTGACCTGTTCAGTCTGTTTGACGCCTTTACAGGCGGCGCGTTCTCTAATGCGACGATCCTGGCACTGGGTGTATCGCCGTACATCAACGCATCGATCATTATCCAGCTTTTGACTGTTGCTATCCCTTCTCTGGAAAGGCTTTCCAAGGAAGGGCTTGAGGGCAGGAAGAAGCTGAACAAGATAACAAGGTATGTGGGTATTGCGCTTGGTCTTATCCAGGGCGCGGGACTTTACGTAACGCTCTACAACATGGGCGTTACCAACGGAGTGGATGCGATAACGAATCCTTCCGTGCTCACGTTCTTTGTAATAGTGCTTTCGTTTACAGCCGGTACGGCTTTCATGGTATGGCTGGGCGAAATGATAACAGAAAAGGGTCTGGGCAACGGCGTATCGATTCTGATCTTCGCCGGTATCGTTTCCCGGATACCCTCGGGCATCAAAGCTGTATATGACCATTTCCTGGCCACCAACATCAGCGCATGGGGCGTCATCGCAAGCGTTCTGATAGCAATATTGGCGCTGGCGGCGATATGCTTCGTGGTACTCTTCGATTCTGCCGAACGCAGGATACCGGTGCAGTATGCAAAGCGCGTTGTTGGAAGAAGAATGTACGGCGGCCAGAACACGAATATCCCCATAAAGGTCGTAATGGGCGGCGTAATGCCGATAATCTTTGCTTCGAGCATCATGGCGTTCCCGGCTACGATCTGGAGACTGCTTTCGGGCGGACAGCTGCCGGAGGCAGGGCTTGGATATACGATACTGGGAATGCTCACAGCCGGCTACGGCCCTGGCTGGACGGATGCAGTATATTCCGTTTTGTACTTCCTTTTGATAATATTCTTCACGTATTTTTACGCTTCGATCCAGTTTAACCCGATCGAACTGGCGAATAACCTGAAGAAGAACGGCGGTTATGTTCCGGGTATCAGACCGGGCAAGCCGACGAGCGACTATATATTTAAGGTCTCAACCAGGCTCAACCTGGTAGGCGCGATATTCCTCGGTATCATCGCTATCTTCCCGATAGTGATGGGTGCGATATTTGGAATAGACAGCCTGCAAATAGGCGGTACCTCGCTTTTGATCATGGAGGGCGTTGCGCTTGAAATGGTAAGGCAGGTAGAGTCGCAGCTGACAATGCGTCATTATAAAGGATTTTTAGAGTAAGATGTGATGATTAAAGAAAGGCGGGAGTTTTATGAAGTTAGTTCTTATGGGACCTCCGGGAGCCGGTAAAGGCACCCAGGGTGAAAAGATCGCCAAGAAGCTTGGCATTGATACAATATCGACAGGCGTAATGCTGAGAACCGCCATAAAGGACGGGACCGAGGTCGGCAAGATGGCAGAAAAGTACATCAACGACGGCAAGCTCGTTCCAGACGATGTTATCGTCGCCATCGTAAAGGAACGCCTTTCGCAGCCGGACGTCGAGAAGGGCTTTATCCTCGACGGCTTCCCCAGAACGGTTGCCCAGGCAGAGGCTCTCACGGCTTCAGGCGTGGAGATAGACAAGGTGCTCTCCATCGACGTAGCGGACGAGGAGATCATCACACGCTTATCATCAAGGCGGGAGTGCTCCAAATGCGGAGCTCCCTACAGCCTGATCTACAATAAGCCTCAGAAAGACGGTGTTTGCGACAGCTGCGGCGGCGAGCTGATACAGCGGGCGGATGATAATCCGGAAACGATCAAAAACCGTCTCGATACCTACCATGCCCAGACAGAGCCGATAAAGGCTTACTATCAGGAGCAGGGGCTTCTGGTGGAGGTCAAGGGCCAGGAAAAGGTAGAGGATACCACCAGGCTGGTAATGCAGGCACTGGGAATAGAATAAGAGGTCTTAGTGAATGATCACGATCAAATCCGCATCACAGATAGAAAAAATGAGGATCGCGTGCCGGATCACGCGTGATGCGCTCAACCTTATCGGCGAGCACATCAAGCCGGGGATCTCCACGGCCAAGCTTGACCGGCTCGCGCATGAGTTTATATTATCCCGGGGGGCAAAGCCAAATTTCCTTCATTACAACGGATTCCCCAAAAGTATCTGCACCTCCGTCAACGACCAGGTCGTGCACGGTATACCGTCTAAGGACGTTATACTTAAGGAGGGAGATATCATAAGCATCGATATGGGCGCCGAAAAGGACGGCTATAACGGAGACGCGGCAAGGACGTTTGCCGTGGGAACGATATCGCCCCAAGCCCAGCGGCTGATCGATGTTACGCGTCAGAGCTTTTTCGAGGGTGTAAAATGCTTGAAGCACGGAGTAAAGCTCGGCGATCTTTCCGCGGCGATACAGGAGTACGCCGAAAATGCGGGATATTCGGTCGTAAGAGACCTTGTGGGACACGGCATAGGACGGGCACTGCATGAGGATCCGGCGGTACCGAATTTCGGTAAGGCCGGAAAAGGTGTAAGGCTTGCTGCCGGTATGACGATAGCCGTGGAACCGATGATAAACGCCGGCCAATGGCAGGTGGAGGTTCTCGATGACGATTGGACTGTCGTCACCAGAGACGGCAGCCTGTCGGCGCATTATGAGAACACCGTGCTTATCACCAAGGACGGATACGAGATTCTGACATTATAGGCGAGGTGTTGGAATATGTTTGAAATGAAACCGGCAATGGCAGTCATTTCTAAGGCCGGACGCGATAAGGGCGGATTGTTCCTTATCCTCCGCATGGAGGGCGAATATGCCTTTGTTGCCGATGGAGAGCTGCGCAAGGTCGACAGACCGAAAAAGAAGAAGCTCAAGCATCTGCAAAGAGTTGATTATGTTTCGGAGTTTGTGGAGAACAAGCTGGAAAACGGTCTCCGCGTTACAAATTCCGAGGTGCGCAGGGCGCTTGGGCAGTATCGGGAAAATGAAGGAGGTCACAATATTGGCTAAGGCTGACGTTATAGAGGTAGAGGGCAAGGTCATAGAGAACCTTCCCAATGCAATGTTTAAGGTGGAGCTGGAAAATGGGCACCAGGTGCTGGCGCACATTTCAGGCAAACTGAGAATGAATTTCATCAAGATCCTGCCCGGGGATAAGGTAAAGATGGAAATGAGCCCTTATGATCTGAGTAAGGGCAGGATCACCTGGAGAAGCAAATAATAGGAGGTAACGGTTATGAAGGTACGTCCGTCAGTAAAACCGATCTGCGAAAAATGCAAGATCATAAAGAGAAAAGGCAAGATAATGGTAATCTGCGAGAACCCCAAGCATAAGCAGAAGCAGGGCTGATCAAGGGTTTTCAGACGTTTATATTTGGAGGTGCATCAAAAGCATGGCAAGAATAGCAGGTGTTGACTTACCCAGAGAAAAAAGAGTCGAGGTAGGGCTGACATACATTTACGGAATAGGTCTTAAGACCTCCCAGAAAATTTTGACTCAGACAGGTATCAATCCGGACGTAAGAGTCAAAGATCTGACAGAGGACGATATAAGCAAGCTCAGAGACGCCATCGACGGTTACACCGTTGAGGGTGATTTGAGACGTCAGATAGCTCTTGATATCAAGAGACTGATGGAAATAGGCTGCTACAGAGGCATCCGCCACAGAAAAGGTCTGCCCGTTCGCGGTCAGAATACGAAGAACAACGCCAGGACCAGAAAAGGCCCGGCAAAGACTATGGCGAACAAGAAGAAATAATTAGGGAGGGACTGTGCTAAATGGCTAAGGTAGCAAAGAAAGCGACCAGAACAAGACGTCGTGACAGAAAGAATATCGAAAAAGGCGCAGCGCATATTCGCTCCACCTTTAACAATACGATCGTGACTATCACCGATACCGCAGGAAATGCGATCTCCTGGGCGTCGGCGGGCGGACTGGGCTTCAAGGGTTCAAGAAAGAGCACTCCGTTCGCAGCGCAGACCGCGGCGGAGACAGCGGCTAAGGCAGCAATGGAGCATGGCATGAAGACCGTTGAGGTCTATGTAAAGGGCCCGGGCGCAGGCCGTGAGGCTGCTATAAGAGCGCTTCAGGCGGCTGGCCTTGACGTAAGCATGATCAAGGACGTAACGCCTATCCCGCACAACGGCTGCAGACCGCCGAAGAGAAGACGTGTGTGATCAGATTGTTTTAGGTTAAGGAGGAAATAAAAGCATGGCAAGAAATATGCAGCCCGTATTGAAAAGATGCAGAACGCTGGGCATCGAGCCGTCGGTCATGGGGGTTGACAAATCCTCAAACAAGAACCCGAAGCAGAGCAGAAGAAAGCAGAGCGAATACGCCCTTCAGCTCAATGAGAAGCAGAAGGTAAAGTTCATCTACGGGCTTTTGGAGAAGCAGTTCAGAAAGTATTATGTTATGGCGACAAAGCGTCAGGGCATCACCGGTGAAATGCTTTTGCAGATACTCGAATCAAGACTTGATAATGTTATTTTCCGTCTGGGACTTGCTAACACAAGACGCGAGTCCAGACAGATAGTAAACCACGGTCATGTGCTTGTAAATGGAAAGAAAGTCGATATCCCCTCATACTTAGTAAAGCCGGGCGATGTCATTACTCTTAAGGATAAGAGCAAAAATTCCGACAGGATGAAGGAAATTGTGGAGGCAAATGCGTCAAGAGTCGTTCCCAAATGGCTTTCGATGGATAAGAATACGCTTACCGGCAAGGTTATCACGCTGGCGGATAGAGATGACATCGACTTTGAGGTTCAAGAACACCTGATTGTCGAGCTGTACTCGAAATAATAAGTACAGCCTACCCTCGGTAAGAAGATATTTAAACACGATTGTTATAAGGAGGGTTCTGACATGATAGAAATGGAAAAGCCTAATATAGAATGTATAGATATAAGTGAGAACAAGGGCCGCTTCGAAGTGTCGCCCTTGGAAAGAGGCTACGGCACTACTTTGGGCAACTCGCTGCGCAGGATACTGCTTTCATCCCTGCCCGGAGCAGCTGCGACATCTATCAAAATTGAAGGCGTTCAGCATGAATTTTCCACAGTACCCGGTGTCAAGGAAGACGTTACAGAGCTTATCTTGAATATCAAGAAGCTCGCCATAAAGCTGCATTCGGACGGCCCCAAGACGATATATATCGAAGCGCAGGGTCCCTGTGAGCTTAAGGCCGGCGACTTGAAATTTGACGCCGATGTGGAGATATTCAATCCCGACCTGCATATCGCGACCTTGAACGAGGAGGCGAGTCTGTACGCAGAGATAACCCTTGCCAGCGGCAGGGGATATATCCCGGCGGAGAGGAACAAGCAGGCGCTTCAGCCGGTGATAGGCGTTATCCCTATAGATTCCATCTTCACTCCGGTGAAGAAGGTGTACTATAACGTAGAAAACGTGCGCACCGGTCAGTATGCGGACAGAGAAAAACTGGTGATAGAGGTGGAGACGAACGGAACCTTGAAGCCGGATGAGGCGGTGAGCCTGGCAGCAAAGATAATGAACGATCTTCTGCGGTTGTTCATCGATCTGTCCGACGATGCTAAGAACACAGAGATAATCGTTGAAAAGGAAGAGACAAAGAAAGAAAAAGTTCTGGAGATGACTATCGAAGAGCTGGATCTTTCGGTACGTTCCTACAACTGCCTGAAGCGGGCGGGAATAAACACGGTTGAGGATCTTATCAGCAAGTCCGAGGAGGATATGATGAAGGTTCGAAATCTGGGTAGAAAATCCCTCGAAGAAGTAATCAACAAACTGGCCGGGTTAGGACTTTTCCTCAGGAAGGAAGACGAATAACGTCCGGTAAGCTATAAGGAGGTACTAAATATGCCGGGAACAAGAAAGCTGGGCCGTCCTACGGACCAGAGAAGAGCAATGCTCCGCGGTCTTGTGACATCGCTGCTGGAGAACGGCAGGATAGAAACCACTGTAACAAGAGCGAAGGAAGCCAGAAGCATGGCTGAGAAGATGATAACGCTCGGAAAGACAAACACTTTGCACTCACGCCGTCAGGCGCTTGCATATATAACCAAGGAAGACGTTGTTACCAAGGTATTTGAGGAGATCGCTCCCAAGTACGCTGACAGGAACGGCGGCTACACCAGGGTATTGCAGACAGGCCCCAGACGCGGCGACGGTGCGCCGATGGCGATAGTAGAGCTGGTTTGACGACAAACTCCGGCCGGGTATCAGCCCGGCCGGGGCGGCAATAGGAAAAGGACTCTTTGCCGGGGTCCTTTTTATTGTGCCCGAAATGGGAAAAAGATAAAAAACATATATTTGCGTAATATTTTACAGATGTTTTTTGTCCAAAACCATGAAAAAATAAAAGCCGTCCGGCGCGGATTGACAAAAAAGTTTATTTATGATATTATATAATAGTAGATATAATGACAGTTTGTTTCGACGGTGGAGGGAGAGCAGTTGCTTAAAAATATCAGCAAATTATTTAAGAAAAAAAACACCCACGAACGAAAAGATATGGTCGTGGGTGAGAATACGGCCTTTTCTATCCGTGAGGCGTATAAGACGATACGTACAAACATTATGTTTTCGCTGTCTGATAAAGAGGACTGCCGCACGGTGATATTCACCAGTGCCATGCAGGGCGAGGGCAAGACGAGTACGGCTGTAAATATGGCAATAACCTTTGCCCAGACCGATGCGAAGGTGCTGTTAATGGACTGCGATCTGCGGCGCACAAGAGTGCACAGGATGCTTTCGCTGAAGAATGAAGCCGGTATATCCGATGTATTGGCCGGTATGGATACGGCGGAGAACGTATTAAAACAGTCGCCGCTGGCTCCGGGAGTGGATGTGCTTACAGCGGGGCATATACCGCCCAATCCCTCAGAGCTTTTGGTATCGCCGCGAATGGGACAGCTTATGCAGGCGCTCAAGCAGCAGTATGATTACATATTGATAGATACGCCGCCGGTAACGCTGGTAGCCGACTCTACCTCCATGAGGAATTACGCCGATGGCTACGTGGTGGTTTTGCGCGAGAATTATACGCCGCGTAAGCTCCTGGAGGATACCGAGGAAAGGCTTAATATGGCGGAAGCGCGGATACTGGGCTATGTAATTTCCGGCGTAGGGGCGGAAGGCTCATACGGTGGATATCAATATAAGTACAGCTACCGGTATGGGGATTAGGAGGGCAGACGATGGTGAACAATAAAACAACAGCTCCTGTCGATGACCAGATAGACCTTTTGGAGATGGGAAGGCAGCTTTTACATCACTGGTGGATATTGGCGATATGCGCTGTAGTCGGCGCTGTAGCATCGCTGTTGGTAACAATTTTCTTTATCACACCCCAATATACCTCCAACGGCGCCTTATATGTTTCCAGCAGTACGACAACGGTGGAGATAACGCAAGGTACGCTGACGGCCTCGGCGCAGCTGGCGGAAACGTATGCGGAGATATTGCAAAGGCGCAGTTTTCTGGAGACGATATCAAATTCTATGAACGGCAAATACAGCGCCGCCCAGATAGGGGCGATGCTCACGGTACAGCCGATAAATGAGACCGAGCTTTTAGAGGTGACGGTGACCAGCGAGGATGCATTTGATTCCTATTGGATAACCGAGCAGATACTTGAGAATGCCCAGAAAGAGCTTCTGGATATCATAAAATCCGGTTCGGTGGAGATCGTAGACGAGGCGGTATTGCCAACGGCGCCATCATCGCCGAGCGTGAAAAAGAATACGCTTCTCGGCTTTATCGGCGGTGCGGTAGCTTCTGCGGCGGTGATCTTGTTTCTGCATATGCTGGATACCAGGGTGCACAGCGCCGATGAGGTGCGGGCGAGATTTAAGCAGCCGGTATTAGGGGAGATACCCGACTGGGATAAATTGGATACAAAGTAAATAGCATAGACGCGGCAGCCACCCGGTTGCCGCTGTTTTATTTTCTGTCTGTGACAAAGTTGGCCGTTTGGCCGCTTGACTTTTTCTGGCGTGTTTGATATAATTATCATGTAGATTCATTTTATGCACGAAGGTCAAGGAAAGTGGGGAAATTTATCATGAAGAAAAAAGCTATGGCATTGTTTACAGCCGTGGTTATCGCTGCCGGGCAGCTCCTTCCTGCCGCAGCGGTGCAGGCGGCCGATAATGCGCCTGCATACCGCATGGAAGCTCTTGACAGAGGACTTGCGGTCGTGAACAGCGGTGGGAATATGTATTTGAGTTGGCGGCTCTTGGGCACGGAGAGCTATGACACTTCCTTTATCGTATACCGCGACGGCGTTGCGCTGGCGGAGGTGTCCAATTCCACAAACTACGTCGACAAGGGCGGCACTATGACCAGCGTCTATACAGTTGCGCCCAAAGATGATCCATCGGCCCTCTCCCAAGAGGTCTCCGCCTGGGAAAGCGGCGAGAATTATATCGATATTCTATTCGATCCTCCCGCAGGCGGCACCATGAGACAGAATGAGATAGAAAATGACAGAGATACAGGAGTGGACATTACCGAAAACTACACCTACACTCCCAATGACGTCAGCACCGGAGACCTTGACGGTGACGGCCAGTATGAGCTGGTCGTGAAGTTCATGCCCTCCAATGCCGGTGAGAGTTTGCCGCCGACATATACCGCTAACGTAATACTCGGCGCATATGAGCTTGACGGCACGCCGGTATGGGGCACCGAGGAAAATCCTCTTTATATCAACCTGGGCGTGAATGTCCGCGCCAATCCTCACGGCACGCAGTTTTTAGTTTACGACTTTGACGGTGACGGCAAGGCGGAGATTTCCACCAAGACCGCCCAGGGCACGTTCGACACGGCCGGGAAGATGCTGCTTGAATCGGAGACTTCTCCGGATTACAATATGACCGTTCCCAGCAGCAATTATACCGAAGAACAGCTTACCAACGCATACAGCTCCACCCTCAGCCATGCCGCTACAAACGGGCAGGTGCTCTGCGGGCGCGAATATTACAGCGTGTTTGACGGCGAGACCGGTACATTTATCGATACCACAACCTATCACGCAACGCGCACATATAACTATTATAACGAATACAGCACAGAATGCAAAAATGAGCTTGAATACCTCTGGGGCGATAATTTCGGCAACCGCTCCGAGCGTTACACGGCCACCGTTTCCTACCTTGACGGCAAGGGCGAACCCTATATGATGGAATGGCGCGGCTACTACCACGGGGAAGCGTCTCTTGGCAGGACGGCTGTCGGCGCGTATAAGCTGGAGAACGGCGAATTGAGCCTTGCATACAGCTTTGATACGGCAGGCAGCGTGCTTGATAAGCTGGACAATAATAATCTAAGCTGGAATAATGTTTTTGGCTCATCGTCAAACGCTATAGCACAGCTTAAAACAAATAATCCTGATTTTGTATACTGCGGCAACGGCAACCACAATATCACCAACGCCGATGTTGACGATGACGGCATGGACGAGATAATCAGCGGCTCTCTCTGCTTGCAGGTGGAGGGCGAAGAGCTCACTCCCAAGTGGAATTACGGTAAGGGTCACGGCGACGCCCTGCATATCGGCAGATACATAAAGGACTGGCATATGCAGTATTTTACCGTGCACGAGGACTCCCCATATGGTATGACGCTTATCGATCCTTATGCTGACGGAAAGCAGAACGAGGACGGTACGGTTGGAGAACCTACAGTCCTATTTCACGATAATGGCGGCGGTGACACGGGGCGCGGACTGATGCTTAAAGGCGACGCAGACGGCTTTATCATCGATTCGATATCAAACAATGCAATAAAGGTAACGGTCACAGGTAAAGATACAGATGGCGATCCTATATGCACCTTTGAGCCTATCGGTTCCACAAGTATAACAAGTGAAGGTCAATCAACAACAACAAACGCTTTTAACAACAGACCTAATGGCTATTATTCGCTTAATTTCCGCATATTCTGGGACGGCGATCTTTACGAGGAGTTGTTTGACGCCCAGGGCGAATCACATACTCCGTTTATAGCAAAGTATGATTCCGATGATGAGTACGCACCGCGCATATATTCCTTTACCGGCACGCTGACGAATAATTCCAGCAAATGCAATCCGGCGCTGACGGCCGATATTATCGGCGATTGGCGCGAGGAGGTGATCTGCCGCCTGGATGATAATTCCGGACTTAGACTGTTCATGTCCGATATTTATACGGGAAATAAGCTCTATACGCTTATGCACGATCCGACATACCGTTGCGGAGTGGCGGCGGAGCAGTCGGCGTATAATCAGCCGCCGCACGTGGGCTATTACGTAGGCGAGGATATGGATGATTACCAATGGCAGGAGATAACCACAGTAGCCGCCAACAACCAGGATGCACATCGCTATAACTGGAAGAATACGGACGCTCCCCAAGAAATAGCAGCCGGAAGTGTCGTTTTAGCGGATAAGCTGGCGCAGAGTGCAACAACATACAATGTCAGCAGCGAAAACGGTACTATCACCTTTAATAACAACGGTTCCTCATACGCTGGATATAACCTTTATGAGGCTGTGACAGAAAATTCTACCGTTTCCTTCGATATAACCCCGGGTGAGAATCTGGACGCTTTCTTCCAGCTCAGAGACGGCAGTGACGGTGACCTTAGTCATATCAGATATTCTAATATGATCGGCACTTTCTCCTTTAAAAGCGGAGCCCTTTTCAGCGGCGTTGTCGGAGGAGTGGAAAATAAAATATGCGATCTGGACGCAGGCGTAAAGTACAATATCAAAATAAATGTTGATATTGAAAATGAAACAGTAGCCGACCGCGGATTTTATGTTGAGGTGCGCCGCAGCGATACAAACGCTATGGTGGCAACATATTCCGGCGATATCCGTCAAAATACTGACACGAACCGCGCGGAAAATCTCAAGCGTATAACCTTTTTTACCAGCGGAGCCACGGGAGACAACAACAGCTTTACGCTTGACAACCTTTTTGTATGGACGGGAGAGCTGCCGCATACGGCCGTACTCAAGCCCGGCGCAGGCGAAACCGGCACCGGTTCGAGCACTACTGTCACCTCAGCTACAGCTCAAGCCGGAACGAGCGTTACCTATACACCGGAATTTTACAGCAGCAGCGGCGCAAGGATGACAGGCTATGACGGAACTCTTTCCTATAAGGTCTTAAAGGGCGATACCCTTGCTGCGGCCACAGAGGTAACAGACGGCACGCTGACCTTTGAGGGCGGCACGCTTAAGATAGCGCAGAACGCCGTGCCGGGCAGCTACTACATAACTGCGGCTGACGATTTCACGACAGGCCTGTCGCTGCTTGAGGTGACGTCTCCCTGTGAGCTGACGACGGCGGATATGGCGATTGAAGCAAAATACGCTCCGGCTTCCATCAGCGGAGATACCATGATATATGAATCCGTTAGCGATATGGAAAAAGAAGAAGGCGGCCAGACGGCAGAAAGTCTCGGCATTACAGCGGGTACGCAGATAATAACCGTTACCGCCGGTCTGGTCAGCGGTATCGATAAAAGCGTGTATGAGATAGACAAGGTGGAGCTTTCGATAACATCGAATACCGTGAATGAGACTGTTTCCCCGCACATTTTCGACAGCAGCCTGATGATGGCGCAGTTTTTCGGCGAGGGCTTCGGAGCCGGGGAATATAGAGTGACGGCCAAGGTAAGCTACTCGATAAACGGAACAGCGGCCACAAACACAGTTGAGCTTTCTGACAGCTTGACCGTAGATGAGCCTTCCGGTGAAAAGCAGTTTAAGGAATATGATTATCAGTCCAACGGCGTAAATGTTTCGCTGATGGTATTTGAGTAAGATTCTTGTGATGTAAAATTTGCTAAAAAAGAGAACCGCCTGTATGCTGCACATCCGCAGCATACAGGCGGTTTATTGTATTAAATTATTTATCAGAATATCCCGAAGCCGCCGTACTGCACTACCAGAGCGGCAAACACTATCGATACCATGCTCAACAGCTTGATAAGAATGTTTACCGAGGGGCCGGAGGTATCCTTGAACGGATCGCCGACGGTATCGCCGACAACGGCCGCTTTGTGGTTGTCAGAGCCCTTGCCGCCGTGATGTCCGGCTTCTATATACTTCTTGGCATTATCCCAGCTGCCGCCGGAATTGGCCATCATTATCGCCAATACGAAACCGCTCACGAGCGAGCCGCCGAGCATTCCCACAACGCCGTTGGCGCCGAGCGTCAATCCCACTATAAGCGGAGCGAGAACGCCCAGAGCCGCCGGGAGGATCATTTCGTGCAGGGAAGATTTGGTGCAGATATCAACGCAGGTCTCATAATCGGCCTCTGCCTTGCCCTGCATAAGCCCTTTGATCTCTCTGAACTGCCGTCTTACCTCGACAACTATCTTCTGAGCCGCCCGTCCGACTGCTTTCATCGTCAGCGCGCTGAATAAAAACGGCAGCATTGCACCCACGAAAAGGCCGATAAGTACCGTGGGATTGGTGAGCCTAAGGTCGAGCGTCATGCCCAGTGATTCTATTTTGTCCGTGTAGGAAACTATCAATGCCAACGCTGTAAGTGCCGCCGAGCCTATCGCGAAGCCCTTTCCGGTGGCGGCTGTCGTATTCCCGAGCGAATCGAGAGCGTCGGTTCTGGCGCGGACAGATTTGTCAAGCCCGGCCATTTCCGCTATACCGCCTGCATTATCGGCTACAGGGCCGTATGCGTCGGTGGCAAGCGTTATCCCCAGTGTGGAAAGCATTCCCACAGCCGATAGGCCTACGCCGTACAAGCCCTGGTCGAAGCTCTCCATACCGCCGGCGGTAAAGTAGCTGATAAGTACCGATATACCGATTATTATTACCGGTATCGCCGTGGAAAGCATCCCCAGCGACAGGCCATCGATGATTATCGTTGCGCTGCCCGTTTCCGAGGAAGCGGCAAGCTTCTGTGTCGGCTTGTAGGAATCGGAGGTGTAATATTCGGTGAAGAAACCGATCAGTACGCCCGCTACCAGACCCGATATGACCGCCCAAAATACGCCGCGGTTATCAGGCAGCAGGAACCATATAAGAATGCCGCTCAAAACGGCCGCTAATATCGAAGCGGTGTATGTTCCGCGCCGCAGCGAGCCGAGAAGCGATTTCTGGTCTGCGCCTTCCTTGGTGCTGACGAAAAACGTCCCGAATATTGAGGAAAGTATCCCTATCCCGGATATGAGCATCGGCAAAAGCACCCCGTACAGCCCCAGTCCCGCAGCCGCCGCCAACGCTCCGCAGGAGATGATGGAGCCGACATAGGATTCATAAAGGTCAGCACCCATTCCGGCTACATCGCCCACATTGTCGCCCACGTTGTCGGCGATAACGGCGGGATTTCGGGGATCGTCCTCGGGGATCCCGGCTTCCACCTTGCCCACAAGATCCGCGCCGACATCGGCGGCTTTGGTGAAGATACCGCCGCCCACACGGGCGAACAGAGCCATGGAGCTTGCGCCCATGCCGAAGGTGAGCATCGCCGACATGATATCCTCAACGCCAAGACCGAATACGAATTTTAAAAGGCAGAACCATACGCTGATATCGAACAGCCCCAGGCCGACCACCGTCATACCCATAACAGTGCCGGAGGAGAAAGCTATCTTCAGCCCGTGATTTAGCCCCTTCTGCGCCCCGCAGGCTGTGCGGGTGTTGGCGTAGGTAGCTATTTTCATGCCCACAAAGCCCGAAAGCCCGGAGAAAAAGCCGCCGGTCACAAAGGCAAACGGCACGAACCAGGTAAGCATCCCTGCCGCCGCCAAAGCTGCCAATATTACGACCATGATAATGAAGAATATGCCTACCGTTTTGTATTGGCGTTTGAGATAGGCCATCGCACCCTTTCGTATCTTGGCCGATATTGAGGACATCAGCTCGCTGCCCTCGGGCATTTTCTTGACCGATACGAACTTGTAAGCGGCAAACAGCAGTGCAATAACTGCCGCCGCCAGCACCGTAAACGGCGCATAATTCTGGATAAATTTTTCCATAACAGAAACCATCCTCCTTTGTTGTTATTTGCGGTATGCACCGCAGTAATATATACTAATATTTTACACCGAAAATACAGAACCGTCAAGTGTTTTTATATAATTTGCGCTAAAAATTATTTTTATGTAACAAAAATTTGTCGAAAATGTCAAACTTGATGCAAAACAGGGGCCGCCGTCAAGCGAACCCCTGTCTTTTTGTTTACTGATAACGCGGTATTTCGTCCTCATAACCAAGGATAATATGCGAGTAGGAAAACTTCCACAGCGAGGGATCAAAGTAGTCGCGCTGGGTGTAGAAATCGTCCCAGTTTTCTGTGTCCTGCACCCGTCCCCAGGTAGCGTCCATTATGATCCAGCGGTCGCCGACCCAGACCTCGTTCCAGGCGTGCCAAGCGGGGAGATATTCCCCCGTCTCCTCATTGCCGCCGTTCATTAAAATATATATCCAGTCGTCATCCGTCTGGCCGAGGCCGTAGTTGACCACCGGCGAACCGTGGACGCATCTTGTCGGGACGCCCACAGAACGCAGCAGGGCGGAGGCAAGCTGGGAATACCCTTCGCAGACTGCCGAACGCTGGCTGAGCACTGAGATGGCGTCCTGCGGGCGGTCGGCCTGGGCGTTGTAGGTCTCGTAGTCGTAGGCGATATTTTCCCCCAGCCAGTCATAGACGGCGGACGCCTTGTCGTAGTCGCTGGTAAGGCCGGCGGTAATGCTTGCGGCCAGGGCGGCGATATCTGGATCATCCGACTGGGCGTAGAGCGTTGGCTCCAGGTATTCTCCCGGCGCGGGCGGAGTATGCTCATCGAACATCGTCTTATTGTACTCATAGGAAGGATACGGCATCAGATAGCCGTGATCGTTGTCCTTGTATATATCAACGATAGTCGTCGGCGGGAATTGGGGAGGAGCGGAGAATATCCCCGGGCGGGATGGCCGCGTCAGTGGTGCGGAGGCGGTAAGTTCCCCGCTTTGGCGCAGCTCCACCTTATAATGGCCGCTTTCCATATCCGATATGTCGTAGCTTATTTCCCCGTTTACCGGGGTCACCACATCGCTTTTGAGGACTCCGGTGAAATTGAGATTGCCCGGCACTGTTATATATACCGTATGATCGCCCTCGGCGGTGATATTGGTAAAGTTGAGCGTTTTGCCGTCAAAGGCGACCCAAACATCGTGCGCCAGCTCCACCGGGGTCTCTCCGGGATATAAGGGACGGTTTACGGCTTCGGCAAAGCGGTAGAGCCGCTGGAACGTCAATATCGCCTGCTCACGCGTGTAATTGCCTGCCGGATCGAAAAGGTTATTGCCAACGCCGCCCATGACGGCCTTAGCGCCGTTTATGTCTATGCAGCAGGAAATAAACTCGATATTTTCCTGCGCCCAGCCGAAGAGATCCTGGTCGTCAAAACCGGCGTAGGGCGCATTGGGGCTGTCGCCGCTGAGGGCGGCCGTGCGTGAAAGCATTGCCGCCGCTTCGCTGCGCGTTATGGAGCGGTCGGGGGCGAATGTGCCATCGGGATAGCCGTTGATAACGCCCAGCGATGCAGCCTTCAATACGGCCGGGTCGGAGGTATCGGTAAAGGAAACAGCAGCTGTTCCCTCTGCTATGCCCAGCTTATCGCAGTAGGCCGATACGAGCAGGCAAAATTCCCGACGCGTTATCGGTTGTGTGTAGGCCGAGTCAAGCTCCGAGGGGATAAGGCCGTTGACGCGGGCAGCATTCACCTCCGGGATCGCCCACTCCGAGGGCGTATCGCCGGAGACGACGTCGCCGCCCGAGGGTATATCGTCAAGGGCTTCATCTGCCGCCGCCTTTGCTTCCGCCCAGCTGTCCGCTCCTATAAAGGGCAGAGCTGAAAGCGAGCAGAAGCCCTCGGCCGCAGAACCCGATACACCGTAGACGGTAAGATTGGGGCAATCGTAGAAGATGCGGCTTGTGCCGGGATTATCCCCCAAATTTTCCAGGGTTTCCGGCAGAACGGCCGTTCTCAGCGAGGTGCAGCCGGAAAAGGCCCCAAAGCCAAGGCCGCTTACGCCCTCGGGCAGAACAAGCTGCCGAAGGGCAGTGCAGCCGGAAAAGGCGTTTTCGCCGATATACAGGCCGCCGGGGATATAAGCGTCAGTCGCCTCATCGCGGAAATATCCCTCCTCATCGACGTACTCGCCGAACGGCAGGCAGAAATCGCCGCGGAAGACTATCTCCTCCAGGGCGGCGCAGTCGGAAAATGCGCGGTCGCTGATGCTTACAAGACGCGTCGGCAGGGATAATCGCTTGAGCGATACCGCCCCGGCGCAGACGTCCCATTCAAAATCGCGGACATAGTCGGGCACGTAATATTCCTCATTGGGCGAGGCCTTGGGGTAGGCAAAGACCACCTTTTGCTCAGGTACGTCCTCATAGGGCGCCCAGTAGAGCACGCCGGCCTCCTCGGACAGGAATGTAAGGCCCGGCTCAATAGCAAAGGATACCGCCGTTTTTGAGGCCTCCAAAAGCGTTGCGGGGGCAATATCGCTGACCGGCATACCGTTGATCGTAGCAGGGACGGTGATGTGCTCTTCAGAGCCGATATAGCCGTTTATTGTCAGCGTGCCGTCGCCGTTTTCAAACATCTGCCATTCGCCTTCGGCAAAAACGACCACAGCTGACGCTATGAGAGCAAAAAACAAACATACTGCAAATTTTTTCACAAGATCCCCTCCTTTAAGGTTTTATCTGTTTAGATAATTGCAAAACGCGAAAGCGTTTTACAATTATTTCCTTATTCTTGGGAGCTCGAGGGTGAAACCCTCGAATTCCAATCAATTTTTGACTACATGCGCACCGCGCAAGACGGCGCGGTCGGCAGCTTGCTGCCGATTTTTGCAAAGCAAAAATGCTGAAAATGCGTCAAAAATTGCGAAAATAAAAGTTTCAGCGGTCTTTAGACCGCCAATCAACGGAACTTTTATTTTCTTCCTTAGCCAGAAATCAATTGCGAAAAGGTTTCGCAATTGACTATTTATCTGTTATATACATTTTACAATAAAGTAAGATGGCTGTCAAGGCCGGATATGTAAAAGTTGGCTAAACAAGCGGTAAAAAATAAAGCTGATTTCCAAAAAAATTTACAAAACATCTTGCCTAAACCTGCTTTTGGTGTTATAATAGATATGTATGGCGGAGAAGAAAATTTTCCGCACGGGGCGTCTGACGCTGCCGAAAAGAATTTTGAGAGGAGACGAAATTATGTTAGTGAACACGAAAGCGAAGATCGGCGTATTCTCCATCGCTCTGGGAGCATATCTGCCGCAGTTCCCGTCGCTGGTGCCGGAATTTGAGGCGCAGTATGCGGCGTTTAAGAAAACGCTTCCCGATACGGTGGAGATCATCGATGGAGGCATGGTAACGACAAAGGAGCAGTCGCAGGCGGCCGGGGATCTTTTCCGTGCAGCGGATGTCGACCTGGTATTTTTGCAGCTTCTGACCTATGCCACCTCCTATAACATGCTTCCGGCCGTAAAGGATCTGGATGTGCCGGTAGTGCTGGTGAATATCCAGAAATTAAAGGCTCTCGATTACGATCACACCGATATCGCTTCTTGGCTCGGCGAGGGCTACGCCTGCGGAGCTGTCGGCGAGATGGTAGCAGACCTGGAAAGATACGGTAAGCGTCACGCCGTTATCACCGGCGTTGTCGAGGGCGGAGACCCCGGCGTGCAGAAGGAGATCGACGAGTGGTGCCGCGCCGCTCAGACCAGAAGACGTTTCAGAGACACCAACATTGCCCAGATAGGCAGACCCTATCCCGGCATGATGGATCTTTACATAGACGAATCGAACCTCTACAGAAGAATGCACCTGTATACCAAGCAGTTCGACTGGGAAAAGATGTGGGCCATCGCTGACGATATCACCGATGAGGACGCTATCCGTGCCAAGGCTCAGGATATCCTTGATACCTTCGATATCGAGGGCGGCGGCAGCCTTGAAGAGGTATGGGAAATGGCAAAATACGTGGTTGCCTTTGAGCAGTGGGTAAAGGACGAGAAGCTCGGCCTTATCGCTTCTCATTACGACGGCTTTGCCACCGGCAAGGCAGGCGTGCTTGACAGTATGCTCATCCCTGCATTCTCCATGCTTATCAAGCAGGGCACGGCTTGCGCCGTTGAGGGCGATATGAAGGTCGCTATGGCGATGAGTATCTTAAAGACCATATCCGGAACCGGCCAGCTGGCGGAGATGTATTCGATAGATTTTAACGACGATATCGCCATCATCGGCCACAGCGGCTCGGGTGACGCCGACATTTCCGATAAGAAGCCGACAATGAAGATCGTTAAGGTATTCCACGGCAAGACCGGCGGCGGATATCTGACGCAGTTCTATCCGTATACAGGCCCTGTTACTTATCTTGCTATCACCCAGGACGGCGACGGAAACTTCAAGTTTATCGTGGCCGAGGGCGTGAACGAGGAGGGCAAGATACTCTCCTTCGGCGATACCAATATGAGAACGCGTTTCACCTGCGGCGCCAGGGAGTTTGTGACCCGCTGGAGCGAATGCGGCACCACGCATCACTTTGCGGCTGCTACCGGCAGACATATCGACACCATTTTGAAGGTGGCGAAGATATTCAACGTTCCTGTGGATATCGTTACCAGATAAAAACGAGAAAAAGAGCCGGAGACCCGTAAAAATGGGTTTCGGCTCTTTTTTACATGATGTAAAAAACCGTCCGCATACCAATGGTATACGGGCGGTTTTGATAGTTTACAGCCGGTAAACGTCCTCGGCTTCTACCAGATGCACATCGGTGTCCTTGAGAGCTTTCATAGCTTCTTCGGGATTATCCACGCGGACGATGACCATCGCGCCTTCATCGCTCTTGCCAATAAAGGCGTACATATATTCGATATTCACATTAGCATTTTTGAGCTTTTCCACTTCGCCGAACAGTCCGCCCGGGGAATCCTTGACGGCCAGGGCGATAACATCTGTTATCTTAACTGCCAGACCTTCATTCTTTAAAAGCTCATACGCTCTCTGGGGATCGTTCACTATCATGCGCAGGATACCGAAATCGGTGGTATCGGCAATGGACAGTGCGCTTATATCAATATTGTTTTTGCCGATGATACCGAGTATCTCCGCCAGTCTTCCGTGCTTATTTTCCACAAAAATGGATATCTGCTTTATAAATTTCATTTCGTATCCCTCCCGTATGAATAATTAGTGCAGCTTTCTTTTATCGATAACGCGCTTGGCCTTGCCCTCGCTGCGGGTGATGGATTTCGGGTTTACAAGGTGGACGTTTGCTCTGATACCCAAGGTCGTCTTGAGACGAGCAACAAGCGTCCGTTCTACGGCTTCTACCGATTTAACGTCATCGGAGAACATCTCCGGACTCATTTCCACGTCTATGTCCAGAGTATCGGTGTTGTTTACCCTGTCTACCGTTATCTGGTAATTCGGCGTTACCTGGCCGGCCATCTTCAAAAGTACCTCCTCTATCTGTGAGGGGAATACGTTTACTCCGCGGATAATGAGCATATCGTCCGTTCTGCCGGCCGGTTTTCTCATGCGCACATGGGTACGGCCGCATTTACAGGGGGTGTAATCGAGCGTACACAGATCCCTTGTACGGTAGCGCATAAGGGGCATACCCTCCTTGAGGATGGTCGTGAATACCAGCTCGCCGAAGGATCCCTCCGGCAGGACCTCGCCGGTATCGGGATCGATTATCTCGGGGATGAACAGATCCTCGCAGATGTGCATACCCTCCTGCTGTGAGCATTCGTATGATACGCCGGGGCCGGATATCTCTGTAAGTCCGTATACGTCATGCGCCATTATACCCAAGCTTTCCTCTATCTGGTGGCGCATATCCTCTGTCCAGGGCTCGGCGCCGAATATGCCCGCTTTCAATTTGAGCTTATCCTTTACGCCCATTTCCTTGACGGTCTCTCCCAGGTACATCGCATAGGAGGGAGTACAGCATAAATGGGTCGTGCCGAGGTCGCACATGAATCGTATCTGGCGTTCTGTATTGCCGGAGGATGTAGGTATTACCATTGCCCCGATCTTTTCCGCGCCGCCGTGGGCGCCGAGACCGCCGGTGAAGAGGCCGTAGCCGTATGATACCTGCACGATGGAGTTTTCATCGGCTCCGGCTGCATACAGCTGGCGCGCCATACCGCGGTACCAGTTGTCAAGATCGTTTCTGGTGTAACCGGCCACTATCTGACGGCCGGTGGTGCCGCTGGAGGCCTGTATGCGCACTATGTCCTTTTTCGGCACGGCAAACAGCTCAAACGGGTAATAATCCCGAAGATCCTGCTTGGTGGTAAATGGCAGCTTTGCCAGATCGGACAGCTCCTTGATGTCTTCCGGCTTTACCCCTGCCTTGTCCATGCGTTCTCTGTACATGGGGACGTTTTCATACACTCTGTTGACCTGCCATTTGAGCTTGTCAAGCTGGTGACGGCGTATGGCGTCCCTGTCCATACGTTCGATTTCCGGCTCATACATCGCCATTGGATTCATCTCCTTTATTGTAATCATAAATAAATAATTGCGAAACGCGGCAGCGTTTTACAATTATTTCCTTATTCTGGGGAGCTCGAGGGTGAAA
>CAYNRX010000001.1:0-289522 GCA_964399965.1 uncultured Lachnospiraceae bacterium | reverse complement strand
ACCGCCAATCAACGGAACTTTTATTTTCTTCATTAGCCAGAAATCAATTGCGAAAGAAGTTTCGCAATTGACTATTTATTTATAACATAAGGAGAGAAACACAAAATGGCAAAGATTGTTACCATGGGCGAGATCATGCTCAGACTGTCCACACCGGGCAACGAGAAGTTTATGCAGGCTGATGAATTTGATGTATGCTACGGCGGCGGCGAGGCCAACGTGGCAGTATCGCTGGCTAACTACGGTCACGATGCGGAATTTGTGACCAAGGTACCGGAAAATCCCATCGGCGAGTGCGCAATTGCGGCTTTGAGAAAAATGGGAGTTGAGACGAAGCATATTGCCAAAGGCGGCGAAAGACTGGGTATTTATTTCCTGGAGACGGGAGCAGCTATGCGTGCGTCGAACGTTGTATACGACCGTGCCCATTCCTCGATAGCGACAGCTACAGCCGACGATTTTGATTTTGACGCTATATTTGAGGGCGCAGACTGGTTCCATTTCACAGGCATCACCCCGGCTGTATCGGATGCGGCGGCAGAGCTTACAGAGGCTGCCTTAAAGGCTGCCAAGGCTAAGGGCGTAAAGGTATCCTGTGACTTGAACTTCAGAAAGAAGCTGTGGTCGTCAGAGAAGGCGCAGAAGGTAATGACGAATCTTATGCAGTATGTTGACGTTTGCATTGGCAATGAGGAGGATGCGGAGAAAGTCCTCGGCTTCAAGCCCGGAAACACTGATGTAACGAGCGGCGAACTGGAATTGGCAGGCTACAAGAGCATTTTTGAGCAGATGGTAGAGAAGTTCAATTTTGAGTATGTTATAAGCTCCCTGAGAGTGAGCCATTCGGCTTCCGATAACGGTTGGTCAGCATGTATTTACTCGAGAGATACTAAGGAATTTTATCATTCGAGAGAATACCGTATCAGCCCCATCGTTGACCGTGTAGGCGGCGGCGACAGCTTTGCCGGCGGAACGATCTGCGGATTTGTTGACGGCAAGAACTTCAAAGACGCTTTGGAATTTGGCGTAGCGGCTTCGGCTTTGAAGCATACCATTCCTGGCGACTTCAACATGGTATCGCGCTCAGATGTGGACAACCTCGTGGGCGGCGACGGTTCCGGTCGTGTTCAGAGATAAAATAGTTGACATGATACAAGGCTGCGGCAGAATCTGCCGCAGCTTTGTTGACTAAGATAAAAAAATAATATGCAGGAAAAACTGAAAACAAACCTTGATACGAATTTTATCAAGCTGGTCGCCGTTATTTCTATGACGATCGACCATATTGGCGGAGCGTTCTTTCCGCATGAGCCGATGTTCCGCTGGATAGGCCGCCTGGCGTTCCCGCTGTTTTGCTACTGTTTGACCGTGGGTATGATGTATACGCACGATATAAAAAAGTATGCACTGAGGCTGGGGGCATTTGCGCTTATTTCCCAGCCGTTTTGGATATTGGCGTTCAATGCTGACGATATTTGGGGGAATATTTTCAACCTAAATATCTTCTTCACCTTGCTTGTAAGCTTGCTGGCGGCCTGGGGATTCAAGGAAAAGAAATGGTGGCTGTTCGCTATTGGAGCGGTGCTTTTGTGTGTGGTGAATTTTGACTATTCAATAACAGGGCTTATCCTGATGCTGATATTTTATCTTTGCCGCAACAAGCCCTTACTGGGAGCGGTGCTGTACACGGTAAGCTATCTGCCTGCGTTCTGGGGAAGCCCGGAGGATCCGTTGGCACTGGTGATAGGCCCCTATGCGGCAGGATTTGAGGTGTTTGCCCTGTTTGCCCTGCCGTTTATTTATCTGCATACAAATGTATGGCCGCGGATACCCAAGTGGTTTTTCTACGTATACTATCCGGCGCATCTTTTGGCGATATACCTTGTGAGCCTGCTTATTGCCGGATAAAATCCAATTCCTTTTTTACATTTTATGATAAATATGATAGAATAAAGAGAACCAGTGAAAGGGGACGTTAAAATGAAAGCAAGCAGGCAATGTCCTCCCATGGGATGGAACAGCTGGGACTGCTATGGTGCCAGCGTTCGCGAGGAGGAAGTAAAGAAAAATGCCCGCTATATGGCGGATAATCTGAAACAGTTCGGCTGGGAATATATAGTAGTTGACATCCAGTGGTTTGAACCGCTGGCGCAAAGTGCCGATTACCGCCCGGGGGCAGAATTGGTGATGGACGAGTATTCGCGGCTTATGCCGGCGGAAAACAGATTTCCTTCAGCGGCCGGCGGCAAGGGCTTCGGGCCTTTGGCGGAGTTTGTTCACGGCCTGGGGCTGAAATTCGGCATACATATCCTGCGCGGTATACCCAAACAGGCGGTGCGGGAGAATACGAAAATATTAGGGAGCGATAAAACAGCCGCTTATATTGCCGATATAGGCAGCGTATGCAGCTGGAACGGAGACATGTGCGGCATCGATATGACGCGCGAAGGCGCCCAGGAGTATTATGATTCGATAATTTCCCTGTATGCCGGCTGGGGCGTTGATTTCTTAAAGGTGGACGATATAGCGCGGCCGTATCATAAAGCAGAGATCGAGGCCATACGAAAGGCTATCAGCAAGACCGGACGAGATATCGTACTTTCATTATCCCCGGGCGAGGCGCCGCTTGATGAGGCGGAGCATTTGGCAAAAAACGCTGATATGTGGCGTATGACCGATGATTTCTGGGATGGCTGGGAACAGCTCAGGAAAATGTTTGACTACTGCCGATCCTGGTTCCCCTATGTAAGGCCGGGATCCTGGCCGGACTGCGATATGCTCCCGCTGGGGAGGATAGGCATACGTTCTCACGGCGGAGAGCGCATGACAAATTTCACGGCTGATGAACAAAGAACATTGATGTCGCTTTGGTGTATGTTTCGTTCGCCGCTGATGTTCGGCGGCGATATGACGTATAACGACGAGTTTACGCTTTCGCTCATGCAGAACGCGGAGGTCATAGATATCTGTCGGTACTCGCATTCCGGCAGGGAGGTGTACCGCAAAGGGGACGAGATAGTCTGGGCGGCAAATGGCGAGGAGGGCGTTTTCTATATTGCCCAGTTCAATGTCGGTGAGGATCATCTCATGTCGGCGGCGCCGCTTTCTTTTTTGGGTATTGAGACAAGAGCCAAGGGCAGAGAGCTTTGGAGCGGTGAAGCGGCAAGGATAGAAAACGGTGAGATATTGTCAGAGGTAGAGCCGCACGGAGTTCGTCTTTACCGGCTGGATACAAAATAAAACAAGACCGCCCCGATTTGTGGGGCGGCCCGTATCGTTTTGTTATATGCTTTTTAGTGTTTTAAAACGAAAGAATTGCAATCGGTGCACTGTACCTGAGTGGGATTTGTCTCATGAGTACCGACCTGAATGCTGTTTAAAGAGCAATAGTCCTTTGAAGAGCAGTGGTGAGCGCACTGTGTTACAGTACATTTGATAGCTTCGTTAGCTTTGCAGTTTTGTTCCATGGTTCATTCCTCCAAAAATTATTTGCCGCCTGCTTTGAAGCAAAACAAAGAACACAAAAGGCTGTGACGCTTTGTTTTTCTGCAAATGCATTTTGTGCGGTGATAATATTATGTCCCAAACGCGTTGTTTTATGATAAAAATTTGTGGTCTTTTTACGCAGGCCTTACACAAATTTAACCTTTGGCGGATGTAAATATTTGAAGAAAGGCAGTATACTTTTTATGGAAAATTTGATTTTTTCCCAAAGTAGTCAATTGCAAAAAATATCAATATTTTGCAATTGACTATTTCCCCAATATCAAGGAGGTACTTTTATGCACAACATCAAAAAACGGCTGATATCCGTTTTGACGGCTGCTGCGGCTTTTGCGGGCGGCGTGCCGTCTTTGGCAGTATTCGCCGAGGAAACAGCGGATAACAGTATCGACATCTATTTTACAAACGACGTCCACTGTGAGTATCAGCTGTATGACAAGGTGGCAACGATAGTAAAGGATAACGATCTGCTTATTGATGCAGGCGACAATATTCAGGGCGGTTTGGTGGGCACGCTCTCCGATGGCGGCTATATGGTGGAAATAATGAATTATATGGGCTACGATGCAGCCGTTCCGGGAAATCATGAGTTTGATTACGGTATGGATAGATTCTTGGAGATAGCCAAAGGCTCCGAGGAGACGCCGAAGCTCTCGGAAGCGGATTATCTATCCTGTAACTTCTTCGATGCAGACGGAGAAACGGTGCTTGATGCTTACAAGATATATAACGTAAACGGTACCGATGTGGCCGTTGTCGGTATAAGCACGCCGGAGACGATCACAAAGACTAATCCTGCATACTTCCAGGACGAGGAGGGCAATTGGATATACAGCTTTGCCCAAGACGAAACAGGGGAGCTTTTGTACACGACCGTTCAGAATACGGTGGATGAGGCTAGAGCTGCCGGAGCAGATTATGTGGTAGCAGTAGGCCACCTGGGTGTAGATGCGTCCTCAAGCCCGTGGATGTCTAATGAGGTAATTGCCAATACTACAGGTATTGATGTATTTATAGACGGACATTCACACACTGACTTCAGCACTACGGCCAAGAATGAGGACGGCGAGGACGTTCCCACGGTTCAGACCGGCACTAAGCTGGCTAATGTCGGTAAGGTATCGATAGCCGAGGACGGCACGATATCGACCGAGCTTATCCCCATAACCGAGGAAAGCCCGGCGGCCGATCCCGATACGACAGCCTTTATTAACGAGATAACCTCCCGGTTTGAGGAAACTCAAAACGAAGTCGTAGCAAAGTCAGAGGTCACGCTGACGACTGTCGATCCTGAGAGCGGTGAAAGGCTCATCAGGACGCAGGAGACAAATCTCGGAGATTTCTGCGCCGATGCTTACCGTGCAGTTGCCGGGGCGGATATCGCCTTTGTAAACGGAGGCGGTATCAGAGCGGACATTGAAGCGGGAGACGTTACCTTCGGCGATATTGTGGCTGTACATCCCTTCGGTAACGAGCTTGTCCTGGCCGAGGTGACAGGTCAGCAGATAATTGACGCGTTGGAATGGGGTTCAAGAGGAACGCCGGTCGAGGAGATAGGCGGTTTCCAGCAGGTATCGGGTCTTTCTTATGAGGTGCATACCTATATAGATTCTCCCTGTATAGAGGATGAATACGGCGCATTCGCTTCGGTAGGCGAAGGCGGAAGAAGAGTAAAGAATGTCAAGGTAGGCGGCGAGGACATTGATCCCGAAGCTACATACACGCTGGCCGGTCATAACTATATGCTTATCAGCTGCGGGGACGGTTTTAATATGTTCAAGGACTGCAAAATCCTTGCAGAGTCAATGTCTATCGATAACCAGGTACTTATCAATTACATGACCGATTATCTTGACGGCGTAGTATCAGCCGATTCCATCTACAGCGATCCTTACGGTGAGGGCCGTATAACGCTTTATGAAGAGGCTCCGGCTGAGCCGACAGCAACGCCGACGGCTTCACCCAGCGCAACGCCCACGGCTTCTCCGACAGCAAAGCCCGAGGAAACGCCGGCTGCTCCCGGTTCCGGTACAGAAGGGACAGGAGACGTTAGCGACAATCAGGGAAACGGTTCGGGTACGGTTTCCGTAGGCCCGGGCACTCCGATAATGACGCCTACGCCATCCCCGACAGCGGTTCCGGTGAACGAGACTCCGTTTAATGATGTAAATTCATCAGACTGGTTCTACAGTGCGGTCAAGTACGTTTATGAAAACGGTATCATGAACGGCATTATCGATACGCAGTTTGCGCCGGATATGACAACGACACGCGGAATGCTGGTAACGGTGCTTTACAGAATGGAAGGCTCTCCGGCGGCTGAGGCTGCGGCCTTTGCTGATGTGGCGGCCGATCAATATTATGCTCCGGCTATAGCTTGGGCAAGCGCCAACGGTATCGTTGAGGGCTATGACGAAAACACCTTTGCTCCCGATGATATTATAACAAGAGAGCAGATGGCAGCTATACTTTATCGCTACGCATCTGCTAAGGGTATGGATACCTCTGCCAGAGGTGACCTTTCGGTATTTGCTGACGCCGCTTCGATAAGCGAGTACGCCGTTGACGCTATGTCCTGGGCAAATGGCACCGGGCTTATCAACGGTATCAGCGCGACAGAGATCTCGCCCCAGAGCGGGGCTGTAAGAAGCCAGGTGGCGGCAATGCTGATGAGATTTGACGCAGCTTGATCATAAATGAAATATGCACGGTCCGCCGATAGGCGGATAGTAAAAACAGTATACCATATCCCTATTTCGGGGTATGGCATACTGTTTTTTTGTTATCTTTATCTTGTTGTATTGGCTGCAAAATCATACTCAGATATTAGCGGCAGCTTTAGATATCTTGTCCCCATATCTTGAATTTATTTGCACCCGCGGTAATAGCTGCAAAAGGCCCGCAGGCGGAGGAGCTCCCGCGGCTGTTGCCGAAGTAGTCGCTGTCGATAACAAGCTCTGTGCCATCGGCGTTTTCATACGGTGCTTCGCTTATCCTGGGAATAGGAAGATCCCTTGTTTTTATATGCCCGTTGCAAAGCAATGCATCTGTGTTTTGCATATCAAACTTGATGTATAAGGCACCGTCGTTTTCGCTTATTTCAAAGTGTGGGTCGAAGTCCGATTCATACTTGCTGCTTTCGCCGTCAAAGCTCTTTGCGCCCCAATAGGAGCAATTGGAATCGGCGTATATCGGCTGTGGTATGTCCATGTAATCTCCGACGTCGCCTCTGCCTTTTTCTATCACTTTTTCAATGTATTCTTCAATGGAGGCGGTATGACCGTTGTATGTCGCAGTGCCAGATATCCAGGAATCATCGTTGTCATCGCTTGATATGCCGACAAATATATTCCTGAGGAAACGCTCGTCACCTCCGTATACGACAGCTGTACCCATTATTTGGGTAGAGTGCGGAAGGTGATAGGGAGTTGAGCGGTCTAAAGCAGTATACCTTTTTATGCCGCCCATAAAAAGGTTATTCACATATGCTCCGCCCTGTGAAACGTTGAGCAAGGAATGCTTTGAACCAAATATGTTATTGTCGGCTATGTGCGGGCCGTGAGACACCTCAATAAAAAGGTCGGTCTCGTTTTTATGATATATATTCCTGCTTATGCGGATCCCTTGCGCCTGCCAGTCGAGCCAAGTACCGAGGGTGCAGTCATGGATGTTGTTGTTATGTATATATGTATCTATGGCCGCATGGAGCTTGATACCTGCGATCTCAAAGCCGAAGTATTCGTGCTTGTTCCCGATATTGTAGATATGGTTACCGTATATCTCACTGAATGCGCCGCCAAGATGTCCCACGATACCATTTTGACCGCAGTCATATATTGTGTTGTTCCGTATTACATGGCTGCCGATAAGCTCTTTGCTCCAACCGATGCGGCGTGCCGCAAATACAGATTCGAGTTGAGTTTGATACCCCGGTTTTCTGTTATAGCGCGTTGCAAGATTATGTCCCGTTGACCGTTCCTTGCCCACGCATATGGCGCTGCAGCGCGCATCGTGGAATATATTGTCCTCGATTATCCAGCCCTTTGACCAGTTTACGCAAAGCATACCCTCTTGTTCCGAAGTAGGCGGCGACCATTGTGTAGCAGCGTGCGCCATCTCAAAGCCGCGTACCGTGATGTAGTTTATTCCGGTCCTTTCCGGGATAAAGCAGGAGGAGCGCACGTTTATCTCTGTAAGAGAATTAGTCGGATCCTTATCCCCGAAATTTGCATAAATGATTGTTTCATCGTCATTTACTTCGGCATACCAGGACATTTTTGCGGCGCGGACTTCTTCGCGTGAGGTTTTCTCGCTGAGCATTTCGCCGTCAATATATACAGCGCCTGTGTGCAAGGTGTTTAAAGGCGACATATACCAGTCGCCGTCAAGGACGGTCGAGTAGGGATTACGGTCGGTAAAGATCTCGTTGGGGATCACGGCTTTATTTATACCGTTTTCGTTTGTCCAATTATCGACAGATTCCGAACCTTTTATCACTGCGTGCTCGCCGGGGGATGCTTCGTAGATGATACGTCCCGCCATCGTCCTTGAGCCGTTTGCCGGGCGCACGCATTCCCTGTACACTCCTTTATGAACGATAACCCTGTCGCCTTCCTCGGCGATGGCCGCCGCCCGTGATATCGTAAGAAACGGCGCTTCTGCTGTACCGGCATTTTTGTCGTTTCCTTGTTTTGATACATGATATTCCATTATAATAACCTCCCGGATCTATTGGATTTATTAAGATATCACCGTTGTAGAGCAATTGTTGTTTTTAATTTTATATCACTACCTCCTGTGGATAGTATAGCATGAATACAAACATAAAAACAAGACAAAAAGTGAAAATATATAGACAATATTTTATCTTTGTGGTATAATTTAGTAAAACCCAATAAACAGAGCAGGTGCACTATGATATTTTATGAAGATAATAAGTATGATTTTATGATAGTAAACATACATGACGGCTTTTCGTTTTTTTCGCATATGCACCGCCATCTTGAGCTTGTATTGTGTATAAAAGGGCGTATGGAGCTGACGTGTGAAAGAAAGAGCTATGAGTTAAATGAGCATTCGTGGCTTATTGTTCAACCGGAAACAGAACACTCGTATGTGTTATGTGATAATAACACCAAGGGACTTGCCATAGTGGCAAACCCGGCGTTTATTCCTCAGCTTTCTTCCTATTTTTCAAAAAAAATAAAAAATCCTGTTGTGGATATCGAAATCCCGATGGCCGAATATTGCGCATCGATCCTGAAGGAGCGGTATGAGCTGGGGAATGAACGGGGACGGAACATGGCTTTAGAGAAAGGGCTTTTGTATGTGATCGTTGCGCTGCTTTTTGAGCAGTGTGAATTTTTTGAGGAGGTACCGGCGCATCATGACGATCTTTGCTCAAGGGTATTACAGTATATCTCCGATAATTTTAAAGAGGATGTATCCTTGACTGATATCGCAAAAAATTTCGGAGTGAACGCCAGCTATCTTTCGCGTATGTTTAATTCAAAGATCGGCAGCGGTATCAATGCGGTGATAAACGGGTACAGGATAGATTATGCAAAATATTTGCTTACCAATACGGATCGCGCCGTTACGGATATATGCCATGACAGCGGCTTTAAGACGGTAAGGACGTTTAACCGTATCTTTTCCCAAAGCGAAGGTATGCCGCCGAGCGATTACCGTAAAAGTAATTGATAGGTAAAAAAATGTCTTAAAGATTTAAGCATTTGTCTTGTATTTTAGCATGACCTCATAGTATAATTCTATAAGATTATAAGAATAAAATTAGTCAATTGCGAAACTTTTTCGCAATTGATTTCTGGTTAAGGAAGAAAATAAAAGTTCCTTAGATTGGCGGTCTAAAGACCGCTGGAAACTTTTATTTTCGCAATTTTTGACGCGCATGTCGTCAAAAATTGATTGAGATTCGAGGGTCTCACCCTCGAGCTCCCCAGAACAAGGGAATAATTGTAAAACGCTGTCGCGTTTTGCAATTATCTAAGAATAAAATTACAAGGAGGATCTAAAAATGAACAACATTCCAAAAGTAAAGATCGGGATAGTTGCCGTGAGCCGCGACTGTTTTCCGGAAAGTTTGTCGGTAAACCGCCGGGAAGCTCTTGTAAAGGCTTATGCAAAAAAATACGGCGACGGTGATATTTATGAATGTCCGGTTTGTATTGTAGAAAGCGAAATACATATGAAGCAGGCCTTGGAAGATATAAAAGCGGCGGGCTGCAATGCGCTTTGCGTATATCTGGGTAATTTCGGCCCGGAAATATCGGAAACAATGCTTGCACAGCAATTTGAAGGGCCGAAGATGTTTGTCGCCGCCGCTGAAGAAAATGTCGGCGTGCTTTCAGACGACCGCGGTGACGCTTACTGCGGTATGCTAAACGCCAGCTATAATCTTAAGCTGCGCGGCGTAAGGGCATATATCCCGGAATATCCGGTGGGAGATGCAGAAGAATGCGCCGATATGATACACGAGTTCATACCGGTCGCAAGGGCGGTAATTGGCTTGAGCAATTTGAAGATAATTTCATTCGGTCCGCGTCCGCTGAATTTTCTGGCCTGCAACGCGCCGATCTACCAGCTTTACAGATTGGGCGTTGAAATTGAAGAAAATTCGGAGCTTGACCTGTTTGAGAGCTTTAATAACCATAAAGACGATGAAAGGATACCGGCAGTTGTCGCCGATATGGAACGGGAGCTTGGAGAAGGGAACAAAAAACCGGAGATCCTTTCAAAATTAGCCCAGTATGAGCTGACGTTGCTCGATTGGGTGGAAGAGCACAAAGGCTCGAAGGAGTATGTGGCGATCGCCGGTAAATGCTGGCCGGCATTCCAGACACAGTTTGGATTTGTTCCGTGTTATGTAAACAGCCGACTTGCCGGTCGCGGGATACCGGTATCCTGCGAGGTCGACATTTACGGAGCACTCAGCGAGTACATAGGCGTATGCGTATCGGAGGACGCAGTGACTTTGCTTGACATAAATAATTCCGTGCCGAAGGATATGTTCGATAAAGAGATCAAGGGTAGATTCGATTATACTCATCATGATACCTTTATGGGCTTCCACTGCGGAAATACCTGCTCCGGGAAGCTATCGTTCTGTTCGATGAAAAACCAAAAGATCATGGCCAGAAGCCTGCCGGTAGAGGTTACGAACGGTACTCTTGAGGGCGATATAAAACCGGGGGATATCACCTTTTTCAGATTGCAGAGCACAGCAGACGCCAAGCTGCGCGGCTATATCGCAAACGGTGAGGTGCTGCCAGTCGCGACGCATTCGTTCGGCTCCATAGGGGTGTTTGCAATTCCCGAGATGGGGCGTTTTTATCGTCATGTGCTGATCGAGAAAAACTATCCGCACCACGGCGCGGTTGCATTCGGCCATCATGCAAAGGCTCTTTATGAAGTGTTCAAGTATATCGGCGTGCCCGTTGAGGAGATCGGCTATAATCAGCCGCAGGGCGTGCGGTATGCTACAGAAAATCCATGGAGATGATGATGTGAGCTATTATATAGGGATTGATTTGGGGACCTCCTCCGTAAAAATGATAATAGCGGATGAATGCGGTCGGATCATTAGAACCGTTTCAAGGGAATACCCGCTCTATTTCCCCCATGAGGGCTGGTCGGAGCAGGATCCTCAGAATTGGTACAACGCTGTTATGGACGGCTTAAAGGAGCTGGCAGCAGAAAGCGAAACGGCGCTTGTCAGAGGAATATCGTTCGGCGGACAGATGCATGGATTGATTATGCTTGATGAAAATGACAGAGTGATCCGCCCGGCGATACTTTGGAACGATGGCAGAAGCGATAGAGAGTGTGAATATCTCAATAAAGAGGTCGGCAGGGAAAGGCTGTCATCTTATACTGCGAACATTGCTTTTGCCGGATTTACTGCGCCCAAGATCTTATGGGTAAAAGAAAACGAACCGGAGAATTTTAAGCGGATAAAAAAGATAATGCTGCCGAAGGATTACATAGCGTATATGCTCACGGGAGTCCATGCGACAGATTATTCCGACGCTTCGGGAATGCTTTTACTGGATGTAAAAAACAAGAAATGGTCTGAAGAGATGCTTGATATATGCGGTATAGATGAAAGCGTCATGCCGCAATTGTTTGAAAGCTGGGAGCCGGTAGGCACGCTGAAGCCGGAGATCGCCCGCGAGCTGGGATTTGGCGCGGATACTAAGGTGATCGCCGGAGCGGGCGATAATGCCGCCGCTGCCATAGCCGCGGGAACGGTGCGTCACGGCCAGTGCAATATATCTCTCGGTACATCGGGGACGGTATTTATATCGCAGGATGATTTTTCGGTCGACAGCCAAAACGCGCTGCATTCTTTTGCACATGCAAACGGCAGATACCACCTTATGGGCTGTATCCTCTCCGCCGCCTCCTGCAATAAATGGTGGCTGGAGGATATACTAAAGACGCAGGATTATGCGGGAAGCCAGGCGGATATCAGGAAACTGGGTGAAAACAGCGTGTTCTTCCTGCCGTATCTTATGGGAGAACGCTCGCCGCATAACGATCCGAATTTGCGGGGCGCTTTTCTGGGAATGAGCCTGGATACCTCGCAAAGCGATATGACCCAGGCCGTTTTGGAAGGGGTCGCGTTCGCGCTCAGAGACAGCATTGAGGTGGCAAGAGGACAAGGGATAAAAATAGATAGATCGACTATATGCGGAGGCGGCGCTAAAAGCCCGCTGTGGTGCAATATTATCGCCAACGTAACCAATACGCAGATCGTTACGCTGCAGGAGGAAGTAGGCCCGTCAATGGGCGGCGCAATATTGGCAATGGTAGGCTGCGGCGAATACAGGGATGTTTTTGAGGCTGCGGACAAGCTGGTGAAAACGGATCGCGTCTATGTCCCGGATCCTGTGATTTCCGATAAGTATAACGAGAAATACGAGAAATTCCGCAAAATGTATCCGAGTGTGAAGGAAATGTGCGATATTATGAGATAAAAAATATATCCCGTATTGGCGTAAACGGCCAAATACGGGATATTTTTGCTTTATTTACTCAATTCTTCATCTATCGCCTTAGCGGCCGCTTTTCCGGCTCCCATGGCAAGGATTACCGTGGCTGCGCCGGTCACAACATCGCCGCCGGCATATACGTGTTCGCGGGACGTCTTGCCTGTTTCCTCATCGGCGATTATGCACCCTCGTCTGTTCGTATCCAGTCCTTTGGTGGTCTGCTTGATGAGCGGGTTAGGTGTTTGTCCGATAGCTACAACGACCGTATCCACATCCATCATATGTTCCGAGCCTTCGATTTTTACGGGACGGCGTCTTCCGCTTTCGTCCGGTTCGCCCAGCTCCATGTCAACTACTTCCATGCCGACTACCCAGCCGTCATCGTTGCCGATCATTTTGGTGGGATTTGTCAGGAGCTTGAAGATTATTCCCTCCTCTTCGGCATGGGAAACTTCCTCGGCTCTGGCCGGAAGCTCCTCTTTTCCGCGGCGGTATACGATATACACGTTTTCTGCGCCGAGACGTTTTGCGGAACGCGCCGCATCCATAGCAACGTTTCCGCCGCCGAGAACAGCGACATTCTTTCCGATATATACGGGCGTATCGTATTCGGGGAATTTGTAGCCCTTCATGAGGTTTATTCTGGTGAGGAATTCATTGGCCGAATATACGCCGTTTAAAATTTCGCCCTCGATGCCCATAAATGACGGCAGACCGGCGCCGGAACCGATATATACCGCATCGTAGTTTTCCAAAAGCTCATCCACAAGGATAGTTTTTCCGATAATAACGTTCGTTTCAATATCAACACCCATAGCCTTGAGGTTGGAGATCTCTTTCTGCACTATATCCTTCGGCAGACGGAACTCCGGTATACCGTACATCAGTACGCCGCCGGCGGTATGGAATGCTTCGTATATCGTTACCTCATAGCCGAGTTTTGCCAGATCGCCGGCCACCGTAAGACCTGAGGGGCCGGAGCCGACAACGGCCACGCGCTTGCCGTTATGCGCGGGGACTTCTATTTTCTCCTCGACATTTGCCATATGCCAATCGGCAACGAATCGCTCCAAGCGGCCGATGGCGACGCTTTCGCCTTTGATGGCTCGCACGCATTTTGATTCGCACTGCTTTTCCTGCGGACAAACGCGGCCGCAAACGGCGGGCAGGGCGTTTGTTTCCTTTATTTTCTGGTATGCCTCCTCAAACTTCCCCTCTGCTACATAGGCGATGAAATCGGGGATCTTGACGCTTACCGGACATCCCTGCATACAGGGCTTATGCTTGCAGTGCAGGCAACGCTGCGCTTCGTCAATGGCCGTCTCGGCTGTGTAGCCGGTCGTGACCTCCAAGAAATTTTTGTTGCGGACATTGGGACATTGCTCCGGCATGGGATTTTTTGTTAAAGACATATTAGGCATTATTTTCCCCTCCCTATCCTGCAGTGTCCTTCCTCGCAGGAACGCTGCTCATACGATTTAAACATACGCTGGCGGTTCAATGCCGTCTGCCAGTCTATCTTGTGCCCGTCAAAATCGGGGCCGTCAACACAGGCAAATTTCGGCTGGCCGTCTACGATAACGCGGCAGCCGCCGCACATGCCCGTGCCGTCTATCATGACGGGATTCATGCTGACAGTAGTCGGTATGTCGTATTCTTTGGTAAGAGCACAGACAGCGCGCATCATTACCAGCGGGCCGATAGCTATAACTTCATCAAATTTCTCCCCTGATTCCAAAAGCTCCTTAAGGCGGTCGGTAACAAAGCCTTTAACGCCGTTGGAACCATCGTCGGTAGTGATGATAAGCCGGTCGGATACCTTCTCCAGCTCGTCCTTAAGTATGATGAGATCCTTGTCACGAAAGCCTGTTATAACGGTAACATCCGCGCCCATTGCATGGAGCTTCTTGGCCTGCGGATAGGCGATAGCCGTGCCGAGACCGCCGCCGATAACGGCTACCTTTTTTAGACCTTCAAGCGGCGTGGGCTGGCCGAGGGGGCCGGCGAAATCGGAGATATACTCCCCGGCCTCGAATTTTGCCAGGTCGGTAGTGGTCTTGCCCACTATCTGGATTATAACGGTGACCGTTCCTTTTTCGCGGTCAAAATCAGCTACGGTAAAGGGGACGCGTTCGCCAAATTCATCGATCCTCAAAATGATGAACTGCCCCGGTTCAACCTTTTTAGCGACCAGGGGAGCTTCTATCTCCATCAGGAATATCTGAGGGTTGAGCATCTCTTTTTTTACTATTTTGTATGCCATATTCTCACCTCTGAAACTTATTTCATGCTTTAAGTTTGATTATACCACAATTTGAACGACAATTCAATAATTTTTGTCAAAAAAGTTCGACTAAATTTTCCTGGCGTTCAGGGACAAAAATGGTCATATATCCGAAGGAATGCCCTGCCCTGCAAGGGTTTCGAAGCATTCGGCCATATCCTTGGGCAGCGGGGCGGAAAGAGAAAGCTCCCTGTTTGTGACAGGGTGGAGGAGAAAAATATTCATCGAATGCAGCGCTTGGCGGCCGATAAAGGGCGAAGGCTGCCCGTAGAGCCAATCGCCGATTATCGGGTGGCCGATAGCGGACAGATGCACGCGGATCTGGTGCGTGCGTCCGGTGTACAGGCGCAGCTTTACAAGCGATACGCGGCCGGACGAGGCCAGACTCTCGTATGCGGTCTTGGCGTATTGTCCCCCAGGAGCGACCTGCCGCTTGATTATGCTGTCGGGACAGCGGGCTATCGGCAGCTCTATCACACCGCTGCCGGACAGCTCCCCGGCGGCCAGGGCGCAGTATTCGCGGCGGAAACTGTCGGTATGCAGCCGGCGTATCAAAAGCTCATGGGCATAAGAATTTTTAGCCACGATCAAAAGCCCGGAGGTATCCTTGTCGAGACGGTTGACGGCGCGGAAGACAAAATCCTCCCCGTAAATGGCGGCCAGACCGTTAGCAAGAGTATCCCCGTAATGGCCGGGGGAAGTATGGGTCGCGATCCCCGGAGCTTTGTTGATGACGAGCAGATCCTCATCCTCCCAGACAATGTCGATATCCATGGGGACGGGGGCGGCCGAGCCGGGGGCGTCGTCAGAGATGATAAAGCGCAGCCTGTCGCCGGGTTTTATGATATATGTAACGCGCACGGGGGAATCGTTTACGGTGATGGCGTTTGCGGCCTTTAGCCGCTTTATGAGATTGCCGGACATCCTAAAATGTGCCCGCATAACATCCTTGACACAGCGTCCGATCCACTTGCCGCTATCGTCAAGCTCTAATATCCGTTTCATTTTCTCCCTCCAAACAAAAACCGGGACGCCCGAAGACGCCCCGGAATATCTGCTCATTATTCAATAGATTCGATTATAGCGTATTTTCCGTCTTTTCTCTTATAAACAACGTTCATCTCGTCCGTTTCCTGGTTTTTGAAAACAAAGAAACTGTGACCGAGAAGGTTCATCTGCAGAACAGCCTCCTCCGCGCTCATCGGCTTTACGTGGAACCTCTTCCTCTTTACGATCTCAAATTCGGAAGTATCCTCGCCGCCGGTATAGCTCTCGCCGCTCAAAAGCGATGACGTCCAATCGGTATCGACCTTGAGCCTTTTGGCCAGTCTTGTCTTATTCTTGCGTATCTGCCGCTCTATAACGTCTACGATGCGGTCGATAGCCGCCAGTATTTCCGAATCTGTGACCTCTGCCCGGTAGATCATGCCTCCGGCATAGATAGAGGCCTCAATGTATTCCTGATCCTTGATAGCTCCGAGTACAACTCTTGCTTCCGGCTCATCGCGGAAGAATTTGTCAAGCTTTGACAGCTTTTTTTCAACGTAGGATCTTACTTTGTCGGTAACGTCGATCTTTCTGCCGATAATTGTGAACTTCATAAAACTCACTCCTTTTTCTTATTGTGGCAGGCAGCTGCCGGAAAAATCCCGGGGTAAGCTGTTCTCCTATTATATTATATATGCCCTGTTTGGAAAGGATTGAAACAGTTTTCTTTTTTGTTCTAAAAGCACTTTTATAACGGCAGGCCGATATATGGATTTGGAATATTAAAAATGAAAAAAAGCACCCAAAATGTGGGTCAAAAAGACAAATGTCGTTGCCCGGGAAACGGATATAAAACCTTAAAATGACATTTTATAGATATATCCTCTGCAAAAAACAGATAGCAGATAAGGTATGCTTTGTATAAAATCGCTGTTTTTGAAAGTACAATATCTGGATTTTAAGTCAAATGTTATGAATTTGTGAATTTTTCAACAAATCTCTTTTAAATTAAAAGGAAATATGATATAATATATGTGTCCGTAAAGAAAGGGCAAGAAACAGCCGTTGGCTGAAGTAATAAACATATACTAAACAGGAGGAGAAAACACAATGACGCAGAACAAGACAGTATTAAGCTGGCTGGATGAGATGGCAGCGATGTGTCAGCCCGACAGCATCGTATGGATCGATGGTTCCGAGGAGCAGCTTGAAGCGCTGAGAGCCGAAGCGGTATCCACAGGCGAGCTTATCAAGCTCAACGAGGAGAAGCTGCCCGGCTGCTACTACCATAGAACTGCCGAAAACGATGTAGCAAGAGTTGAAGACAGAACCTTTATTTGTACTCCGACAAAGGAAGAGGCAGGCCCGATAAACAACTGGATGGCTCCGGACGAGATGTATGCTAAGCTCAAGGCTTTGTATAACGGCTCGATGAAGGGCAGGACGATGTACGTTATCCCTTATTCGATGGGTCCGGTAGGTTCGCCGTTCTCCAAGATCGGTATAGAGCTTACAGACAGCATCTACGTTGTAATGAACATGGTTATCATGACCAGAGTGGGCAAGGCTGTTATCGATCAGCTGGGTGACAGCGAGGATTTCGTAAAATGCCTGCACGCGAAGAAGGATATAGATCCCGAGGAAAGATATATAGTACAGTTCCCGCAGGATTCGACTATCTGGTCGATAAACTCCGGCTATGGCGGAAACGTACTTCTGGGCAAGAAGTGCTTTGCTTTGAGAATAGCCTCCTACCTGGGCCGCAACGAGGGTTGGATGGCTGAGCATATGCTCATTCTCGGCCTGGAGAATCCGCAGGGCGAGGTAAAATATATCTGCGCCGCTTTCCCGTCGGCTTGCGGAAAGACCAACCTGGCAATGCTTATCCCTCCCGAATATCTCAAGGAAAAGGGATATAAGGTATGGACGGTTGGCGATGATATCGCTTGGCTGAGAATAGGCCCTGACGGCAGACTGTACGCGATAAATCCGGAAGCCGGATTCTTCGGCGTTGCTCCGGGTACTTCGGTAAAGACGAACTATAACGCGCTGGAGTCCACAAAGAAGAATACCATATTCACCAATGTTGCTATAAACAATGATGATATGACAGTTTGGTGGGAAGGCCTTGACAAGAATCCGCCGGTAAATGCTACCGAATGGACAGGTAAGAAGGTAAACGGCCCCGAGTATGCAGCCGAGGGCAAGAAGCTGGCTCACCCCAACTCAAGATTTACCGCTCCCGCAGTGAACTGCCCCTGCATCTCGCCCGAGTTTGAGAATCCTGCCGGCGTTCCGGTAGAGGCTATCGTATTCGGCGGCAGAAGAGCTAAGTGCGCTCCTCTGGTATATCAGTCGAGAGATTGGCAGCACGGCGTATTTGTAGGCGCAACGATGGCTTCGGAGACGACTGCGGCTGCGGCCGGTGCAGTCGGCGTTGTAAGACGTGACCCGATGGCTATGAAGCCGTTTGCCGGTTATAATATGGCCGACTATTTCGGTCACTGGCTGGAAATGGGCAAGAAGCTCGGTGACAAGGCTCCGAAGATTTTCCATGTAAACTGGTTCAGACTTGACGATGACGGCAACTTCATGTGGCCGGGCTTCGGCGATAACATGAGAGTCCTCCTGTGGATACTCGACCGCTGCGCAGGCAAGGCTGACGCTGTGGAAAGTCCGATAGGCTACCTGCCTAAGCCTGAGGATATCGATACCACCGGTCTTGATCTTGATCCGGCTGTTCTTGAGGCGCTCTTGACGGTAGACAAAGAGGTATGGTTGGAAGACGTTGCCGATCAGGAGAAATATTTTGCTCAGTTTGGCGACAGACTGCCCAAGGAGATAAGAGAAGAGCTTGAAAAGCTTAAGGCTAATCTCAGCAAATAAGTAAAATTTATAAGGCATATTTGCGCTGCCGGGAATGGTTTTCCGGCGGCGCATTTTTTGTTGACATATAATTATTTTATCAAAAAATCCCCGTTTATCTCTTTACAAAATGGGAAAAAGATTGTATAATATAAAATATATTGATATAAATGTAAAAAGACGTCCTCTTGAAAATTCTGCGCTTGGGGGGACGCATATTTTGGCCGGGGCGCAGCGGCGGAACGGAGACAGCTTATGTTTGACTTTTCAAGGCTGATGGACATACTTATAGGCGTACCGATAACGCTTATTGCCCTCACCGGGCATGAGCTTGCCCATGCGTGGGTATCGACAAAGCTCGGCGATCCTACCCCCAGAATGACGGGGAGGCTTACGCTCAATCCTTTGGCGCATCTTGATCTGATAGGTACGCTTTTGATGATACTTACAGGTTTCGGCTGGGCAAAGCCGGTGCAAATAAATCCGCGCTATTATAGGGACTATAAAAAGGGCACGGCGATAACGGCGGCGGCAGGGCCTTTGGCAAATTTTGTGATGGCTTTTGTCGGTATGTTTATAGGCATGGCGTTGTATGTGGTATTTGCCAAACAAGGCATGATGACTGCGGCTGCTGTTACCTTGCAGATAACGCAGTTGTTTGCGGTGAGGAACCTGTGCTTTATGGTATTTAATATAATCCCTATACCGCCGCTTGACGGCTCCAAGGTGCTGGGGATGTTCCTGCCCAATCATGTTTATTATAAAATGCTTGAGTACGAAAGGTATATAATGATAGTGCTAATGGTATTGTGCCTTACAGGCTTTTTCTCCAGTATTATCGGTACCGGAGTCAATATCGTGTACGGGTTCATGGCAAGGGCGGTTTTAAGCATTTTGTCCGTGTTCGTATAAGGAACGGCAGATATGGAAAAAATGCAGTATAAGCTGGAAATGTTTGAAGGGCCGCTCGATCTGCTTTTGCATCTGATAAAGAAGAACAAGGTAAGTATCTGGGATATCCCGATAGCCGAGATAACTGACCAATATATGCAGATAATAAATGAAGCGGCCGATTCTGACCTTGACGGCATGAGCGAATTTCTCGTTATGGCGTCCCAGCTTCTATATATCAAATCGCGAATGCTGCTGCCGAAGAAAGAAGAAGAGGAAGAAGAGGATCCACGAGAGGATCTGGCGCGCAGGCTGGAGGAATACCAGCAGTACAAGGAAGCTTCCAGGAGCCTGCGCAAAAGCGAGTTTTCTTCGCGCTATTTGGTATTTCGTGAAGCGGAAAAGCTGGAGCTGCCGGTGCCGCCTTACAGCCGATCCCACGAGACGGAGGAGCTTTTGGAAGCCTTTGCGATGATACTTGATCGGCGGCAGAGACGGCAGAAGCCGGAAAAGCGGGCTTTTTCGGGGATAGTCGGACGGGAAAAGGTATCGGTAGAGGACATGGCGGAAAAGGTCAGGAAATGTTTGCAAAAGAAGGGTCGCGTCTCGTTTTCCAGCCTGTTCCGGCCGGAAGATACAAAACCGGAGATGATAGCAACGTTTCTGGCTCTGCTGGAGATGATAAAGCTCTCCAGGATAAGGGCGGAATATAACGAGGACAGGCATGATCTTATTATAGTACAGTCGGAAGGATAAATATGGAGGAGATAAAGTATGCCGCCGAAGCGGTGCTGTTCGCCGCCGGGGATGCAGTCGCTCTGCCGAAGCTGGCTGCGGCCTTAGGCGTGAGCGAGGAGGAGACGGCAAAAGCAGTCGCCGCTCTAAAAGAGGAATATGACAGCAGTAAGCGAGGGCTGGCAATAATTGAGATAGACGGTGGGTATCAGCTGTGTTCGCGGAAGGATTACTATAAATACATTCGGGAGCTGTTGGGCGAGCAGCGAAATCAAGCGTTGTCCAACGCCGCGATGGAAACATTGGCGATAATCGCCTATAAGCAGCCGATAACGCGGGCAAGGATAGAGTACATACGCGGAGTAAATTCGGACGGTTGTGTGAACCGCTTATATGAACGCGGGCTTATCGAGGAGGCCGGACGGCTGGACGCCCCTGGACGGCCGATACTCTACGTTACAACGCGCCAATTCCTGCGCTGCTTCGGGCTTAGCAGCCCCGATGAGCTGCCGCCGCTGCCTGAAGAGGCCAAGGCGGAGAATGAGCCGGAGGAGACGGCGGACGGGGAAGGATGAATATGGGTCTTATCATATGCGCCGTTATCGCGTTAGTGATAGCGGTGATCCTGCTGTTGCCGATCGATTCATCGGCGGAACTGTGGTATGTCGAAAATGAGAGCGGAGGGGAATTTTCCCTAAAGATAGCCGGTATACGATTAAAGCTACCATCAAAAAAGAAAAAAGAGGAAGAAAAAAAGGAGACTGCGCAAAAAAACGGCGATGAAGAAGCTGGAGAACGGGGATTTCCGGGGATGGCGGCGATCAAGGGCTATTGGGACGGGCTTAAAACACCCCTCGGTGATCTTTGGCGGTTTATTCTGCGTCGTGGAGTGCAGATAAGAAATGTAGAGCTGGAGCTTGATTATGGGCTTGATGACCCGATGGATACCGGAATGATGAACGGTTTGTTATATACAGCCGTATACTCCGGTTTGGCTTTAATGCACCGGCATATGACAGTATCGGACTGGAATATACGTATAACACCCGATTTTGACAATAAAAAAGTTAATGTGCGCTTTTTATGCATATTGCGGACAAGGATAGTGCATATTATAAACATAGGAGCAAGGGCTTTTATGATAATATTAAAGTACCGTAAACTTTCGGAGAAAGGATGAGGAACATGGATAACTCACTTACCGCCCTTATAGAATCGCTTGTGGGCAATATAAAAACAATGATGGACGTAAAAACGATAATCGGGGAGCCGGTCAAGATGCCGCAGGATACGCTGATAATCCCCATATCAAAGCTGAGCTTCGGTATAGGTGCGGGTGGCGCGGAGTTTGAGGCAAAACCATCCACTCCCACGGCTTCATCGCCGATGTTCGGCGGAGGCGGCGGAGGCGGAGCAAAGGTGACGCCAATGGCTTTTCTGGTGGTAAATAACGGCAACGTAAGGCTTATGCCGCTGGTATCGGACAGTCAGTCTCCGCTTGATAAGCTGGTGGATATGGCTCCGGAGCTTATCGACAAGATAAATAGAGCGGTAAGAGAGCATACCGAAAAAAAGACGGAGGATACTAATGAGCTTTAACGCAAAAGATAAGCTGCTGTCACGGGTGCAGAAGCCTACAAGGTATACCGGCGGCGAGCTTAACGCGGTGATAAAGGATCCGGCAGAGGTCAAGGTAAGATTTGGCTTCTGTTTTCCGGATACATACGAGATAGCGATGTCGCATCTGGGTATAAAGATACTTTATGCTGTTCTCAACGAGAGAGAGGATACTTGGTGCGAAAGAGTGTTTGCGCCTTGGGTCGATATGGAACGGGAGATGCGTCTGGCCGGTATCGGCCTTTTTGCGCTGGAATCACAGCAGGAGGTCAGACATTTCGACATGCTTGGCTTTACGCTCCAGTATGAGCTGAGCTATTCGAATATCATAAATATGCTTGATCTGGCCGGGGTGCCCTTAAAGAGTGAGGAGCGGAATGCGGGAGATCCCTTTGTCTGTGCGGGCGGGCCGTGCGCTTACAGTGCGGAGCCGATAGCGCCGGTGGTAGACTTTTTCATGCTCGGCGAAGGTGAAGAGCTGATAAACGAGGTCGTTGACGCATACGTGGAATGGAAGGAAAGCGGCAGCCAAAACAGACAGGAATATCTGGAAAAGATAGCAGCTATAGAAGGAGTGTATGTTCCTTCGTTTTATGATGTGGAATATTTTGAGGATGGACGGGTAAAGTCGGTAACGCCCAATAATAAAGCGGCAAAACCGCGTGTAAAAAAACGCATAATGAAGGATTTCGATAAAACCTACGCCCCGGAAAAAATCATTGTTCCCTTTGGGGAGACCGTACATGATAGGGTGATGCTGGAGATATTCCGCGGCTGCATACGCGGCTGCCGGTTTTGTCAGGCAGGATACATCTACCGTCCGGTACGGGAGAGAAGGCCGGAGACACTGGTAACGCTGGCGGATAAATTGCTTTCCTCCAGCGGCTATGACGAGATATCGCTCTGCTCATTGAGCACCAGCGATTATACCGGGCTGGCGGAGCTTACGGAGGGGCTTTTGGCGATAACTGAGGAAAAGAAGATAAGCTTATCCCTGCCGTCTTTGAGGATAGACAATTTCTCGCTGGAGCTTATGGACAGGGTGCAGAAGGTGAGAAAATCGGGGATAACGTTTGCCCCCGAGGCCGGTACTCAGCGGCTCCGGGATGTTATCAACAAGAATATCACCGAGGAGGATATCTTGACGTCTACCGAGCTTTTATTCCGTGGAGGCTGGACGAATGTGAAGCTGTATTTCATGATAGGCCTGCCGACGGAAACGATGGACGATGTGCGAGGGATAGCTGCCTTGGCGCAGAAGATAGTCGGCGTATATTACAGTATACCCAAGGAGGAGCGGGCGCGCAACATAAATATCACAGTCAGCACCTCCAGCTTTGTGCCCAAACCGTTTACGGCTTTCCAGTGGGCGCCGCAGGACAGCCGCAAAATGCTGGTGGAAAAGCAGCACGAGGTAAAGACCCATATCCGCGACCGCAAGATACGATATATCTATCACGATAACCATACCAGCTATCTGGAAGGCGTATTTGCCCGCGGAGATCGGCGGCTGTGCGATGTCATAATAAGCGCGGTGAAAAAGGGCTGTAAATTTGACAGCTGGGACGAGCAGTTCTTGTTTGATAAATGGATGGAAGCGTTTGAGGAATGCAGTATAGATCCGGACTTTTACGCGGCCAGAGAAAGAAGCTATGACGAGATCCTGCCCTGGGATCATATAGATGTGGGGGTCACCAAAGAGTTTTTGATGCGAGAGAACGAAAAGGCCAAGGCCGGGATTACTACGAAGAACTGTCGTGAGCAGTGTGCCGGATGCGGGGCTAATTCGTTCGGGTCGGGGGTCTGCTATGAGTAATTATGTTTTAAAATATTCGCGTGATGAGAGGGTGAAATACATTTCCCATCTTGATTTTGTGCGTATGTTCCATCGGGCGGTAAGACGTTCGGGGCTGGAGATGTCGTTTTCCAAGGGGTTCAATCCTCATCCGGTGATGACAGTGGCCTGTCCGCTGCCGGTCGGCATGACGGCTGATGGGGAGCTTTTAAGTATCGGGCTTGAAGGCGGAGTTTCCGCAGAAGAGGTCAAGGATAGGCTAAACAGCGTCCTGCCACCGGGGTTTTCCATATCGGAGGCCGAGTGTATAGGCGATAGACGCCCGGATTTTTCGATGATAGATCGGGCGAGATATATAATAAGGCTGGAGACAACGGGGGAATTTGACGTGGGATCTTTTATGTCCCATAGCGACCTCATTGTTCCCAAGAAAACGAAAAGCGGAATAAAGGATACGGATATAAGGCCGATGATAAAAAGTCTTTCGGTCATAAAAAGCGAGCCGGGATATCTGGAGCTTGAGGCTGAATTGGCGGCGGGAAATATGGCTAATCTGAAAGCGGAGACGCTGGTGGAAGCAATGGAGAAGTATACTGAGGGTTTTTCGGCGCCGTTTTTCACGGCGCACCGCTGCTGCCTTATAGCGAGGGACGGCGGATGAATGCACAGACAGACGCCCGGACAGCGAGGGCAGGGAGGTACGGAGGGATATTTTTGAAGATCGCAGTGTGTGATGATGACCGATATGATCTGCAGTCGGAGGCAGATATGGTAGAAAGTGTCTGTGAGGAATTGGGTATAGATTTTGATATCAATACCTTTATGTCGGCGGAAAGTCTTTTAATGTCGGGCGATTCATACGATATGATATTTCTTGATGTTGAAATGATAGGAATGAATGGTCTGCAAGCGGCTGAGCTGATACATAGGAAGAGTGATGAAAGCATCATCTTTGTGGCGACTGCTTACAATAATTATATGGACGAGGCCTTTAATAAACATGCGTTCAGATTTTGGCCGAAGCCTATCGAAAGGAACAAAGTCGCCTATGGGATAGAATCGGCGCTAAAGGAGATAGCCGAACGAAAAAGGTATCTTACCGTCACCGTAAATAAGAAAAGGACGCATGTCCTCGTGGATAATATCATCTATGCGTATACAGAAAACAGAGTGAGCAGGATAGTTACAACTGCCGGTGATATAGAGACGAGGGAACCGTTCAAGGGGATAAAAGAAGCTTTGGAAAAGAAGAGCTTTTGTGAGGTCCATGCCAGCTACTGTGTGAATATGCGGTATGTTGTCGATTTTACGCAGGACTGTGTGATATGTGCATATAACGGTAAGGTGTATAACGTGGAGATATCGCGTAGGAAAATACAGAAATTCAAAGAGAAATTTACCGAATGGATCGGTGGTACGATATGAGATTTGACATGGGGCTATTGATGGGGATACTTTTTGAGTATATAATCATGGTATACTACGCCTCAACGACATTTTATCCGCGGAAAAACTATCTTCAAAGCGCAATTGTATCCTTTGCCGGATATGCGCTGCTGCTTGTGGCAACCATGGTCGGGCAGCCGGTATTGTCGATATCAGCATTTTTCGTGGTGAATCTTTTGTTGTTTTACTTCTGTTATGATACAGGTATAAAAACAGCGGCGGTAAACAGTCTGCTTTTGGACTTTTTGTCTATAGTGGGTGAATATGTATTTCTTTCTGTCCTTATCAACACTTATAGCGTAACATCTCCGCACGATATGCTCCCGCATCAATCGATGGCGCTTACGTTCTTGGGGAAAATGATCTATTTCACGGAGATCTTGATCATGAAACAGATCGTGAAGCGGATCGCCAAGGGATCATCGAAAGACGGAGAGGATTCGGTGATGATAATGACGCTGATCCCGGTAGCAACGATCATATGCCTGACGCTGATGCTGTATGAAAAAATAAGGCAAATACCGTTCGTGATAATATGCATATTGCTGCTGATGATAAACATAGTTGCCTTTGCGGTCAACGAATACGTGCGCATGAAAAACAAGGAGCTGAAATTGAGCAGGGAAGAAAGTGCGAAAAACAAGCTTGCACTGCAGGAGTTCCATCTCATATCGGAGCAGCAGGAAGCAATGCGTATAATGAACCACGATTTCAACAAGCAGATGGGCGTGCTGGCCGAGCTTTCGAGCGTAGATAAGGATAAGGCTTTTGAGTATCTAAAAAGCCTGCGCGCAGAGCAGAAGAAGCTGACCTATGTTAAATACACCGATAACACCATACTGAATATCCTCTTGTCGCAGAAGATAAAAGAGTGCGGAGACGATATAAAGATACAGATACAGTCGTTGTATTCGGAGTTTGATTTTCTGGCGGAGGCGGACACGGTGGCGATATTTGCCAATCTTTTGGATAATGCAATGGAAGCCTGCCGCCGTTCAAAGGATCCATGCATATATGTAACGTTGTACAAGGCCAATACTAATTTTCCTTCGGTAAAGATAGAGAACAGCGCCGATGCTGAACCGCAAATAAGCGGCGGCGCGCTCATGACAAATAAGGAAAATAAGAAAATGCATGGCGTAGGGATGAAAAGCGTGTACCGTTCGTTGGGAAAGTATGGCGGGACGCTCAGCTGGTCGTATAATGAACAGTACCGGCGGTTCTGTGTCGTTGTGGTGTTCGACCCGCAAAAGAGCGAGAGGATACGAAAGCAAGAGGTTCTTGGTAATGTTACATAAGGTTTCGGAAAAGATAGTCCTTTATGCAGTTTCGCAGGGGATAGCCGAGCAGGAGAAGAGCGAGGAATATATATACGGGATGGAGCTGGTATTGGCGCTTTTGGCCAACTCGGTTGCCGCGGTTATAATAGGCGCGATGATGGGGATGGCTCTTGAGGCAATATCGTTTTGGTTCGTATACAGTGTATTAAAAAAATACACCGGCGGCTTCCATTTCGATTCATCGCTTGCCTGTTGGCTGTCGACCTGTATAATGACGCCGCTGGTGCTATTGTTCATGCGCTATTGCCCGTATAATGCTGTGTGGTATGCGGCAGCCGCTGCGATAGCGGCGGTGATTTTGCTGGCACTGTCGCCGGTGGCGGCTGTACAGAAGCCGCTCAGCAAAAGGGAGAGGCAGGTATTTGGCAGGATCGCGCGGATATTGGTTGGTATTGCCGCTGTAGTGTACGTTGTGTTTTTCGTATGCGGCGCGGAATATGCGCTAAAGCTGTTGACTGTCGACCTGGTCGCTGTAGCCCTGTTTGCAGCTGCCGGTAAAGTGAAGGAGAAAAGAAGCAGCTAAAAATGGAGCTGCGAAAAGGAAATGGAAAAACACCGCCGGTATGCTGCAAATGCACAAATATACCGGCGGTGTTTTTGTTTTCCTGCGTTTGATTTTAGATGATTTTCCCCTCAAACTTCGCATACCGGCTTACTACGTCCATTACATGGCCGAATTGCTCGGGTGTAAGCGACTGCGCCCCGTCACAAAGCGCATTTTTTGGGTCATTATGCACCTCTATCATCAGCCCGTCCGCGCCTGCGGCAACGGCGGCCTTGGACATCGGCTCCACCATCCACGGTAGACCTGTTGCATGGCTGGGGTCGACTATCACCGGCAGATGGGAAATGGATTTTAAGGCAGGGATAGCCGATAGGTCGAGAGTATTGCGGCAGAACGTTTCATATGTGCGTATACCGCGTTCGCAGAATATCACTTTCTCATTTCCCTCAGACATGATGTATTCCGCGCTCATGACCCATTCCTCTATGGTGTTTGCCAGGCCGCGCTTTAAGAGTATCGGCTTGTCGCAGCGTCCAAGCTCCTTTAAAAGCTCGAAGTTCTGCATATTTCTTGCGCCTACCTGGATAATATCGACGTCGGCAAACAGATCGAGATGGTTGGGATTCATTATCTCTGTCACTATTGGCAGCCCTGTAGCCTTTTTAGCTTTTATAAGCAGCTTAAGCCCCTCGTCATGCAGCCCTTGGAAGGCGTATGGTGAGGTGCGCGGTTTGAAAGCGCCGCCGCGCAGGAATTTAGCGCCGCTTTTTTTGACGTCTTCGGCAACCTCGATTATCTGCTCTTCAGTCTCCACCGAACAAGGGCCGGCAATAACGCTGAAAAAGCCTTCGCCGAGTTTGCGGCCGCAGATGTCGAGGACGGTATCCTGCGGATGGAACTTCCTGTTGGAAAGCTTAAATGGCTCGGATACGCGCCGGACGGCGGCGACGGCGTCGTTTACCAGCAGCGAATCGGCGTCTATCTTAGAGGTATCGCCGATAATGCCGACGATTGCCGACTGATCGCCGCGGCTGTAGTGATGCTGGTAGCCCATGGTCTCCAGCTTTTTAAGCAGTTGATCGATCTGCGGTTTTGTGGCGGTGTTCTTAAGAATAATGATCATTGTTTTTGTCTCCTTTTCTACTGTGCTACTGTACTACATAGATATAGGCCGCGAAAGCATTAAAAAACGGCAGCTGCACCTCCGCAGTTGCCGTTTATCTTTTAATGATAAAAACCATTACTTAACGATCAGCTTCGGACAGCACAAAAAACTCGAGCGGCAATAGCGGCTAAAGTAATAATATTCTGCTGTATAAAGAATACTGTTAAGCATGGCTTATTCCTCCGTGACCTATTGTGTGTATTGTACCACAGAAAATTCAAATTGTCAAGCAGAATTTAAAAAAATACATAATTTTGATATTGACTTTTTCCACCGTATATGGTATAATATTTCTCGTGAATTGCTCAAGTGGCGGAATAGGCAGACGCCCGGGACTTAAAATCCCGTGGGACTTAACTCCCGTGCCGGTTCGACCCCGGCCTTGAGCACCAAAAATAAACGGCCGTAGGCATTACGCTTGCGGCCGTTTATTTAGTGTTGATTTTTCATTGCCCGCTCTCAAGTTTCAATATATGTGATACGGGCATATATTCTGCCTTATACCCGAGGGCGGAGGCCAGAGCTTCGGCCGGGATCATCAGCGTCCCGTTTTCCTGCTTAGGAGCTGCGTCAAGAGCGATATTCGTATTTCCCGACGTCATATAGGGGCTGTTCTCGTAAAATGACAGCCGCATATCGCCACGTTCTATGATAAGCCCGTTAAGTTTGACCTCAACGCTGGCTCCCAGGGCTTTAGCCAGAGCTGCCCCGGGCACATAGGTGACGCCATCCTCATGCACAGCATTAAGTCCTTCAAGATCCACATAACCGCCGTCAAGCCATATACAGGCGTACTCATTCTTGAATTTGTATATAAGTGTTTCGTTGTTGAAAGTATTGCATACAGATACTACATTTCTTTCCCAGTCAACGCTGTTTTTTGAGGAAACGCCCAGGCCGTCATCTCTTGCATACAATTTCTCATGCGGGATCGCTTCGTTGCCTGCAAAATCAACGCAGATTGTTTCCTCTCCGTCTCTTATCTGTATAGCACCGTCTGCAAAGCCTGATATGTTGTCGTTGGTAATGTCGACGTATACATTGTCATCCCGGCCGATAAGACCGTACTTCATTTTGCAGTTTTCATCTGTAATACCGGCCAAAAACATCTCGCTGCTGAAAAAACCGAGATGTTCATACACAGGCTCCAGAAGAAGATTCCCTTCGTCATCGACAGCGCCGTATTTACCCGTATCAGTAACAAAAATTATCGCCACCTCATCAGCGTCCGCCGCCCTATCAAAACCGTAGTCGCCGCGCATTATGACCGCTTTACCGGTGTTCTTGTCAACAACGCCCGTCACTGTGTTTTCCTTCGTATCCGGAGCGGTCACGGATAATTGCAGGAAGTTGTCGCCGAGATCCTCGCGCTTGTTATAAAAGGGCTGATGGCGGTCGTATATATCGATCTCACGAAAATCCGTGTCGATGTATTTGATCGCGCCGTTTTCCCCAATAGCCGCATGTTCCACAGGACTTATCAGCCGCTCCAGGTGCAATGTCGGGAAGCCGTGCGGCGAATATGTATAATATTCAAACTGGTGCTCGTAGCCGAAATCCCAGACAACATCGTATATGTAAGGGGTAAGCTGCTCGCCATCGGCGGAGAAAAAGGCGCTAAGGCCGCTTTCATCCTGATTTACGGCGTGTATACCGCTTGATTCCTTTTCCGGGGCTATGGTAGGCGTAGGACGCGGCGTGCTTGTGGGTATTGGATCCAGACCGCGCTCTTGCCGCAATTTGTTTATATCGCTGTTCTGGGCAGCATATGCGTTCTCGTGCGTTATTCTGTTGTAGCAGGATACCTGTTCATCTGTTTCCATATTGAATAAATACAGCTCTTCGGAACCCCTGGTGTATGCCGTATAGCATACCTCATCGGCATAATTCAAAAAACAGCTGAAATCAAGTATGTGTTCGCTGTATTCCCAGTAGGCTCCTGCGGGCAGAGAGGCTGTCAAAAAAGCGGCAGTAAGTAAAGCGGAGACAATAATTTTTTTCATGACCATCCCTCTTGTTAGTATTCCTACCTTCATTATAGCTCTTTGTGCGGACTGTGTCAACAAAAAAACGCGGAAGAAATTTTATACACAGGCAAAAAAACGGACATATCGCAAATTCATCGTGCGATATGTCCATTTACGCCTTGTCCAACAGACGGATTGATTTTATCGTTCTGTTGCGAATACCAAAGCGTTTATTTTTGGAGCTAATGGCGGGGGTCGAACCCGCGACCTACTGATTACGAATCAGTCGCTCTGCCAACTGAGCTACACCAGCGTAGAAGCCGGATACATGATCCGGCATTATTCTTTTTTTAAAACAGCGTTCTGGCAATCTGAGATATCTCTTTGCCGTCAGCCATACCCTTCGACTTCACATATTCCATGATCTTGCCCATATCCTTCATAGACGATGCGCCCGTTTCGGAAACTGCTTCCTTAACTATTTTTTCAAGCACTTCACCCGTAAGCTGCTCAGGCAGATATTCCATCAAAATATCCATTTCCTGCTTGAGAGGAAGGATTAAATCCTCGCGTCCGCTTTTTTCGTATTCGGGCAGGGAGTCCCTGCGCTGCTTCAGCTGCTTGGATATAACGTCCAAAACACCGTTGTCGTCCAGAGTGATCTGCTTGTCTTTTTCGACCTGCAAAATCGCAGCCTTGACCATCTGTATCGTATTCTTGCGGACTGTATCCTTGTTTTTCATCGCCAGCTTAAAATCCGCCGACAATTTCTCTTTCAATGACAACACTGTCACCCCAATATTTACTTGAACTTTCTCTTTCTTGCCGCCTCAGATTTTTTCTTACGCTTTACACTGGGCTTTTCATAATGCTCGCGTTTTCTGATCTCCGACATAACACCTGACTTGGCGCACTGACGTTTAAAACGACGCAGAGCACTGTCCAAGGACTCGTTATCTTTTACTCTGATTTCAGACACTGTTGTTCCCCTCCCTCCGGCAAGTCGATTGTAAAATGGACTTGATGGAATAAGCATGATTTAAAGCACTCTTCAAATCACTATTATATTATACCTTATTCGGGGTGGTTCTGTCAAGGATTTTATTAAAAATTTTTGAATTTTTTTTGGGAAATTTTAAAAAATCCCCATTTTTATCCATTTCAACCGGCCGGCCAGGCAAATTCGCGGCCGCCCATGAGGTGGAAATGCAGGTGCATAACTGTCTGGCCGCCGTTTTGGCCGCAGTTGTTGACGATGCGATAGCCGTCCTGGGCAAAGCCCAGCTCTTTTGCGATCTTTGAGGCGGCCTCAAACATCTTGGCGGCATATATGCTGTTATCTGCGGTGATGAAATTGGCCGACTCGATATGCTCCTTGGGAACTATAACGATATGCTCCGGAGCTTGCGGTTCGATATCGCGGAAAGCATAAACATATTCGTCCTCGTATACTTTTGTTGAGGGTATTTCGCCATTTATTATTTTACAGAATAAGCAATCCATATTTACAGCTCCTTTTTCATGTTATTATATTTTTCTACAATTCCGAGTATAAAATCCCGGGCGTTTTTTGCGTCCTGCTCATCGGGATGCCCCTTATTCAGGCCGCCGATGATTCGGAAGAGCAGAAATTTGTCATGCCCACGGCAGCTGAATGAGCCTAAAACCGTCTTGCCTTTTTGATCAAGCAGGGCGATAAGAGGATCGTTCTCCTCTTTTATACTTCCCATGCCGCTGGTGGAAAATACAAAGCAAAAGGCCTTTTCGCTGCCCAGGCTTTTGACTGCCTCCAGAAGATCTTTGTCATAGCGACCGTAATATATGCCGCTGCCAAACCCGATAATGTCGTAATTTTTAAGATCATATCCGGCAAGGCCTTTAGCGTCTGTGACCGTCATAGGAACGGCTTTGGCCATGGCTTGGGCGATCTTTAGAGTATTGCCCTGATGCTTGGATTCGACTACAGTAAGTATGTTCATACCTGCCCTCCTTTTAAGACACGTTTTAGGGGGACAGCCTATTACAGCTGCGCCCCTAATTGCTCGGCTGCTATCTCAGCCGCCTTTGCCAGTGCCTCGTCTATCTTGGAAGCATCTTTGCCGCCGCCCTGGGCCATATCGGGCTTGCCGCCGCCGCGGCCGCCGCATACGGCGGTGATATTTTTGATTATATTGCCGCAGTGTGCTCCGGCCTTTACAGCTTCCTTGGATGCCATGGCGACGAAGGTGATCTTATCGCCGTCAAGCGATGCTAAGACTACGATACCGCAGCTGAGGCTGTCGCGCAGCGAGTCGGCCGTAGTTTTCAGGCTGTCCGCGCTGCGACCGTCTATGCGGGAGGTGATGAGCTGTGCACTGCCTATGCTTGTGGCGGACGCCAGCATATTTTTTGCCTCGTCGCGGGCAGAGGCCTCCTTGAGCTTTTCAATCTCCTTTTGTGATTCACGCAGCTCATTTACGACAGATGCAGCTTTTTTCACCAGATCGTGCTCATTCGTCTTGAGCGATGAGGCGGCAGAAGCTATCATGTTATCGCGTTCGTGGATATACTCCATGACTCCACGTCCGGTAACAGCCTCTATCCTGCGCACCCCGGCTGCCACTCCGCCCTCGGACAGCAGCTTGAACAAACCGGCCTGCGCGGTGTTCGTAAGATGGGTTCCGCCGCAAAATTCTATCGAGTAATCGCCCATGGAGACTACGCGCACGATGTCGCCGTATTTCTCACCAAACTGCGCCGCTGCGCCCAATTTTTTCGCTTCTTCTATCGGCAGCTCCTGCACAGTCACTTCCAGACCGGCTAAAATGGCCTCGTTGACCTTTTTTTCGACTTCGGCAAGCTGCTCGGCGGTCATGGCCTCAAAATGAGAGAAGTCGAAACGCAGCCTGTGCGCATCCACGTAGGAGCCGGCCTGGGCAACGTGCGAACCGAGGACCTCCTTGAGAGCCTTGTGCAGCAAGTGGGTCGTTGAATGGTTGCGGCAGATGTCTTTTCTTACCGCCTTATTTACTGACATGATAACGGTATCGCCGATGTTTATCGGGGCATCGGCCTTTATTTCGTGCAGATAATGGCCGTCGCCGGTTTTGGTGGTATTTACGACCTCTGCAACGGTCTTACTTTTGGAGATCACCGTACCGATATCGCCTACCTGACCGCCCATTTCTGCATAAAACGGAGTTTTGTCGGTAACGATGAAGCCGGCCTCTCCGGCGCCTATGCCTTCGCAAACGCCGCTGTCCTTCAATGCAGCGCCCACGATCTTCGCCTCCGCTTCGAGGGTATCATAGCCGATGAATACGGTAGGTTCCGCGTTTTCAAATGTGTATACCTCGTCAGAATCCCAGCTGGAGCCGTCCTTTCTGGCGGCTCTGGCAGTATCCTTCTGCTCCTGCATGGCTTTATTAAAGCCTTCGGTATCAACGCTGATGCCGTTTTCGGCGGCTATTTCCACCGTGAGGTCGAGGGGGAAGCCGTATGTGTCATGCAGCTTGAAAGCGTCTTCGCCGGGAAGGATGCTCTTGTGAGCGTTTTTGCATTCTTCGATGTATTTCTCCAGAACAGCCAGGCCGTTGTCGATGGTAGCATCGAAACGCTCCTCTTCAAGCTTTATTATCTTTTTGATATATTCGCGCTTTTCCGCAAGCTCCGGATACGCGGTTTCTGAACAGTTTATGACGGTATCGGCCACATCGTACAGGAAAGCCTCGTTGATGCCGAGGAGCTTCCCATGACGGGCGGCACGCCGCAGAAGACGGCGCAGAACGTAACCGCGTCCTTCATTGGAGGGGATAACGCCATCGGAGACCATCATCACTGTTGAGCGGATATGGTCGGTTATAACGCGCAGGGACACGTCTTTTTTCTCGTCCTTTTTGTACTCAAGCCCGGATATGCGGCAGATATGATTCATAACGTCCTGCACGGTATCTATCTCAAAAAGGTTGTCTACACCCTGCATAACAACTGCCAATCGTTCAAGCCCCATGCCGGTATCAATGTTGGGGTTGGGGAGAGGAGTGTAATTGCCATCCTCGTCCTTGTCGAACTGGGTGAATACCAGGTTCCAAACTTCCATGAAACGGTCGCAGTCGCAGCCTACGCCGCAGGTAGGCTTGCCGCAGCCGTATTCTTCGCCGCGGTCATAGTATATCTCCGAGCAGGGGCCGCAGGGACCGGTGCCGTGCTCCCAGAAGTTGTCCTCTTTACCCAGACGCACTATTCGCCCGGCAGGTACGCCGACCTGCTTTTCCCAGATCTCGGCCGCCTCATCATCCTCCTCATAAACGGAGACCCAGAGCTTTTCTTCCGGTATTTCCATAACCTTGGTGAAAAATTCCCATGCCCAGGCTGTAGCCTCTTTCTTGAAATAGTCGCCGAAAGAAAAATTGCCGAGCATCTCAAAAAAAGTGCCGTGGCGTGCTGTCTTGCCGACGTTTTCAATATCGCCGGTCCTAATGCATTTTTGGCAGGTGGTGACACGGCGGCGGGGAGCCGTCTCAGGATTCTGGAACCAGGGCTTCATCGGAGCCATGCCGGAATTTATCAGAAGCAGGCTGGCGTCGTTTTTAGGTATCAGCGGGAAACTGCCGAGCCTAAGACAACCCTTGGTCTCAAAAAAACTCAAAAATTTCTCGCGTATCTCGTTTACTCCAAGTTTTTGCATCAGATGTTTAACTCCTTCATATCTAATTTGTCTAGATAATTGTAAAACGCAATAGCGTTTTAAGCCAGAAGTCAATTACGAAAAAAGTTTCGCAATTGACTAATCTAATTTACCCTATTATATTACATCCCTGCCCGTTATGTCAATGAAAATAACAGATAAATTTGTATTTTTTATTCCTTAAGGGTATTTTTGTTCATTTATCGGATAAATTCTAAAAAAACTCTTGTAAGTTTTCACGAAATATTGTATAATGTAATAAAGGTTTTTATAAACATTTTCAGAGAAAGAGAGAGGATATTTATGAAGAAAAAACTTGTAAGCGCCCTCGTCAGCGCTTCGGTTTTACTGTCAGCCTTCCCGGCAGCGTTTCCGGTAAGCGTTTCGGCGGCGGACAGTACGCGGCAGGTCGAATACCTTGACCGCGGGACCGTTGCGGTGCGTGTTGACAACGGCGTGTTTTTGAGCTGGCGGCTTTTGGGTACGGAACCGCTTGATCAGACGTTTGACCTCTATCGGGACGGCGAGCTGATTGAACAAGGGCTTGACGCTACCAATTACACCGATACCTCAGGCTTTGCTTATCAGAGCTACCAGGTAGTTCCCTCGGGTGAGGAGCCTGATGAGGGAGACACGATAAGCGTTTGGGACGATGCGTATTATGATGTTCCGCTCAACAGACCGGAGGGAGGAGTGACAAAATCCGGAGAGAGTTATACATATTCGGTAAACGATACCAGTGTAGGGGATGTTGACGGCGATGGAGAATATGAGTTCATTATCAAATGGGATCCTTCCAATTCGCACGACAATTCTGACCACGGATATACCGGCAATGTACTTATAGACTGCTATGAGATGGACGGAACACAGCTTTGGAGGATCGATCTGGGTATAAATATCAGAGCCGGCGCGCATTACACGCAATTCATGGTCTATGACTTTGACGGTGACGGCAAGGCGGAGATGGCTCTGCGCACAGCTCCCGGGTCGAAGGATTCTACCGGCGCGTACGTAAGCTCTAAGGGCAAGGATATCACTGCCGGTGACGATACGGCCGACCTGCGCCAGGGCGGCAGCAAGAACGGCCATATCATACAAGGCCCGGACTGGCTCACTATGTTTAACGGCGAAACGGGCGAGGCTATGCAGACGATCGATTTTTATCCCCAGAGAGGGTCGGTAAAAAGCTGGGGCGATAATTACGGCGGCCGCTCGGAGCGGTTCTTGTCCGCTGTGGCTTACTTAAACGGTCAGACGCCCAGCCTTATCGTGTCGCGCGGATATTATGAAAAGGCCGGCATGGCCGCCTATGACTGGGACGGCGAAAACTTTACCATGCTGTGGTCAAGGACCGACACAAGCAATAACAAGACGCTCTATGGTCAGGGCAACCACAACCTTTCGGTTGCCGATGCCGATAACGATGGCAAGGACGAGATAGTGTTCGGTTCTACCGTTGTTGATGATAACGGTCAGATATTAAACTCCACCGGCCACGGCCACGGCGATGCCCTGCACGTTTCCGACTTTGATAACGATGGCAACCAAGAGGTATTCCAGGTTCACGAGAGCGCGGATGTCTGCAACGATGGCTACGCGGCCGAATACCGCCGTGCGGGAACGGGCGAGATACTGGCCGGAAAGGCTCTTGCCGGCAGCAAAGCCGATAACGGCCGCGGCGTTATGGGCAATATCGATGATAACGTGAACGACACGGCCGAATTCTGGAGCAAGACCGATTCTGAGCTTTACGGAACGGACGGAGTATCTATCGGTACACAGCCGCGTGAGACCAATTCGCTTATTTACTGGGACGGCGATCTGGCCAGGGAGCTTTTAGATTACACGAGAGTGGTAAAATACGGCACGCCTGATGAGTCTGGCTTTGAGAGAGTAACATTTGACGGCGTTCACTCCAACAACTCCTCTAAATCAAACGCAGCCCTGTCGGCTGATATCATGGGCGATTGGCGCGAGGAAGTGATGTTCGGCACCAACGACGATACGGCTCTGAGGATATTCACCACCACTATCCCCACTGAATACAAGCTGACAACGCTCATGCACGATACACAGTACCGCTGCGCTGTCGCCTGGCAGAATGTCGGCTATAACCAGCCGCCGCATACGAGCTACTATATAGGAAAGGCTGCGCTTTCTTCAGACGGCAAAACGCTTTCTCCAAAGGCTGGGTTTGATGAGGTAGCCTTTGCCCATACCCCGGCATCTGAGGAGCCGCCGACGCCCGAGGAGAGCACGACAAAGCTCATTGATACCAAGGGCTTTACGGCAGACGGCGAGTGGAGCTTCTCCTCCGGCAGTGTTGCTAACGAGTCTGCGCCCTTTAATGAGGTGTTCAGAGTGACCTCCGGTACCTCAACGATGGATCTGAGACTTTCACCGGCATCGTCGGGGATATCTGTACAGTCGTTCGATTTTGGCACGGCAACAGCAGTTATCGCCAATAATTCCGGCAAGACAATATCACCGGTGCTGATGCAGGCTGTCTATACTGACGGCGGTACGCTGAGTGATGTCACGGCAGTGTCTCAGGAGATAGAAAACGGCCGGACGGGTACAATAAACGCTGATCCCATTACTGTCCCGATGGGCGGATACGTTATGGCAATGCTTTGGGATGGTATCGATACAATGGTGCCGCTTGTACCCGCGCTTGACGAGCAGAATCCGTCATATGAGAATCCCGTGCAGCCGGAAGAGCCGCAGACGCTGAAATTCTCCTTCGACTGGAAGGCTTCCGCCTCAAGCTCGGTGCAGATAGCAGGGGAGGACGGAGAAAATATCATAACGCTGGCAAAGCCTTCAACCGGGGCAATAACCTATCAAGCCGGTACGGCTGAGGCTGTTTCTCTGCCGCAGTCGTTTTCTACAGCGGGACATTGGTTCCATGTGGAGATGACGGAAGACCCGACAGCCAGGACAATAGATCTTTCGATACAGGATTATACAGATAACAGCGATTACAGGAATATATATGCGATCTCCTTTGCTTCGGCAGGATATGTTTCCCCGGCAAAGTTTGTTATCAAGAATTCCTGTTCCATCGATAACCTCAAGGTAGAAGAAGTGGTATACAACGTTGAGCGCGCGCTTATTGAATTTAATGTCAAGGATGCGGCAGGAGAGCCTGTGGCGGACGCGATGGTGACGATAGGCACGAGGACGCTTACGACAGACGCTGACGGACATGCGGCCATAAAGCTCAAGACAGGCGAATACGATTATAAGATAACCAAGCCGGAATATAAATCGGCTTCCGGTACGGCCAATGCCAATGAAGATGTTTCGATAGACGCAACGCTTCTTGCAGGTGCGGAGCGCACAGTCTATACAAGCTATTATTTCGGTGACGTTGAGATCGCCGAAAGCGTGGAAGCGGGTAAGGCCAAGGAGAATACGACCTTTACCGTTCCCGACAGCGCGAAGATGGATATAACCTATACCTTCCCGGCTTCGGTAGAGGATCTGCCTCCGGGATATGAGGATTATGCAGGCCAGACGGTATCTTTTGAGTTTGACGCAGACCAGTCGAATACGGTAGATGTAACGGTGGGTGAAAATGCTGATACCTATATCCGCTTGTATTATAAGGAAAAGAGAGTTCCTGTTACCGGGCTTGATACTGAGCTTTTGCGCATACAATTCGCACCCAGCGGACTCGGACATCAATACTGGACGTCCACCGGCTATGAATATGCCGACAATAACGGCCAGACGATTGAGATATCCGGTTCTAACAGCGTGACGATAAACTTCCCCCAGACGGCGGAGAAATTCGTTATGGAATATGATATGATATTTAAGGAAATGGATTGGGGAGGAAACGTATTCGGTATTTCTTTAAATAACGGAAATACTGTAGGTAGTCGCATAGGCCTGAGAGCATCCAGCCAGAATACCGGCAGATGGGAGCCTGTATATAACGGTGAAAACTATATCACCCTTGCGCCCGGCGATAATAGGTATCCCGGCGATTATACGAACCAGCGCGTGCATTTCATCGTTGTAAGCAACGGCACTGAGCTGCTTTTGACTGTGGCTAATGCTGAGACCGGTGAGCTGTATATTGATAACCAGGCTATACCTTATGCCAACGGCATAGGACCGGCCTCCAAGCCGATAAACAGGGTCGTATTCGGCAGGATAAGAGGCAACGGCAATGCAACTTACGCCCTTACCGGCTTCAAGGCTTATACGATAGGCGCTGAAGGCGCTGGCGAGCCGGTGAATACCGAAAGAACGGTCGTGATACCGAGCACAGATTCGTTTGCGCTTACTTCGGCCACGCATGTGTCGGAGGTAGAGGGCGTGGATTACAACGCAGCTACGCTTATAGGCGTTGAATACGAGCTGCGCGACGCTTCCGGCAGCGTGGTAACGCCGACTGGGATTACACTTGATGAAAATGGTACGCTTACGGTGGCAGAGAATGCAGAGGCCGGCGACTATTACATAGTTACGCTTATAAATAATACTCCGGCAGAATCGTGCAAGCTGAATTTCCTCAAGAAGACTCAGCTGTTTACATCCTCGTTTAGGAATGGTACGGACGGTTTTGTTATGCAGGCCGGAGATGCGGCTAACACCTCGCTCAGCGCGTCCGGAGGAACGCTGACGTTCCGTATGGATGATGCTACGGCAAGCGGCGGATTCTACAAGATCTTCGATACGCCCGTTGAATCCGGGAAGGCGGAGCTTTCGTTCACGTTCAGCACAGGCGGACTTAAGGATTCAAGCGATGCGTGGAATTGGGACGGCGCGGAATATAAGTTCTATGTACAGATCCTGGATAAGAACTTTAATCCGGACGATGCTGTCGAGAATAATGGAAATATAATACTTGAGCTTTCGCAGGAGTACACCTCAAAGGCACAACAGACGTATTACAGATTGCGCGGCCATGGTGCGGCTCAGGTAGCAGAAGACTGGGAAAGGGATTCCAGCATAAGCGATAATCCTGTAGGGAGAAGCTCAACCACATGGAATGTGACGGCAGAGCTTGACTTCGACCAAAAGACCGCAAACTTTACGCTCAAGAGCAAGGATAACGAGGGATATACGCTTGAAGGAGTGTCTCTTGAAGGAATTGCCGGAGTGGGAGCCATCAGGTTCTGGGCGGAAAAGAACGGCAATGTGGTACGCTGGAGACCGGGACTTTCCAATGTAGTATTTAACCAATACGTTCCGCAGTGATGTATGATTTATCAGCCGCAGGCTTTTAGCCTGCGGCTGATATAATTAGATACAAAATGTATATGACGAAAAAACTTGGCAAAAAAATTGAAAAAAATATAAAAAACTATTGACAAACCCACATTTGTGTGGTATTATAATATGCGTGGTCACAGTTACGCACCATTAGCTCAGTTGGTAGAGCACCTGACTCTTAATCAGGGTGTCCAGGGTTCGAGCCCCTGATGGTGTACCAAAACCTCCCCTTACCTAAGCGGTTTGGGGAGGTTTTATTTTACTGTGGAAATAAGTCAAGGGGTCGTAAGTGTGGTATTTGTGTAGTGGTTAGAAAATATCTGGAGTGGTATCCAGCACATCTGAGGATTTATCGCATAGCACAAGCCTGTCCGCAAGCTCTGAGCCCATATCAGCCATCTTGCCCGTGCTGCAGCTAACAGCGAGCCGCGATATTCCTCCGGTATAAATGCGGCAGTATGTTTCATTTTAAACTCCTAACCTGTACTGCAGCGCGATAACGAAACCAATTGTTCTCTTTTGTAATTCCGCAGTCATACATCATTATTGTTCCTTTTATATTTTACCTGTCCTCGTGCATGTTTCTATTATCATGTCGGCAATAGCATTTATGCTCATATCATCGGTATTAAGCTTTTGTGTATCCAACTCAACATAAAGCGGCAGCCGTTTTATGCTTCGCTCAACCACATCAGCCGTCCGCAGCCCATTTTCAACATCACGCTCAAGCCGGGTACGAAGCGTTTCGGGACTGCATATGAGCGAGATCGACCTTATATCACATTTTGCACTATCGATATTTTTTATGATATTGTCTATGATAGATTGCTCATGCATTACCCAGCAGAATATGATATTATCATACGTCGAGCAGTGTATGAACTGATCGAGCAGAAAACAAATATTTTGCATCACCATCTGCTTTGTCTCTTCTGTTACCCGGAAAGGATGCGCATCCCAGCACCAATCACCGTCAAGAAACACGCTGTTGTTTAATTTTGATTTCAGCCTTTGGCACACGGTCGTCTTGCCGATACCCATCGTGCCGCCTATCAGATATAAGTTTTTCATTCTATTTCCTCGTCAATTCTGTAAAGTCAATTTGTTCTCCACAGCGCTTCAATTCCCCAAGAACTCTTTTCACTCCATATTCAGATAAATACCAGTTGTCCTTGCTGATGCCAAACCCCTCAAAGGTCTTGACGTAAAATTCCGTATTGGGGAATGCGAATTGATAAAACAGCAGACACCGTCTTGCATGAAATGTTTTGCATATAAGTATCGCCTTACGAACATTCAACCCATTTTCATCAGCCAGTTTTCTCGCATATATCGCGTTCTCTTTTGTGAATGAAGATTTGTTTTCACCCAAAATAACTTCTTCCGGCACGCTGTTTTTCACAAGCACATCGGTATAAAACTCGCATTCATCGGCATAATCCCCGTTATATATATCCTGTTTAGAATGGCTTCCGGGAAATTTACCTGTTTTAATGCTTACGCCTCCGCCTATCATTATTATCGGTGCATATCCCTGTTGCCACAGCTCCGCCGCAGATTCTGCTGCCTCCGGATGCGAGCCGCCGACCACCATTATCACATCTGATGGCTGCGGCTCGTCCTCCGCGAAAATAAAATCGGTTATTGCTTTAATATTTCTGTTCACTACTCAATCCCAATATTCACTCTCGTATGCTTCTTTTATAGAATCAATATGATATTTTAAGAGTATATTTGTGAGCTTCAAATCAAATCTCCTATAATCCCATTCTTTTTCTTTATCTTCATATGAAGAATAGACCATAGGCAGATCGCCGGTCTTATCTATCTGCTCTATATAGTCTTCCAGCACTCCCGGAAAGCTGTCCTCAATAATGCCATATCCTTCTCCGGCAGTTATATATGGATAATGTGTACCGGTTCCGCGCCGCATTTCTGTGACAGAAATAAGCTCCATGTCAAAACGCCATCCCGCTCCGTAATCATATTCTATCGTAAGTTTATCTCCAACTGTGAGTTTTAGCTTTGAAAGCTTGACCGTACTCGGGTCAATTACATCTTTGTCCACATCTTCAAAGTCATCATACACAAATTCATATGTTTCGTCTGCACGCCTGACGCAAAATAAGTGACTGCCATTCGCCCTAAATGCTGCAAGTACAGTATATGCCATTTTTGACACGGTCGATAACGAAGATATTTCAATATCTCTCCATATTTTTTCTTCTAATTCATATAGTTTTACTTTAAATTTGTATACTTCAGCCATTTTATATATCCTCCAATTTGTTCAATACTCATTTAAAAATCTCTGCACCTTATCTGCAAGCTTTCCTATATGCAATCCGTCCACAAATGAATGATGTGCCTGTACGGAAAACGGAAGAAGTGTCTTTCCGTCATGTTCAAAATATTTTCCCCAATCGAAAAGCGGCGTCGCATTATCCTTTTTGCCGGAATTGGTATGCGATATATGATACCCACGGCATAGGCGAAAACTGAAATACATCATTTCCGAGCGGTCCTGTGAAATACTCATTCTGTTCATTTGCCGTCTTTGCAGCCAAAGTAACATACTCCCCCATTGTATCCTTCATAGGAACATTTACGACCTTGAACAGCTCTGTTTTGGCAGCTTGTACCAGCATACCGGTCACAGCACCGGCAAGGGCTATGATCTCATTTCTGTTTACTATACCGGAAGCGATAATATCTGAGAAGTAAGACTTTGTCACATATAACAGATATAGGAACCGCTGGTGCTTGATCAGGCAGTTTAGAGCGTATTCACATAAAAATAGCATCAAAAATCATAGCAAGCATAATAACATTCAGAAAACTAGAATCAAGTTAGAAAAGTATTACCTTCAAATCAAACAATTTGTCATTGTTATTTTTTACCAATGGCGAAAAGAGCTGCATCAACAGCCCCTTTTGCTTTATAGCTTTATTCCGCCTAAATAGTATACTTTTTCATAACCAAGATAATCAAGGCTTGTTTTCGCCTGAAGGCTTCTCTTGCCTGTAGAGCAATACACTATAACCGGTCTTGTTTTATCCTTTAAAAAATCTCCCGCTACAGCGTGTATCTCGGTATAAGGCACATTTATTGCCCCGTCAAGATGTCTTTTCTTGTATTCGGACGGAGACCGTACATCTGCAAGATACGCTCCCTCTGCCGTAAGCTTCTTCGCGGTATCCATTGCGATCTTATTAAGCGGCTTTTCCTTGTATTCTCCCGTATCAGCAGTATTTATGATCTCCTCCGAGCTTTCGCTCTTCACCCTGTAGGCAGCCGTTTCATGAGGCCTCAGCGTTACAGTGATCATCCGGCTGCATGGTTTGTCACAGTGTTCACACAGATCCCTTACAGCGGTAATTTCGCCTGTCAGCCCGGCATCGGAAAGCTCAAGGCTCATTTCGAGCCGGTCCGTACTGCGGTTAAGGAAAGCTATCGCCTTTTCGTTTGAATTTTTCCTTCCCAGATCCTTTATCCATATTTCGCCTAAGATATCTCCACTTGGTGATTTCACTGTTTTTATAACAAATGCCTGAAGGCACGCGCTGTCCTGATTTACGGCAATGAGCTCTCTGTTTTTCAGTATTTCCAGCGTACTTTCGTTTATTTTTGTAAGGTCACAGCCGATTATAAGCGGAGTTGACATCATGCACCACATGGCGAAGTGAGTTTTTTCGTCCTCATGGCTTATACCGTTTCCCAGCTGCATCATGTCAAGGTCGTTGACATGTCCCGGCGAACAGTAACGCGCCAACGGCTTTATAACATCAAGCTGATGCAGCACCGATTTAAATTCCGGCGCAATATCCGCGCCCGTTCTCCATGAGTCGGCAACCTGCGCTGCCCACGCACCGGGGAACTGCCAGCGGCAGATATTATATACGATACAGCGTCCCGTTCTTTCCCGTATTTTATCGATGATCCTGCCGATCTTTGTATATTGCTCTTTTTCATTAAGACCAAGACGCAGACCGCCGCACCAGTCGACCTTGATAAAATCAAAGCCGCAGTCATCAAGGTACATTTTTAGATCCTGTTCCTCATGTCCGTACAATCCAACGTTATATCCGTTTTCTCCCTCATTGTCATAGTAAAAACCGCAGGTCGTATCACCGCCATCAGCATATATTCCGGCTTTTAGTCCTAAGCGATGAACGTAGTCGGCGACCGGCTTTATGCCGTTCGGAAAACGCTTCTTATGAAATTGCAATATCCCGTTTTCTTTGCGTCCTCCAAAAAAGCCGTCATCCATATTGATGTATGTATAGCCATACTCCGCAAGTCCCGTGCTCATAAGTGCATCCGCCTGCTGTTTTATAATTTCCTCGCTTATATTTGTCCTGAAACAGTTCCATGACGCCCAACCCATTATAGGCGTTTTTCTGTGCAGCTCATTATTCATAAAAAACATAACTCCCCTTGTCGACTTCGTATTTCTTTCCGCCGATTATTACAATTGAAGGAACAGGCGTTGTGATCTCGTATCTGACGCTTTCCCCTTCATAAGTCCATTTTGAGATGATCTTGCCATATGCCGTTTCATACGATACCGCAAGCCATCCGAGCCTTTTATCGGGAACAGGCGCGATTATTGCACTTTCAAATCCGGCACTGCCCGGACGTATGCCGCCCGCAACGGAATACACCCAATCGAACACTGAGCCGTATGCATAATGATTATACGAATTCATATCTGTGCTCCAAAATGTGCCGTCATCGCGTATGCCGTCCCAATGTTCCCATATCGTTGTCGCTCCGTGGTTTACCTCGTAAAGCCATGACGGATATTCCTCCTGCAAAAGCAGATCATACGCAGTTTTTGCATAGCCGTTATCGCTCAGTGCATACAGCAAATACGGAGTTCCGACAAATCCCGTCTTGAGCTTTCTCCCGTTTGATATTATCATATCATTGAGCTGCTCCGCTGTTTTCTCTTTATCATCCGTGAGGTCGAAATACAGCGCAAGAACGCACTCCGTTTGAGTTGTATACGTTGTAAATGTCTTTTTAAAAGTATCTACAATGTTTTTATACAGCTCCTCGTATTCCGTCATATCCTTTCCGATAGTCTTGCCTGATCTTATCAGAAGTTCGGTTGAGTATGCGTAAAATGCGCTTGCGATGAAATTATCACGGCTGACCCCTCTGTAGCTGCCGTACGGCGCATCAAGTGCAAGCCAGTCGCCGTAATGCTTGTGCCACATTTTATCCGAATCATCGGCGCATGTCCATAGATATTTGTTAAGACTGTCCGCAGTCATATAATCGACCCAATGCTTCATTGCGTCAAAATTCAGTTCAAGGTCTTTCTTGTCCCCGTACATCATATACAGCTGCCACGGAATAACGGTCACAGCATCTCCCCATGCCGTACTCGATCTTGAAAGCAGCCAGAAATTCGGCACCGTGTCGGGAACGGAGCCGTCGGGGCGCTGTTCGGCACGAATATCGCCAAGCCATTTTTCAAAGAATTTTTTTGCGTTATAATTGTAGCAGGCTGTTTTTGCAAATACCTGCGCATCGCCGAGCCACCCCATGCGTTCGTCTCTCTGCGGGCAGTCTGTGGGTATATCTATAAAATTACCTCTCTGCGACCAAATCGTATTTTCGTAAAGTTTATTTAATTTTGTGTTCCCCGTTTCGATATGACCTGTGCGCTCCATATCGGAGTATACCGCGATCGCTGTAAAATCGTTAGGATCAGCTTTGCCGGGATATTCGTCGAGCCTTATGTATCTAAAGCCGTAAAAGGTGAAGAACGGCTTGTATACTTGATACCCGTCTCGGCAGATATATTCAAGCTTTGCTTTTGCGCTTCTGTAGTTTGCGTTATAAAAATTGCCGTCACTGTCAAGCACCTCCGCATGGGAAATTACTATTTTGTCGCCTTTGTTTGCGGTAATTCCAAGGGAAACATATCCGGCAATATTCTGCCCGAAATCTATTACGCGTTCGCCTTTGGGCGTTGTAAACATCTTGACAGGCTTTATTCTCTCATGCTCGGATACAATTTCACCCTCCTGAGGGATAAGGGTTGATTTTGAAATGCTGTCGTTTTCGACCGCGCTTCCGATATCATTTATCTAAGCCGATGCGTCATAGATTTCGCCGTCATAAATGTCGGAAAACAATATGCGGCTTGTGCTTACACGCCACGAATTATCTGTGATAATTCTCTGCTCACTTCCGTCGTTATATGTTATGACAAGTTCTGCAATAACCGCACCGTCAGTCAGATTTATCTGCTTGTCATTGGCGCTGATTCTTCCTCTGTACCAGCCCTTGCCAAGGTATATGCTCAATTCGTTGTTATTTTTAAGCATATCGGTAACGTCATACGTCTGGTACTGAAGCCGTGTTTTGTAGCTTGTAAGTCCGGGAGAAAGTACAAATTTACCCACACGCTTATCGTTTATTCTTGCCTCGTAAACTCCCACGGCGCTTACATTGAGTACAGCCATTTGTACCGTCTTTTCAATATTTATATTCTTCGAAAAGATCGGGCAGACTTCTCCGATGTCTGCATCGGCACTTATCCACTTTGCATCTGTAATCATGATACTTATTCTCCTTGATATTTTATTTATCGTCCTGTCTGCATTCATTAAATGATTTTATAATATCCACGCTCCTACTCCTTTGTCATTCTTATAGCCATGTAGCATCGTTGCGGCATGTCTATTTTTATGTTCCCGCTGAATATACCTCTGTCCTCAATAGTCATATTCCATGTATCTATCACTTCTATACGAAAATGTTCATCGCCGAGTTTCATTGTGATAAATGCCGGTTTATGCTCGCCGAAATATCTTAGCTTTATGCTGCCATCATCGTTTTCGGAGGTCAAATAGCCAATGGAGTGCAAATTTCCGCATTCCGTCATGATCTTGTGCAAGAAGCCGAAACGCTTATGGCTTTCTCCGTAAAGCCTGCCGCCATGCGACCACCATATATCCTTGCCGAAATAGCATTCGCTGTGTCCGGGATGACCGCCCAGAATATACACCTTCCACATACGCCGGAGCATTTCCTCACCGGAGATATTGCCCCATTCCTGCTCAATGTTGCCTTCATAGCACATTTCATCTATTACAACAGGCTTGTTGTATTTTTCGAGCCATGACGGGATGAAGTCAAGCTCTTTATCGCCCGTCTGCCGCTGTATCGAACAATGCGTTACCCATTCCCTTGAGAAATCATAAAGTTTGACGCAGTTATGTATACTGAGCATATGCCCGTAAGGATCGTGTTCCGTAACGATTTGAGCGTAATGTTCCCAATCGTTGACAGTTTTGTATTGGCACAGATCGTATTCATTTGCAAGGCTCCACCAAACGTTCGGATATGAGCTGTATCGCGCAGTAACGTATTTCAGATACAGATCATTCGCCCATCCGGGCATCTTTGAAAAGCCCCAGCGGTCATACGGATGAAATAGAATGATATCCGCCTCGATACCAAGTTTCATCAGGTCCTCTACGCACTTATCGATCACTTTGAAATATTCGGTATTGAATCTCGAAAAGTCCCAACTGTTCCCGTTATTGTCCGGTTTATATTCCGAAAAGCTGAATTTGTTTATGCCGGAATTATCAACAGGCGTTCCCTCGTAGGGGAATAACACCGGGTCACGGTAATTATAATCATAATGCTTCGGGAATATGCAGAAACGAAGCTTGTTGAAGCTGCTGTTTCCGAGCGTTTCTATCGTCTGTTGCCTCAGCCCGCGCGGCTGGCACACCCATGCGTAGCAGGTCGTTCCGACAGAGTAGTACGGTGTTCCGTCAGCATATTCAAGTGCTCTGCCCGATGCGCGCACGGGGCCGTGACCGGATGTGCCGCTGACCGTAAACTCTCCCTCAAAAATCTCATCGGAAAAGCTGCCGTATATCTTATAGCTGTACTTTCCCTCGAATGACGGCATGAATCTTATTTTATATATCCCATCGCCGTCATAAAATCCCGATACTGTTTTTGCCTCGTTTTCATTTGAAAATTCTCCGAATATCTCATGCTCCGTAAACGGATCACCGTCAGTTTTGCCTTTGAGTTTTAATTCAAATATATCCCACTTTTTCATATACTGGACCTCCTCGTGTTTAATATATATTTAATTATACTTAATTATTGTTTAATTGTCAATTGTGACTATAAATAATTTTCGAGTCTCACGTTTTGTTGCTTATAAATCACCCCGACGCCGATATTACTCAGAGCCGGGGGTGATTTTGAGAGAGATTTTTATTTGTTCTGAAAGCTAAAATAAACTGCTTAACGATGCTTGCCGAAAAATCCCATGTGTCAATTACTTTACATAAACATTGTCGAGCGTGATAACGGCATCGCTGTAGCCGTCCTCGGCATAGAATGCGCCGAGATTTGCCGCGCCGTTTGCCATCGGCTCATCGATGTATGTCTTTACTATCTTGTTATCGGTGATATTCGTTATCGTGCCGTTTATGGTCTGCGCCGTAAAATCGAGCGTAAGCTCAACTCGGTAGGTGTCGTTTGAAAAGCTCTCTATCGTCTCCCAACCGCCGCCGGTGTCCGTTGTTGACGCTCCTATCCCGACATATTTGCCGTTGCCGTATATCGCAAATATCATATTGCCGTCACTGTCGTGGAGCGCGAACCATGAGCCGTTGCCCTTATTTGATGCCGCATTGGAACGCCAGTCAAAGCAGACCTCAACGCTGCTTTTTGCGGCTGTTATCTCATCAAGAGTCTTTGTGACATTGTCTCCGGTCTTTTTGCTCGTGAGCAGTCTCAGCGTTCCGTCTGATGCCGCTACTCCGCCACTGCCCTCAAAGCCCCAGCTGTCGGTTACAGATGTGAAATCCTCTGCATAGAGCCAGCTCGCGTCTATGTTGAACGTATAGCGTTTTACTGTTCCGAATGATTCCACTGTTATTTCTACCGGATTCTCGCCTCCGCTTATTGCCGCCGTATCATATACCTGCTCGCCGTTTACTGTCACGGTTATCACAGCCGAAGGATCGTTATTCGTCACCTCAAAAGCGACCTCCGATGCTGACGTGCGAAGCTCCTCTATTGCGCTGTCGGGGAACAGTGCGGTGTTCATAAGCGTATTTCCGCCGGCATCTGTTATCTTGAGCTGTGTTATGTCGCCCTGTTTCAATTCTATCACGTACTCGCGTGTGTGCAGCCCATCGGGTGATGTCACGGTCAGGACCGTTCCCGACATGAGCGGCGCGTCATAGTCGGTGACGTTTTCATCAAATGTATACGTCTGCTCTCCGCCCTCGGAAGAAGTTATCTCGTTGAGAAGCATATTTGCGGTCACGTTCTCTATTGCCGTTATAACGCCATCCGTTATGGACTCTATCCAAAAACTGTCGCCGCTCTTGATCACCGCCGTATCCTCTTCGATCCGCGTAAATCTGATATTGATATTCTGTGAACGGCTCACCGACCATGATGTGTTTTCAACGTCTATTATCTCAAAATCGGAGCAATACTGCAGCTTGCTCGGCACGTTTTGCTTAAATGAACAATTCTTTATCGTGACATTGCTGATAAGGCTGCCGTCTATGCCGTTGCAAGGGATACCGTTTGAATTGCCCTCGCTCGTCACATTCTCTATCGTTACATATTTAAGCACCGGCTTTTTATCGGCGGGATTCACCTTGTTGCCGGGATTTGCATTGTCGCCGTACTCATGTGTAAGCGATACGGCTGCGTTTGCAACGCGCACATTCATATCCTTTATCTGTATATCACGCGATATTCCTCCGCGCTCAGGCCGTGTTTTTATCCATACACCATAGAACCTCACGTTGTCGGCACGCAGATTCTGGAACAGAATATCGCGCGAACCGCCCGCGTTCTCGCTGCCAGTGCCAAATCCACCGAGCGACCATACCGATTCGCAGTCTGTCACGCGCATGTGCATATTAGGCTTATCCCTCATATTACCTTCCTTATTCCTGCCAGCCTTTATTGCGACAGCATCATCACCCGTGGTGAACCTTGTGTTGAATATATTTACATTTGTACAGCTTTCGGGATCGATACCATCGCCGTTAGGGATATGACCGCAGGTCTTGAGAGCTGTGCCTTTGCCGGCATTGCCGTTGCCCTGCGTTACGACCTCCATATTGTCAAATGTTATATGGTCGCAGAATATGGTATGCACTGTCCATGACGGCGAATACGCCACCGTAACGTCCTTGATGTATATATTTCTGCCGTTGTGTATAGTTATCGCGCGTCCGCGCTGTGACTGATCCTTTACCGGATAGTCGTATGACGTCCACGGCTCGGTGGAATAGGTCGCATTGGGACCTTCGTTGAAGGCGAGCATGAACCCGTTCGCGTTTATCTGACCGCTGCCGCATATGACGAGATTTTCCACATTATATGGACCTGTCATCCCCCAAACACCCTCATCATATTTTCCGGCGTTTATGAGGCTTGCATGGGGAGTATGGTTTTCGGGAAGGATCTCCGTGGTATTATCCCACTCATCTGCAGTCTGCTCCGTCTTGCGCCAACCCTCCCAAAGTGTTACCTGTCGCGGATAGTCCTTCGGATCGATACTACCTAAGAGCACGCCGTCCACCATAAAGGTCATGTCGCTCTTTAAAAACAGCGCGCCTGAACGGAATACGCAGCCTGACGGCAGATATACCATACCGCCATCAGGACAGTCGTTTATTGCGCTCTGGATAGCGAAGGTGTCGAGTGTGGTGCCGTCGCCTTTCGCCCCGTAGTCAAGAACATTGATCACCGCCGTTGGGGCAGGCTTCGTTGTGAAAGTCACCGTTTCTGATACAACTTCGGCGCCATCGGTATCTACTGCCGCTATCCTTGCGATGTATTCCGTTTCCGGCTCAAGATCTTCAAATGTATATCCCAGTGTCGTTACCGCGTCTGTTTCCGTTCCGTTTAAATACACCTTATATTCTGCAAATTCAGGTATATTATTGAGAGCGTCTCTGTTCCACAGCACGTTTGCCGAATTATAAGTTACAGCTTCGGGAACGACATGAGTATTTCTGAGATAAGGCGAGCTGTCCTTGACAGTTACGGTAAACTGTGCATATACCGCATTATTGGGCAGTGCCTCAAGTATTGCGCTTTCGCCAAGCTCACGTTCCTCCGAAAGTGTTTCAAGAGCTTCCGTTTCTTCATCCGTGAGCGAATCGGCGGAAACGGCAAATATTGTGACTTTTCCGGGCTTATATCCCTTAATGTTTCCCTCGCGGTCAACTGTTGCGGTGTTCATGGAAGATGAAAGCCATATCAATCTGCTGTCGCCGTCTGCTTCGGGAACGATCTGATATACCTCGTCTATATCTATATCTTTTGCGGATATGGATATTGCCGTTGTCTGCTTTGACGGCACATATTCCTGCTCACCGAAAACTCCGTCCGAGGGGATGAGGTATTCATCTGTTATATCCGAATCGGCTATCCTGAGTTCATAGACCGCGACATCGCCGCCGTTTACAGAGGTGGCGTACACCTTCACTGTTCCGGGAATCTCCGTTACCGTAAGGCCATCCTCTGATACGTTTTGAACATTCGTGTTTGAAGCGGCATAGACTGTACCGTTTTCGTCAATGTCGGCGATCATACTGTTGTCTGACGACCAAATGATCTCGCCGCCGCATTCTGCCGAAAGAGCAGTATGGTCTCCGACGGTCATGTCTATTACGCCGCTTGCCGCGGTGACCGGCTCGGCGGGAATATCCGCCACAGTCACGACACATTCAGCTGTTCTGCCCACATCAGCAGATTCCGCAGTTATAACGGCGGTACCGTTCTTTTGTGCTGTGATGACGCCGTTTTCGACTGTCGCCACGGAAGTATCTGATGACGTCCAAAGGAGCTTATCATTTAGCATACCAAGGCCGTATATGTCCTTTGGATATGTGATAGGGATAAGCTCCGCGCTGCCTCCGGGGATGAGTGTCAGCCTGTCTGTATTGAAGCTGAGTGTTTCGACAGTGAGCCGCGAGGCGTTGTCGATGACCGTTACAGCACAGCCCGCGCTTTCCCCATTCGGGAGCGACGCTGTGACGGTCGTAACTCCCGTTCGCCGGCCGCGTATAACGGCGGATGCGCCGTCAATGGATACGATATTCGCAATATCCTCGTTCTCAACGTTCCATTCTATATCGCCGCTCGAATAGTCCGGCGCGGAAACAGTTGCAGTGAGCGTAAAGCTGCTGCCGTATCCGTCCCAATTGCTGAAATCGGTCACACTGCCGTTCCCGACATACAGAGGATAGTTTACGCGGTCAAGTGAGATCTCGTCCGATACCGGCAGCGGCGTTGGTACATTTTCCGGCGCATCAGTCGGTGCGGCTGTCGGCGATACAGTCGGTGATGGTGATCCCGTTACCTGTTCCGCTGTTTTTGAATCGTATGGTCTCATATGCTCATCCCACAACATAGCTTTATCCGCCTCCTCTATCAAATCAAGCTTTTGCTCACCGTTTCCTGTGAATGTAAACAGTTCTACAGACTCAAGCGCTCCACTCTCGTCATATGAGACTGTATAAAGCTGCGCATCGACATCGTCTATGTTTACTGTTACATGTGTTCCGTCAAATGACACTATCTTATTCTCATATCCATCGCTTGCCGACGCTGTACGGCATACTGCCGCGGAAGACAGCGCCAAAAGAAGTGACAGAAATATTGATAGATGTTTTTTCATAGCTTCGGATCTCCTCTCTGTTTTTATTGATATTATAGCAAAAAATAATAGTGTGTGCATTGATTATTTTGATGTTTATGCTTAGAAATCTTGAATTTTTTGTGCTTATATGATAAAATTATCGAGAGAGGTGATCTACTGTGTATACTGTTGAATATATAAACGGATTTGCGTTGGGTTATGCCGTTTCATCGAGTGCCGTGCCCGCAAACGACTATCATTGCGAAGATGATTATGAGATAATGTATGTGCGCAGCGGGAGTAGGCGTGCGTTTGTAACCGATGCGTCATATTTGCTTTCACCGGGCACACTGATGTTCATAAACAGAAATGAACTGCATAAAACGGCGCGTGTTTCCGAGGAATATGAACGCTTTGTGTTGAATTTTACAGCGGACTATATATTTCCTAACATCTTGGATGAGATGCAGATATTATTCGACCGACGCGTTTACGCGCCCGCAGATGTATCTTTTACCGATAGGATATTTTTTGCTGTATTTTCCGAGTGGGAAAGGCTGAGAAAAGGCGACAGGATCGCCGCAGAAAACATAAAATGTTATTTAAACATATTGCTGACCTATTACATACGCAGCGGCGAGGAGCTCAAAGATATTGGAGCTAAACTGGATAACCCGTCTGTTGAACGGCTGATAGCGTATATGAACGATAATTTCGGTGATCGGATCACACTTGCAGACGCGGCAAATATGCTTCACCTGAGCCAGGCTTATCTGTCAAAGCTGTTTTTTAAATATACCGGATTCGGGTTTTCCGAATATTTAAAAACGATACGTATCGAGCACGCAAAAAAACTGCTTGAAACCACAGGGGAAAGCATAAAAGATATTGCAGCTGAATGCGGCTTTGATGACAGTAATTATTTTTCAACTGTTTTCAAGAAAAAAACAGGCAAAGCTCCGCTTCAATACAAAAAAATGACGCATTCAAGATAAACACTATAGCGTGTTCGCATAAAGGCATCAAAAATCATGGCAAGCATAATAACAGCCAGAAAGCTAGAATCAAGTTTATCGTAACGAGTGAAGGCAATGAGGAGATGGCATGATAGGCTCATGCTACTGCGCAGCCTCTCGGGGCACCGCCCCGGAGCAGGACATCATGCCATCAGAGTCTCGTTGTCAAGCAAAACGTGGAATAAATGCGGTCGGTTTGTGTATTTTGCTGTTTTTCCAAAAAAGCAAAGGTTTAATGTGTCCGTTTTCTTGACATAGTACCAATTTGTATATCGTCAAAAATTTGCTGATATATTTTCTAAAAACTCTTGACAAATATAACCTTTTGTGATATTATATTATACGTCACTGATGAGATCAGCCTATATGCACCATTAGCTCAGTTGGTAGAGCACCTGACTCTTAATCAGGGTGTCCAGGGTTCGAGCCCCTGATGGTGTACCAAAATCTCCCCTTACCTAAGCGGTTTGGGGAGGTTTTATTTTACTGTGGTAATAAGTCAATGTGTCGTAGGTGTGGTATTTGTGTGGTGGCTAGAAAATCACCATAGTTTATCGGGGAAGATGGGCTATGGCGTCTGTCGTTATGATTGAAAACATATTACATAATAAGAAGGACTGAGCTCCCTGTGTTTGGGGCACAGTCCTTCTTATTATAGATGCTGTTTGACAACGCCCTTGCGGTAGGCGTTCACCAGGGCGCGCAGGGCTTCGATCCGCTGGGCTATCTCCTGCCCGGCGTCGGTGTCGCAGACCAGTAATCGCTTCGGCGCCAGCGATACCTGGGTGAGCGTGGAATGTATATCCTTTTCCTCTTGAATGGCACTTTCCACCGATTCGAAAGGATCGTGTGCCGAAAGCAGCAGGCCGTGTGAATTAAACAACAGCGTGTATCCGGCAATGCCGGTCTGTTCTTGGTAGGCGCGGGAGAGCCCGCCGTCTATCACCAGCAGCTTGCCGTTGGCCTTGATGGGGCTTTCGCCCTTTTTTATTTTCACCGGTACATGGCCGTTTATTATATGGGAGAATGAACGGGGGTTTATGCCGAATTCTTCAAGGATCTTATTGCATATCTTAGGGCTTGATTCTGCAAGACGGTAATACGGGTCTTTTATTTCTACCCAAGTATCCGGATCGTCGATAAAATACCGTTCAAAACTCGTCATCTTATTTTTGCCGTATACCGGCGAATAGCACCCGCACCACAAGAACCACAGAAAATCCTCTCCATACTTTTTTTCCTCCGAACCAGGGTCGCCAAAATAGCCATCGCGCGCTATTGATTCGCATTTGTCCAGAAGCCGCTTGCCGCTTAACTCCTCGCCGCAGAGCTTTACGCTGCGCAGAGTGCCGTCCTCGTTCATCGGTATGCAGCCGTGATAGAGAAGATTATTATTGTGTGTAAGGTAAATACTGCCCTTGGAATAAAGGAAACGTACGTGGCGTTGAAGCTTTTCGTTGTGCAAAAATGAGGTGCGCAGCGAATCCATCAGCTCTGCCTCCGCCTCGGTCAGCTTATACGGATCATCAGGGTCTATTGTGGGGAAATTCGTGTCCTTGAGCTTGTAGGTATGTCCCTCAATTTCAATGGTACCCTTGTCATAATCGATCTTGTCAAGCATCAGGTGATTGGTCATCATAAATTCCGGATGCTCCATGATTATCTGTCCCTCAAGCTTGAATTGGATTATAGATATGGCCTTATGCATTTTTGCCCAGATATTTACATCATGCTGCGACAGGCTTATCTTGTTAGGATTTCTGGGTATGAAGCAGGAACAGGGATCATCGCCGTAGGTCTCCATTGCGAACACCGTCAGCGGTCGCATATTTATCCCGTAACCGTCCTCAAGGCAGTCGAAGTTGGAATATTTGGTCGATATCGTCAGTACAGTCGCTATGCAGGCCAGGCTTCCGGCGGCTGCTCCCATCCACTGCACGTCGTGATTGCCCCACTGGATATCCACGTTGTGATAGCTCATGAGACGATCGAGGATAATGTCCGCGCGCGGACCGCGGTCGAATATGTCGCCGATTATATGGAGCTTGCCGATAGCAAGCGTCTGGATGAGGTTGGAGATAGCGACGATAAATTCGTCCGCCTGGCCGAGTTCGATTATCATCTTTATCGATTCATTGTAATATTCCTCTTTATCGCTGCCAAAATCGGTGTTGGCATGGATAAGTTCGTCTATTATGTCACCGAACGCGGACGGCAAAAGCTGACGTATGCGGGCGCGGGTGTATTTAGAAGCGATCATACGGCAGATCTCTATCAGACGGTACAGCGTTATCTTGTACCAGTCGGCTATCTGGGGCGTAGTACGCTTAATAAGATCGAGCTTTTGCTCCGGATAGTATATAAGCGTAGACAGCACCATGCGGTCGTGCTGCGATAGCGTGCGCCCGTAGATGTCGTGTATCTTGTCCTTGATAACGCCGGAGGCGTTTTTCAAAATGTGCAAAAAGGATTCGTACTCCCCGTGGATATCACTCATAAAATGCTCCGTCAGCTTCGGCAGCTTCTGGCGCGACTGCATCTCGATTATCTCCGAACAAGCGGCCTGTATCGTAGGATACTGCTCCGACAGCAACCGGAGATAGGAAACGTCAAATTCTTTCATATACCGTCCTCTCTTTCTTAAAGCGCAAGGATAAGCTCCGTTATGTACACTCCAACAGCCCCGGCGGCGGCTGTTACCAAAAGGCCTTTTTTGAAGAATGCTGCCATAACAGCGGCCAAAAATCCGACAGCGGCCGATACGACGCTTCTGGTGGAGAAAAATATCGCCGGAAGTGTCATCGCCCCCAATACCGAGTAGGGAATGTAGAACAGGAATGCCCTTATGCGCGGTGATGTGATTTGTTTTTTAAAAAATCCGAGCGGTACTGCGCGGATAATATAAGTGACCAGAGCCATTACAGCTATGGCTGCTATCAAATAACCGGTACCCATGAAAAACCTCTCTTTTAAATATCATTTTCCGCCCTATCGCCGAAAAGCCATGCGCCCAGGGCGGCGGAGACCACAGCGGCGATTATCGTTGCCCAGCCTGAGGACAGCGCAGGCAGCAGGAAATAGAGCAGAGAGCTGATAGCTGCGGCCGTTATTACCGCGAACAGTACGCCGCGGTTTTTGACTGAGGGCGGAATAAATATCGCTAAAAACATTGCATAAAGCGTTATACCCAGCGCGGAGGAAAGTGATTCCGGCATAAGCCCGGAGGCGATGGCCCCCAGGAGCGTCCCCGATGCCCAGCCGATATACGGCAGACAGATAAGCCCCAGCATGAAAGAAAAGGATATCTTTCCACTCCGTGTAGCCGCAACGCTAAATATCTCGTCGGTGATCCCGAAGGCGGCGACAAGCCGCTTTATAAGCCCCATCTTTTCCAATTTTTGGCTCAAGGCCAGAGACATCAGCATATAGCGCAGATTTATCACCAGCTGCGATACCGCAAGCTCCCCCATGCCGCCGGAAGCGGCGATTATCGTAAGCCCGGCAAACTGTCCCGCTGAGGTGAGATTTGTCATGGATATGGCAAGCGACGCCCAGACGGGAAGCCCGGCCGAAGAGGCCATCATCCCGAACGAAAACGATACCGGGAAATAGCCAAGCCCTATCGCAAGCCCTGCCTTTAGTCCTTTTGTAAACTTATTCATTACCTTGTCCTTTATTGTGTTCTTACAATATATTATATATGAGAAAAGGCCAAAATGCAAGAGGGATTTGATAAAAAATAGCCCTGTGCATTTTAAACAAGAAAATTGTTTAAAAAACAGACTGATTTTAACACTGTTTTTTGAATTGTAAATTTTTTATGTATATTGTATAATTAAAGTAACATTGTGGTTTAGTGGGTAGTAAAACCTGCCGAACCGTAAGGGTTTAAATTTTTTTAAAAGAAAGAGGGAGATTTTATGGCGAAAACCAAGAAACTGTTATCGCTTTTGACGGCGGTAACAATGGCTGCATCGGCATTCTCTGCGCTGATCGTTCCGGCAAGCGCGGAAGATACGCCGACAACGGTCACTCCGACTATGACCTATGTCAACCAGGCGGCGCCTGATACTGCGTTAGGCTACGTTACCAGCGCGGTTACGGGCTTCAATAAAGTGAGCGGTGGTAGCGTAGGTTTTGGTAATACCAGCTGGGGAGTGAATTATATCACATACCTTAAGGTAGATGCAAGCAATGTTTTGACAGACGATGTGTATTTCAAAAGCGCATCTTTGTCGCTTCAGGGGTCGGGAAGTACCGATGATAAAAGAACTGCCACTATAGGAGTAGGTTATACAGCAAATACGAGCTGGGATGAAACGCTTACATATACTATGGCAGCTTCCGAGGAGACCGGCCTGACAACGATCACACAGGTGGATTCAGAAAAGAGCGGTACATCAAAAAACCAGGCAACATTTGACGACTACACCTTTGATGTGTCGGCAGCGTTTGAAAATGATGAGGACGGTATCGTTACCCTTGTTGTATATGCTACAAATGCAGCAGGTACAAATATTCAAGCTCCGTCTGTAACAATTACTACCTCTGACGAGGCGGAAAAGCTGACGTCTGTAACAGTAAACAATGTTGTTGGAGAAGACATTATAGCAACATATGAGGTAAACGATCTGGTAGTCGGCGAACCGTATACGGCCACAGCCGCTCAGATGGGGTACAAGCTGGTCGACGGTGTTTATTATTTCCCGACACAGACAGAAGCTACGATCGATGCATTGGCCGAAACAGACAATGTATTGAATATACCGTTTGCGGCTTCTGAAGAAAGCATTTTGTTATATGAAGATTTTGAAAATATAACGGAATGGGGTATCGTTGCGGAGGGTTATAAGAATGATACAGATGCATTGGCTGATACGGACGTAAGCTTTGAGGTTTCAGACGGAAAGCTTAAGCTGACGACCTATAACAATGCAGCTGGCAAATTCAATCCCAATTATACAAATACGAAGGTATTTGATGCGGCGGTTCAGTCTGCTAAGCAGGTAGATATATCTTTTGATTATCAGACAAGAGTACCGGCGGACAAAAACAGAACGTCAAACTTTACAATTGAAGATACAAACGGTAACGTTATCGTTTCACTGTTTGGTTCAAACGGTAAGGTTACTTACGCAACAGACGCAGTTGCCGGTGCGGAATCAACGCTTGTTAGCGAATACACAGGTGCTTCCGGCGTAGAAGGGACAGCTCCTGTTATTGCTGTTGATTTGAGCGTTGATTTTGAAGCTAAAACTGTAACGGGTACAATAGGCGATGTTGCTGTTGATACAACGACGACAGCGGAGAATCTGGGACAGCTTGTTGCCAGACAGTATTATTCGCTGGCTCCTCAGTGGATCGATAACTTTAAGGTAGTAGGTGAAGCAACAATAACGCCTCCGGAGCCGGAAGAGCCTATAGTTGCAACAAGCACATTTGACGAAGATGTTGCCATTATTGCAGACGGCCAGCAGGAATGGACAGAGGGTTCACTTGCAGGCTGGTTTGCAAACGTTAGCAACTCTGGTGAGAACACACTCCAGGTTACAGGCGGCGTCCTCACTTCAAATGTAAGCGGTTCAAATAATAAAGTTTACTTTGGTAAGCATGTCACAACAATAGCGGATGCTGCGGACAAGAAGATAACGATCGCCTTTGATTATCAGTCGAACAGCGGTACAGCTACTGGTAACAACGCAAGCGAAATAGGCTTTATAGCGTATGATGGTAACGATGTTACTTGGAGTCAGGCACACAATGGTGCCGGTGTGTCACAGGTAGCAGCTGATTATGGCATGACCGACACAGAGGCGACCTATGAGGTAACTGTTGTAATAGACAACACAGCCAATACTGCAACACTTTCGGCAGTGTCCAAGGGCGATGAGACAGCAGAGCCTGTAGTTACAGAGCTTGCTATAGGTGAAAATGATATCAACACCTTCTATTTCCGCACAGGAAGAGGTAAAACGGATACAATTGATAACGTTGTAACAACGGTTGAGGTTGCAGGCGAGACCCCCGTTCCCTCAACAGAACCGGAAGAAACTCCCGTTCCGTCCACCGAGCCGGAAGAGACACCAGTTCCGACGGAAGCTCCCACACCGGTTCCCGTTGATCCTAAAGCTGTAATAGACTTTACAAATCGTACATTGACATATGAATCAAAGGGCAGCTCAACCGTATTTGAAGTTGTCAGTGCTGATACAATAGCACCGGCACTTGCGGCAGCAGGCGCAGGCGATGTATTGCAGCTTGGTTCAAACCAGAACGGCGCAAGCAAGATGCTTGGCTATAAGGCAACATTTGCAAAGGAAGGCGAAGATGTTGTTGTATACAGCGGTCAGGTAACAATGAGCTTTAAGCTGGAGCTTAATCAGGTAAGAGCAGATAAGGATGCAAGAATAGAATTGTCATTTGCGGATATTAACGGCACACCGATTCTTCCGATAACGGTAGGTACAGGTAATAGTGCATACCTTACCGTAAATGGTGTATCTGCATCAAATATTGCTTACGGCAGCTATTATGTAGTTACATATACAATGGACTTTGACGCAAAGACAGCGTCTGTGACCATTGCTGATGCGGCCGGTAATTCTTGCCTTGATACTGGCAGTGTTGCTATAGAAGCTGAAAATATCACACAGCTTTACCGTGCGGACAGTGACTGGCTCTATGGTTATGTTATTATCGATGATATAAAACTCGATGCAACAAATATTGGTGTACCGAAGTTCTATACAATAACCATAAACACAGAAAGATATGCAAAACTTACGACCGATGCGGGCGATAAGTATTTTGCAGATGTAAACGGTAAGATAGAAATTCCGCTCCAGACGCCGGGCACAACATTTGGTTACACGATCTCTAAGGTCGGATATACAGATGTAACAGGCACAATAGAGCCTCTTACCGAAGATGTAGTGATCGATCAGCCTATAACAAAGGCGGATGAAAACGTTATCTTTATTGAGTCTGAGTTCGGCAATGAAAACGAAGCATACGTATCGCTCGGCGGTAACAGAAATGATACAGTATCGCTTGGCGAGATTGCACTTCCGGATATTTCGGAAATAGCTGTAGATTTTGAGTTTGCAGGCTTCGGAAACTACACAGGTCAGCAGAAGACATGGTACATTAGTACCGATGCCGGTGAATTGGTGGGTATACAAATTAATGACAACGGTTTGATCGCATGGACAGGTTGGACAGGGGCTGCAAACCATAACCAGAGCAGTGATATAGGAGCTTTTGCAAACAGCGAAAAGATCGGAGAGATGCCGAGCGGCGCATTTACGATCAAGTTTGTTGTTGACAAAGCAAATAAAGCTATAACAGTGCTTTATAATGATGCATCGTATTCGCTTCCGTATACTATTGATGCTACAAAAATAACGGGATTAGGAACAGGTCTTTACAGATACAATGGTGAACTTAAAACTACAGAGCTGAGGATAGTAGAGCCGGATAAGGAATTCATGCAGCTTTCCGGTGATACAAATTTTGCCAAAATATCCGGCAAGACTGTAACAAGAAGCTATATAAAGTCTGAATCGGTTATAACTCCCGATGAGACCTTCACCTGGGCGGTAACAGATGCAGCGGGCGCAGCTTCTGAGGCGGTTACGATATCGCAGGACGGCGTTCTGTCTGTAACAGACGCAGCAGCTCCCGGCGTTTACACGATAACCTGCACAGGCTCCACAGGCAAGACAGCATCTCTTGATGTGACCGTACAGGATTTTGCAACCGTAACACCGACAGTTGACGGTCCTAAGACCTATACAGAAGGTCAGACAGGCACATATGTTGTAACGGCTCTTGTTGACCAGTACGGCGATGATGTTTTCGGGCTGTTCGCTCCCTCGTTTGAATCGAGCAACACAGATGTTATCACAATAGACGCTGCAACCGGTGTTGCTACGGCAGTAGCTAACGGAAGTGCTGACATTACGATAACAATAGGCAATCCTGGTAAAGAAGCAAAGGTTACAATTCCGGCAACGGTAGATACATACTATGTAACGGCTGACGCTACTGGTGATTCCACAGTTGTTGACATCAGCGCGATAGTTAATAAGGGCAACGGCACATATCAGGTAACGACTACCAATAACGGCGTGATCGTAAACCAGTACATTGCTGATGCGGAAGATATCACAGCAGGCGGAACAGTAATGGCACTTGAAGCTGACGCCACTGCATATACAGCTATCTACAATGAGGATGGTACATTGCAGTCAGTTTCTACATTTAATGCTCCGAAAGGCTATGTAGAAGAGCCGTGGGCGATAGAGAATGCAGAAAGATACTACTGGGATAATAATATGAAGCCTGTAAACTTTGTGGAAATGGCTTCAGAAGCAAGCATCACTGTTGATACAACAGGCGCAGATAAGGTAGAGATCGCCCCTGTATATGAAGCTGAGCTTGACAGCGAAATTCTTGTTCCGAACGACAGATACAACATCACTGTTTCTGCAAGCGGAAGAAGAACAGACTTCTATGTAAATGACCAGTTGTTTATTAACAACATCAATCAGGGAAGTGATAACTGGACGATCGGCAGAATATTTGATGAAACAACAGTGAAAGCTGTAGAGGACGTTGTTATCAACGAGGGCTATGCTGTATTTAACCTTCAGGATAATGCCGGCGCAACAGTGAACGGTATCACATTTGTAAAGGCACCTTCGACAGTTGCAAGACAGCAGAGGATCTATGTTCTTGGCGATTCTCTCGTAGCAGAATACTACGGAAATGCTCCGGAAGGAAAGGAACAGTTAGTTCGTACAGGCTGGGGTCAGGTTCTTGAAAATTATATTGCCGATAACGTAGGAGTTACAAACCTTGGTAATTCCGGAGTAACGGCACTGGGTCTGCGCGATAGTGCATTCTCAAACGTTGTACACAGCGCACAGCCCGGAGATATAATGATCCTCGAAAGCGGATATAACGATAAAAACTACACCACCGAAGATGAAATGACAGAGGCTGTTACATACATGGTTGAAACGGCTTATGGAATGGGGCTGAAAACATTTGTTGTAACACCTAACGCATCATCTCACGGTACAGGACAGAAGCCTGATGTCAACTGGTCAGGTCTGATGAGAACGATAGCTGCAGATCTCGGCGAAAAAACAACTCTTATCGACCTTGCTCAGGAGAGCTACGACTTTCTGACAGGCTTGTACACCACTGACGGTGTAATGAATTGGGATATAGTGACTGATTATTACAACAATGAAGGCGACACGCTGCATTCGTCCAATAATGCCGCTAACTGCTGGGCAAGAATAATCGCTCAGGGTCTTTATGACAGTGGCCTTACAGAGATAGTTGATACAGAGTACAGCTACACCTTCAATGACGGCATAGCCGACAGAGTGATCCAGGTGGAAGCCGAGTAAAACTGCATTCCTTTCTTTAATATAAAACGGCGCTGCTTTTATAGCGGCGCTGTTTTTCTTTGCCCGGCGGGATAGACAAATACCGTATACTGTGATATAATAATAAAAAAGCGGCCTGCGGCCGGCTGTCCATGGACAGGGAATTTTGATAACAGATAGGTTTTGAGAAATATGAAAAAACTTGTAACAGGAATACTGGCGCACGTTGATTCGGGTAAAACAACGCTTTCGGAGGCCATGCTCTACTGCGCCGGAATGCTCAGGAGGCTGGGACGTGTCGATCACGGCGATGCATTTCTAGACACCAACGAGATAGAGCGCGACCGAGGGATAACGATATTTTCCAAGCAGGCAGTGCTGCGCACACCCAATATGCAGCTCACGCTTCTGGACACTCCGGGTCACGTGGACTTTTCAGCGGAAATGGAAAGGACGCTGCAGGTGCTTGATTATGCGATACTGGTGATAAGCGGCCTTGACGGTGTGCAAAACCATACCGAAACGCTCTGGCGGCTTTTGAAACGGTATAACGTGCCAACGTTTATTTTCGTGAACAAGATGGATATAACGACCCGCAGTCAGGAAGAGCTTATGGAGGAGCTGAAAAACCGTCTTGACGGCGGTTGTATCGATTTTGGCGGAGAAAAACCGCGCGCAGAGTTTTTAGACGAGGCTGCGATGTGCGATGAAGCGATCATGGAGCGATTCCTGGAAACCGGGGAAGTGGAGAACGCGCTTTTTAAAGCGGCGATACGTGCCAGGTGCATATTCCCCTGCTATTTCGGTTCGGCCTTAAAGGTGACCGGAGTAAAGGAGTTTTTGGCAGGACTTGAGAGGTATACAGCAGATATAGAATATCCGCCGGAGTTCGGTGCTCGAGTTTACAAAATAGGCGAGGGCGAACAGAAGGAGCGGCTCACATATATGAAGATAACCGGCGGCAGCCTCAAGGTGCGGTCGCAGCTTTCAGCCGCAAACGGTTCGTGGACGGAAAAGGTGAATAGCATACGCATATATTCAGGGGAGAAGTTCACAGCTGTCGAGACGGCAGAGTCGGGCGAAGTCTGCGTAGTCGTGGGACTTTCGCAAACGTATCCCGGCGAAGGGCTGGGCTTTGAGCAGGATGCGATGCTGCCGTCGTTGGAACCGGTGCTGTCCTATCGGGTGATATTGCCCGAGGATTGCGATGTGCATACGATGCTGTCAAATTTGCGCCGCCTTGAGGAGGAGGAGCCGCTTTTGCATGTGATATGGAACGAGCAGCTGGCGGAAATACATGTGCAGCTGATGGGCGAAGTGCAGCTTGAGGTGCTGGAGCGCGTTATTGAAGCGCGATTCGGGGTGCGTGTAACCTTTGGCGAGGGCAGCATTGCCTATAAGGAAACGATAGCGGCCCCGGTCGAGGGAGTGGGGCATTATGAGCCGCTGCGCCATTATGCGGAAGTCCATCTTCTTTTAGAGCCGGGCAAACGTGGGAGCGGACTAAGATTTTTCTCAAAATGCAGCGAGGACGCGCTTGACAGGAACTGGCAGAGGTTAATACTGACGCATTTGGCGGAAAAAACACATATCGGTGTTCTCACGGGTTCACCGATCACTGATATGAAGATAACATTGCTGGCCGGCAGGGCGCATAAGAAGCATACAGAGGGCGGAGATTTCCGCCAAGCGACATACCGCGCAGTGCGACAGGGGTTAAAGTCGGCCGAATGCGTGCTTTTGGAACCGTGGTATGATTTCCGTCTGGAGTTGCCAACTGAATGCGTAGGACGGGCAATGACTGATATACAGCGTATGGGCGGCAGTTTTTCCCAGCCGGAGGGCAATGGAGAAATTACAGTGATCTCCGGGAGCGCACCGGTGTCGGAAATGCGTACCTATCACAGCGAGGTCACCGGATATACGCGCGGCCGCGGACGGCTATTTTGTACGGTAAAGGGATATGAGGAATGTCACAACGCCGATGAGGTTATAGAGTCTATCGGCTATGACAGCGACAGCGATACGGAAAATCCTGCCGATTCAGTGTTCTGTGCCCATGGGGCGGGCTTTAATGTAAAATGGGATGAGGTCAGAGAACATATGCACGTGGACAGCGGCTGGAAAGCCCCGGCTGAGGAGGCGGCTGAAAGTGCAGTCCGTGCGCGGAGGGCAGAGGAATACGTTGACAGCGTTGCCATGGACAAGGAGCTTATGGCGATATTCGAGCGTACCTACGGTAAAATAGCTCCGAGATCGCACGGAGCGCGCATCTCGGGCAGACCTCCCGAACGGCCGTACCGTCACATCAAGGCAAGGCCGCTGCCGGAGGGACCGGAATATTTGCTGGTAGACGGATATAATATAATCTTTGCCTGGGAGGAGCTTTCCGAGATCGCAAAAAGCAGCCTGGAATCAGCAAGGAACAGGCTTATAGACATTTTATGCAATTATCGCGGCTTCAAGCAGTGCGAGGTGATATTGGTGTTTGACGCCTACAAGGTCAAGGGCAGCCGTGGCGAAGTGGAGCGTATAAACAACATAAATGTTGTTTATACAAAGGAGGCGGAGACGGCAGATATGTATATTGAAAAGGTCACCAGACAAATAGGCCGCAAACACCGCGTAAAGGTGGCTACCTCGGATAATCTGGAACAGATAATAATCCTTGGCAGCGGTGCTGTAAGGATGCCAGCTTCGGAGCTTTGGGAGGAAATACAAAAGACCGATGAAGCCATCCGTGAGTTTCTTTCCGGGCAATGAGAAAGAACAAGATATGCAATATTTTTCGCAAGAAATAATATGGAAAACGGTCTTTTACTGTGCTATAATACAGCCATTATTATTAGGAAAAGGCGGGCAGTTTTATGTTTATTTTGGCAAAGGATACGAAAATAGAGGACGCAATAGGGACGAAGCCGACGGAAAATGCGGTTGCTATCCTGCGGCGCGATATGGACAAAACACTTGACGGCGAGGGCGGCGGCCGTATCGCCTTGCAGCTTGATGCGTCTGTGGACGCGGAGAGCTGGCGGCTGGAGGTGACAGAGGAGTGCGCCCATATTTATGCGGGCGGCGACCTTGGTTTTGTGTATGGGCTTTTATACATCAGCGAAAAATACCTGGGGATAAAGCCGTTCTGGTTCTGGCTTGATCAGAGGATAGAGAAGAAAGGGACGGTGACGATACCGGAGGGAGTATATGAGATGCAGCGGCCGGTGGTGCGGTTTCGCGGCTGGTTCTTCAATGATGAGGTGCTAATGCTTAAGTGGCACGCAGGGCATGATCGCGAATACGTGTGGCGGATGGCCTTTGAAGTGCTCCTGCGCTGCGGCGGCAATATGACCATCCCCGGCACCGATAAAAATTCCCGTCTCAACCGGGGGCTGGCCTCGGAAATGGGGCTGTGGATAACGCACCATCATGCAGAACCCCTGGGAGCGGAGCTGTTTGCGCGGGCGTATCCGGGCGTAGAGGCCAGCTATTTTAAAAATCCCCAGCTTTTTGAAAGGCTTTGGGAGGAAGCGGTAATTGCGCAGAAGGATTGCAAGGTCGTGTGGAACCTCTGTTTTCGCGGTCAGGGCGACAAACCGTTTTGGGCAGATGATACCAGCGGGCAGTATGATACTCCCGAAAAGCAGGGCGCGCTGATAACGAGCCTTATCAAAAAGCAGTGCGATATCGTCAGAAAATATGTAAAAGATTCGATATTCTGCACTAACCTTTACGGGGAGATAATGGAGCTTTACAGCCAAGGGCATATAGAGCTTTCGCCGGAGGTGATAAAGGTGCGCGCCGATAACGGCTACGGCAAAATGGTCACACGCCGCCGCGACAATCACAGCGCGCGTGTGTCATCGATGCCGGTCAAGGGTGAAGGGAGCCAGGGTATTTATTACCACGTTTCCTTCTACGATTTGCAGGAGGCCAACCATATTACGATGCTGCCTAATTCGGTGGATTTCGTGAATAGGGAGCTATCGGAGGTGCTTGCAAATGATGGCGATGATTTCTGGGTAGTAAACTGTTCCAACGTCCGTCCCCATGCTTATTATCTGGATGCGGTACGCAAAAAGTGGTTCGGCCGGACGGTCAGTGACGAGGAACACAGCCGCAGCTTTGCTGATGAGTATTACGGCAGTTCGGAAGAGGCGGCCGAATGCTTGCGGGAATATCCCCGGGCGATGATACAGTTTGGTGAGCATGAGGACGAGCACGCAGGGGAGCAGTTTTATACGGAAAATGTCCGCATTGTTGCCAATCGTTTTATAAAGGACAGACAAGCTCCCACACCGGCGCTCTATTGGATCGCGGGGGATAAGGATCTTTATTCTCAGGCGGAAAATCTCGACCGCATATGCGCGGGAGGACTTGACAAGCTGCGCTCCTATCTTAAGCTGTGTGAAAAAACAAGCGTGGCTATTTCGGGAGATCACAAGAGTATTTTTGATTCTACGATACTCCTGCAGGCGAAGCTGCATACATATTGCGCTGAGGGCATGGATATGTTTTTGCAGGCGGTGGAGAAATTCCGCGAGAAAAAATACAAAGAATCATTCCTGCTGGCCGGAGATAGCGCGGAGAAATTTTCGGCGGCCGATAAGGCCATGCGCGATTCCGAATATGGCCTGTGGAAAGGCTATTACAGCAACGACTGCTTCGCCGACGTCAAGCATTCGGCCTATATGGCGGAAAAGGTGATGGGGGTGATACGTGAATTTGGCGACAATATACGCCATGATAAATGGTATAGGGAAACGGTATATGCCCCGGAGGACAGAGAGGTGTTCCTGCTTTTGGTTGAGGATAATCATATGACGGACAGAGAGCTTTATGAGGCTATGAAGGAGGAGCAGGCATGATTTTCGGCGTGGATTATTATCCTGAGCATTGGGATAGAAGTGAATGGGAGGAACAGGCAAAACTGATGCGCGAGGGCAATTTCAATACCGTGCGTATGGGCGAATTTGCCTGGAAGCTGTTTGAAAAAAGGGAAGGTGAGTTTGATTTTTCCCTGCTTGATGAGGCGATAGAGGTGCTGGCGAAATACGGGATAAAAACTATCCTCGGAACGCCTACGGCTGCTCCGCCGAAGTGGTTGGTGAACAAATATGATGTATTGCAGCGCGATCGCTACGGGCGTATACGGGCTTGGGGATCGCGCCGTGCTTGCTGTGCCAACAGCCCGGAGTACCGGGAGCGGTCGCGGATAATCGTCGAGAAGATGGCCGAGCATTACCGCGATAATCCGCATGTTGTCGGCTGGCAGATAGACAATGAGTTTGGCTGCCATAATAGCACAAGATGCTACTGCGAGAACTGCCGCCGCGAATTTGGACGCTGGCTTTCCGAGCGGTATTCCTCGATAGAAGAGCTGAACAAAAAATGGGGGATGGTATTCTGGAGCCTTGATCTGGATAGTTTTGACGATATCGTCCTACCCGGCTACAATTCCTGCGAGGGAGAGCTGGTGCAAAATCCGGCGCATAATCCGAGCTTGGACTTGGAATACCGCCGTTTTGCCTCCGATTCCTGGGTGCGTTATCAGAGGATGCAGGCGGATATCCTGCATAGATATTCCGGTCTGCCGATAACACATAACCTGATGGGTCATTTTTCCGATATAGATTATTATGAGCTGTCAAAGGATCTGGATTTTGTTTCGTGGGATAATTACCCCGATAACCAGTGGGGAGATTCCGAGTATGAATACGTTTCGATGGCGCATGAGATAATGCGCGGCGTCAAGGACAAGAATTTCGTGGTGATGGAGGAGGAAGCCGGGCCTGCGGGCTGGGACGTTATGGGTGCAACGCCGCGTCCAGGACAGCTTAGGCTGTGGACGTATCAGGCTATAGCTCACGGAGCAGAAGGGTTCGTATATTTCCGCTTCCGTACAGCGCTTTTCGGTATGGAGCAGTATTGGTACGGAGTTCTCGATCATGACGGTAAACCGCGCAGGCGGTTTTACGAGCTGCAAAAGACCGGTACTGAGCTTATGCAGCTGGAAGAATACATAACAGATCGCAAAAACGACTATGATGCATTGATAGTCAGATCATATGACAACATATGGAGCCATGAGATAAAACGTCATAAGGCGGGCTATGACTATAAAAACCTGTTGTATTCCTATTATAAAGCCAATGCGGACTGGAACGTGGATACCGCTGTTTCCAGAGGAAGCTATACGGACTACAAGGTTGTCTATATGCCATCTTACAATGTAGTACGTGACGAGGAGCTTGAGGAGATAAAAGCATACGTAAAAAACGGAGGAGTGCTTGTGCTTAGCTTCCGAAGCGGCACCAGAGATGAATATAATAATATGCGTCCGCTGGCCACGCCGGGGGTGTTTGCTGAGCTGGCGGGAATAGAAGTTGAAGAATTTGATGCCACCAGATGCAGTGTGCCGGTAGAAGGAGCGGTATCGGGTACAGCCAGGCTATGGTGTGATATCATACAACCTGTAACGGCCGAAACGCTGTGCACTTATGGGGCGCAATATTACAAGGGCCGGGCGGCCGTTACCTGCAACCGCTACGGCAAAGGCCTTGTGTATTACGTGGGCTGCGACCTGGATGAAGCGGCGATGAAAGAGCTTGTTGCTATTGTAAACAGAAGCGCAGGCATTGAGCTTATAAAAGCACCTGCCGGTGTTGAAATAGTGAAACGCGGTATCGTTACGATCGTCCTCAATCATAATGAGGAAGCTGTCGATCTGCCTATGGTAAAAGGAAGATATGCGTTTACGGGTGAAGAATTCAGCGGCAGGCTTGAGGGCTATGGTGCGGAATTTATAGTAGAATAAATAACAGGATTGCTTAGGGCTGTTTGATCTTAGAGGCATAATAAAAGCGCACTCGGCGTACTTCATGTTTGTATTCCGAGTGCGCTTTTTCGTCTGTGATGAAAGCGGCGGATAGTTTTTATCCCTTTTTGCGGTATATGCGAAGAGACAGAGAATAGGACACCGCAATGGCGGCCGCCGCCGGGATAAGCGACAAAATATATAATGCGCCGAAGTCGAACGGCCCGCGATAGAACATGCCGATGCTTCCCGCGGCCGTCATCGCGGCAATGATAAAAGCGAAAATTATCACACCGATTATACGTGATTTCACAAGCCCAAATTTATATATCAGCGGTATCGTTACGGAGCAGAACATCAGCGAAGCGCTTACAGTGAATAAAATCCTGGGCAATATCTCCCCGGCATCCACACGTCCGGCCGTAAAAAGAGAGATCGCAGCCTGGATGATGAACGCGACAACGGCATAAGCTATGCTTATAATAATGCATTCGGTGTATTTTGCACCGACGATCTCTTTTATCGTGACCGGCAGATAGCGATGCAGCAAGTCTATCCCATCGCGCTCCTCAATATTCAGTATCCCTATTGTAAACATATACACGGCAAACATGCCTATCGACATTGAAAAGGCGTTTGCTCTGTTGAACCCCACTAAAAATATGAGCGCGTAAAACAGGATAAACAGCAAGCCGGTTTTATAGAGCTTTATGTCGTTCCATATAAGCTTAAGCATTCTCTGTCTCCTCCTTTCTCGTGGAATAAAATCTCATTATATCCTCAATGACCGGTTTTTCGACTGTGCAGGAGGGGAACAGGCTTTTAAAATCAGCGCCGCGTGCGGTAAGTCCCTCAAAACCGTATCTGCCTTTTTTCCAGCCGATCAGATACCGCGTCATCTCCTCTGTCAGCTCGCCGCCCTTTACCAAACGGTGGGAATCTAAAGTGCTATCCTTTTCACCGGCAAGAGCGATTTTTCCGTCATCCATAACAACAATATAGTCGGCGGTGCGGTCAAGATCGGAGGTGATATGAGTTGAGAGTATCACCGTGATATCTTCCTTGTCAATTATCTCGGCGATAATGTCCAGAAGCTCCTCGCGCGCCAGCGGGTCAAGCCCGGAGGACGGTTCATCCATTATCAGTATCTTCGGATGATGCGAAAGGGCAAGGGCTGCGCCGAATTTGGCGCGCATACCGTATGACAGGGTCTCTGTTTTCCTGTTGTACGGTATCTCAAAGCGTTTCATATAGCTGTCAAACAAGGCTTCATCCCAATTTTTGTAAAACGGCCGCACCATGTTTTTCATGGCCTTTGTAGTTATGCCTCTGTAAAAACGTCCGGCGTCAAGCGATACGCCCAGCTCCTGCTTGATCGCAACTTCATTTTTCCAAAGATCCTTTCCCAGAACGCTTATCCGGCCGTTGTCAAGCGGTATAGCTCCGATCATAGCTTTTATAAGCGTGGTTTTCCCGGCGCCGTTTTTGCCGACTATCCCGGTTATGCAGCCGGCGGCGATATCGAGGTTTAAATTTTCTATTGAAAATCCCGGGAAAATCTTCACCATGCTTCGAATTTCTATCGCATTCATTACAATCCCTCCCTAAAAAGTTCCCGTACTATTTCTATAAATTCGTCTTCATCTATCCCCAGTTCCTTTGCCGCGTCCATCGCCTCAAGGATCTTCTGTTCCATCGCCGCGCGCCTGTGCTCTGCGGCAAGAGCGGCACTTCTGGCAGAGACAACGGAACCGCGCTGAGGAGTAGTCGTGATGTAGCCCTGAGTTTCCAGCAGCTCATACGCGTGCTTGGTCGTGATAACGCTCACGCCAAGATCTCTGGCAAGAGAGCGTATCGATGGCAGAGCGTCTCCCGGGGCAAGGCTTCCTGAAACAATGTTGTTCCTTACCCCATCGGCTATCTGCTGATATATCGGGACGTCAGAAGTGTTTGATAAAATTATATACATATCAGGCCTCCATTTCTGTTAATACTGTAGTCTCTGTATATATACAGTATACACAGCATGGCGGTGTTTGTCAAGAGGATTTTTTTAAAAAATTAAAAATTTTACAAAAAAATACCGTTTGTAAGTGGCACCGGGCCGCATACAAACGGTATAAAAAGCATTATGGAAAAATCAGCCAAACAGCAGAGTATCAATAAAGCTCGGCAATATCGGCAAATACCGCTTCGGTCTTGTCGTCGCTGCAGGGGCGGTTAAAGTACAGCCGCCGGCCGTTGCGTGAAAATGATGGGTTGGGATGAACCTGCTTTTTCCAAACGATCTCCTCGAAATGCGGGATTTCAAATACCGCCGCCGGTGTTTTATTACCGCGATGATAAACAGACACATCGGTCGAATAGCCTGGGTAGCAGCGGTCGCCGGCAAACAACGTCCGGGTAGGATCAGCGTCCATGTGATTGGATATTCCGCCCAGGATCTCCAGCTCCTCTCCGTCCTTGGAAAAACGGGCGATATAGCTCGAATCCATCTCTATGCGGCCGTTGCGGTAGAATTGGCGAGTCGCCATATATGTTTCATCATCGAACCAGAGCTGGTGCACCGGCTTGTCGGGGATAAGATGAGTTTTTCCCGTATCGAGGTCGAAGCAGCCCAAAGCGCCGAATACCGGGCATTCTTTGACGCTCATGCGCATCATTATCGAGGTGGCGGAGGGATTCAGCTGGACATGGCTCACCGAAGCTGTGGTTTCGGTCGGCGTCAGTCCGTGGCTTTTTACCAGCTCCAGAAGCTGCTCCTCGCTTACAGCCAGCCGAATGTTGCCGGTGGATAGATCCAAAAGGTATATCCCGCAATGCGATATCTGCGGGTACTGGGGATTTTTATCCAGATATTCTGCCGATACCGAGAACGGATAGATGCCGTTTTCGCCGCAGTGGCTTTCCTTGGCTGCTATCCTAAAGCGCAGCTTGAGTGTTTCTGTGTCCATGATATAAAAGGCGGACATATTGTCCTTTACTTCGCGAAACACCACCTCTTTATCGTTTAAAAAGGTCGCCGAAGGGCCGTTATGGTTGGGGCAGTCGATCTCGGCTATTGTTCGGTGGTTCGTGAGATCGGCCGAACACAGACGCAGTTCCCCCTTGGGACTGTTTATATCTTTTTTGGCAGCGTATATTATCTGTTTTCCGTCCGGGCTTTCCACCATGCCGCCGTTCATGCCCAGAAGTGTAGAATATTCGCTGTCGAGAATTTTTGTGAGTTTCATATTGCTGTATCCTTTCATTTGTGGCATACCAAAGGGCGTGATTTTGGCACGCCCTTTGATTATTGTTTTATGCATTTGGCTCTCCGATTTTCAAATTATCTATCTCGGTCGCCCATTCAAAATTCTTTTCCTGACGTACTGCCAGAACTTCTATTGAAGCAAAATCGATTGCGCCGTCAAACGCCATATCGGTTATCCGCCCTGTTGTAGAGCCGCTGGTAACGGTCACGTTGCAAACTTTTTTGTCGAAATCCGCCTCTATTGCAAAGTGGTAATATTTATCGTCCTTGAAACCAACGCCGATATTCTGCCAGGGAGCCGTTTCCAAACCGCCGTTGGAGATGGAGCCGCCTGTCGAATATTGAAGCTCGCTGCCGGGCATGGTTTTAAAGCCCAAGAATACCTTGCCGGTGCTGTCTGCCAGACGCAGCTCGCCGTAGGAGGAACCGCCGGTGCATTCACCCGGCTTCCAGTCAAATTCGATAAGAGTCGTTCCGCCTACAGGGAAAGGAGCTGTGTAAACGGCGTTCCTGTTACCCTTGGAGGAACCGGAAATCCCCATCGCTTGGCCGCCATTGCCCTCGATAACTCCTATGCTGTCCAGAGGAGCAGGCTTGGTTCCTGCCCAGCCCGCCGCATCGCCGAGGGAGTAGGATTCAAAATCCTCATCCACGTACAGTTTCCAGCTGTTACCTTCGGAATCGGTGTATTCAGTGAACTCGGCCGAAAGCGTCGGATCCTCAGTCGGCTCCGGAGTTGGCTCGGGAGTGGGGGAGGGCATCGTACCGGTCGTCATGGCCTCGACTAATCTCGGGGTATCGCCCGCATCGTAGAAGGGATGCTTGCCCAGATATATCAGCTGGTTATCTCCGTCCCATTCTACCTGCATACCAACGGCCTCTGCCATTGCCCTCAAAGGTATCATTGTACGGTCGTTTATTGACTGCGCCGGCACATCAAGGGTGAACGGCCGGTCATTTACCGTGTATTCCGTGCTGTCAAGCGTCATCTTTACGGTATATCCGTTGCCGTCAAGAGTGACCAGTCGGCTTTCGTGATCGTAATCAACTGACATGCCCAGGCTTTCGGCGATAAAGCGTACCGGAACAAGGGTGCGGTCGTTCGTTATCATAGGCACAACATTCTCATCCGCCTCGTCTATTTTTACTACGCTGTTGCCCACTATCGCGTTGGGGCTGCCGACAAGCAGCTTCATGCTGAAGGTTCCAGCAGAGCCGCTGTGTATCGCGTAGGTGCCGTGACTGCCGGTGAGGTCCGGATTGGTGACTTTCTGGCCGTCCCTCATCACGTACCCCTCAAATATCGGGACTTCGGTCGTTTCCGCTCCCAGATAATAGCTTACATTGGGCGGCTGGTTATAATGGTTGTTTTGTATTGCCACAGATGCTCTGTAGTACGGATCATGCATCAGGGTTGGTATTTTGTATGATGTGGGGATAGCAGTTGAATATATACGTATCGATTTTTCATCTGCTGTTTTCCACACTATCTCTTCGCGCCAGTCTCCCATGAGGTCGGCGGATAGGCAGGGGACAGCCTTCGTCCCGCTGTTGGAGGCGCATTCGGTCTCCTCCATCAGGATATCGACAGTCTTATCCTCCCAGTTCCACTTGGATACGGTAACGCCGTCCAAAAATTCGCTCAGGAGGTCGCCATCCCAGTATACCTTGAAGTTTACGGGCAATGACCCGGTCACCGCTACCGAACCGTCAGGATTGCGGAAGTCTATCTCGTTCCATGCTCCATCGATGATGGGCTCGTCATCAAAGGTGGAGGGCACTGTTGCTGTGGAGGCCCATACCTCGTGGCCGCGGAAGTTGGGGTCAATGTCGCCGGAGCGGCTTCTGCCGGTATCCTTGTTTTTGCCGTAACCCCAGGCCACCTGGCCGGTGCGGGCGTCATGCATGTCGACATTGGCCATCAGCGGCGAATTTTCATGACATGCCCATACGAGATAACCGTTGAAATCGGGATCCATCTTGGCTACGTCAAAGGCGTCCCCGTGCAGGAGCTTTTGCACATTGCCGTCATTGTCTATCGCCTGTGTAGCATACATCTGGCTGCCGTCATCGTCTATCGCCATGGGGCCTGAAAGTATTTCGTCTTTGCCGTCGAAATCCACGTCTGCGACCGTGAGATTATGGTTGCAGGCGCCGTAGATGCTGTTATCGTCGTCCTTGTTTTCCGTCAGGCATTCCCAGTCAACAACGAGGCTATTGTCCTCCATATGCCAGGCGGCTGCGCGTACGTTGTCCCAGGCTCCTCTCACCATTACTACGCTCGGCGTTACTCCGTCCAGATAGGCTACGCCAAACAGATAATGACTGGCTCTTTTGGTAAGTCTGCCTGTATCGGTGTAGTTGTACGACCACTCTGACAGCGGTTCCCGTTTGGGAAGAAGCTCTGTCCTTGTGATCTCTGCTCCGCTTGCGCCGTCATATACCGACAAAAATTCGGGAGTGGATACGATATACTGCCTGTCCTGGAAGATCGCCAGGTTGTCCTTGTTTTGTGAATAGTCGGTGATACCATCGTTGTTGGTGTCGCCTATTTCTGCTCCGGTGCCGTCCTTGGTACCCTCGAAGGAGCGCAGGACTACCTCCGATTTACCATCGCCGTTTAAATCATAGGCAAGGATGTTTATATCTACCTCATTTATCTCGTTGGGGCCGATATCTATCGTCCACATATGCGTCCCGTCCATCTCGTATGCTTCGATAAGCGGATATGTCGTACGCGTATCAACATCCATGCTGGGAGTGCGTCTGAGAAGTATCTCAAACTCGCCGTCTCCGTCAAGGTCTGCCGCCGCTCCATCGTCAATGTTATAGCCCTCGCGCTCGGTAACATTAAACGATATGTAATTATCCGCCCAAGCGGTCGTCTCCGAAACAGCTTCGGTCTCGGCGCCTGCTGCATCCAGCTCCACAAGCCGGTAAGAAGCTCCTGCGGGAGCGCCTATATCGAAGTAGCTTGACGCATTGAGCGGTTCGCTGTTGAGTTTTTCTCCGTTTCGGTACAGATTGTAGCACAGGCTGTCGGAATCTGTGCCTAAAAATCGCCAGCTGACAAGCGTACCGCCTTCGCCGGGAACAGCGACAAGCCCGCGTGACAGATCGTCATACTGTCTCTCCATTTTCGGCCGTTCAGCATAAAGCCGTTCCGTTTCCGCACGGTCTGCTTCGTTGAAGGGATCGGTGTAATGCCCCAGCGTCATGCCATCGCCGCTTGTGTACTGCTCATACTGGGCAAATACCGATACGGCCGACAGGGCGATAGCTCCGGCCGAAACTGCCGCCAACATCCTTTTCTTGTCCATTTTTGATCCTCTCTTTCTTCTTTTTTTAAGGCTGACAAAGCCCGATATACTTATTAATAATTGTAACACAAAAATCCCTGATCCAACAGGGGTTTTGTATAGAATATCTGATTATCGAAAGAAATCATCGGAATTTTTGTATATCTCTTACTATAGAATTATCATCCGACCGGCATGTTGTTCCCCAGCCACGGGAGACTGTACGTCTTGTTGTCGGCACACAGTTCCAGTCCGCCGTCGCGGCGGCAGAAAAGTCTCATCTGCGCTGTCCCTTGAGTATCCTGAAAACCGCGGAATTCGACCAGAGTTGTCTCGCCGGGCTTGAGTTCTGCGCTTGAGATAAGCTGTCCTATCAGCTTGCCGTTACCATCGTAGAATACCAGCACGAAATCGCGCACCTCCGGTTCCGGCAGCTGAGCACTCACAGAATAGGCGGCATACGTCATGCCCGAAAGGCGCTGGACGCTTTCCACCTGCGCCGTCACATCGCTCGCTTGGCCGCGGAGATTTTCTACGGTGGTATTCATTGCGTAATCAAAAACGTGTACCGCTGCGCTGTCTATGTCTACGCCTTCCAGGGAAAACTCAGCGGTAACTTCGTTCCTTTCACCAGTTTTTTCGATGTCGGTGAAGGTCTCGGTCTGCTGCTGCAGTATACCGTCTGAGTCCCGCCAGCTCAAAGTAACGGCTTGTATGTAGTGATTGTCGGAAACCTCGGCTGTGAGCAGGCCGTTTTCCTCTGTGAGGGAATCTATGTGCGGGAGCTCTCTGTCGATAATGATCGGAAGAGAGTATGAGCTGTCGTAATCGTTGTCCGGCGGCTGGATATCCTCACCGTTGGTAGGGTGGAGTTGTTCAAGATAAGCAGCCAGCCAATTCTCAAACGGCGTTGTTTTGCTACCGTCTTCGCTGTATACGGGTTCTAGTTCCTGCTCATGGAAATAATCACCCCAAACTGTCAGAGTATATTCGCCATCGTCAAGTGCGCTCCAGCCGTTTATCGTGTACAGGCTGCCGGTGTATTTCACACACGGAGTATCCATAGCCTGCTCGATAACGGTGCTGCCGTCCTTATCAGTTACTACGGCTTTTATCCTGTCGGCCGACCGTAGCGGTGATAGCAGCATCAGCACGGAATCGCCCGTGCCCATGTTGTTCGGCGAGAGAGCGATAAGCTCCCTTTTAGCGTAAAGATCATCCGTGAACATATTTGCCCCCATGAGCGAGGCCCCGGATATAAGCAGCGTTCCCACAGAAAAGTTATCCTCTTCTATATTGAAAAGACTGTTGTCATCATAGAGCGTATCGCCGAACATGGGAGCCTTATCCCAGTCGCCGAAGAAGCCGGTAAACGGCATACTCAACGCCGGATCTTCGCCCTCGGGATCTTCAAGATGTACATACCCGTCAATGAAGAAACCGTTTGTAAACTCGAGAGAGTTTTCATATGTGAACTCCTCGTCCAGAAATACCATGGCCGTGACCTCGGTCTCGCCTCTGGGCGCGACCGTTATGTTTTCGGGCATGACGACTTTTGATGGAAATGGTACGGTGTTGCTTATAAGGCCGTCCTCCGCGCCATCGGTCATAAGCTCCGCGGACGTGCGGTAGTGGAGCGCGCTGTCAGTGAGATTTCTGACCGTAAAAGTAAAGCTGAACTCGTTTTGCAGTCCGTCGCCGAGACTGAGCTTTGAACGGTTGTTATCGCCGATCAGGACTGCCGGGGTGCGCACGGCGTCGTTTATATTTATCAAGCCTGCTCCCTGTACGCGCGGCGAATAGGCAGCGCCGTTTTCCTGACGGACGATATCTGCCGTTGACATCAGGAGAGATTCGGTAAGATCGACCTGCTCGCTCCCGCGCAGGTTGTTATAGCGGGCGGAAAAGGGTTTGCCGTCTATATATTCGCCTATAACGGCCGCCGCTCCCGCAGCAAACGGGGCAGCCATAGAGGTGCCGGACATATATACGTATTCGTCGTCGGGGATCGAGGAATAGATATATCCGCCGGGAGCGGTAAGCTCCGGCTTTAGCTCTAAGTCGCCTGTCGTGCCGTAGCTGGAAAAATAAGATATTTCTCCGCCGCCGTCTTCTTCGTAGTTTTCGTATCGTATCTCGCCTGTGGTGCGAAGGCTCTGCGAATGTGAACGGAACAGCTTCACGCCCTCAGAGCGCGTCACATATGCTATAGGCAAGTCGGACATTACTGGGATTTCTCCCATGCGGTCTCCGGTGCCCCAGAACACTATCCCCAGTCCGCCGGAGCCGAATACTATTTGCGTCACCTTTGCCACGTCAGTATCCTCGGTGTAAATAACAAGGGCGATCTTCCCTTCGATATCCTGTATTTCCTCCAGTTCGCCGAAACCGCAGTATACATAGGGATACAGCTTGTCGGAAAAGGCGGAATCAAAAGCCGTTTCCTTATTTCTGTCCGTGTACTTGACCTCGCTGCCGTTGCCGAGTTTCATTATCTTGACGGCCTCCTGATGAAAACTGGTATCGATAGAGCCGACCGCAGTCGTTGATGAATATGAGCCGGGGATGCCGAGTGTGGCGTAGTCGATGTTTTCTGTTGATGGCGGCTGCATATTCTGCCCGCGGCCGGTGTTTCCGCTGGAGGTGGAAATGTATATCCCGGCTTCGCGCACGTTTTCATATATAAGCTCTTCCAGGGGGAAGGCGGTGGAGGAAACGCTGTCTGCGCCGAAGCTGAGGTTGATGGCGTCCACACCCAATTTTACTGCATCGTCAACTGCGGCCAAAGCGGCGGCGTCCGAGATCAGCCCGTTGTCGGAAATAGCCATCAGGACAAGCTGCGCTTGGGAAGCGGTGCCTTCATAAGGAGAGCCGTCAGGCATACTGCCGCCGTTCCCGGCTGCTATTCCCGCAACGTGCGTACCGTGTACCTCGCTAAGCTCGCTGTCAAAGGTGTCGGAGCTGGCGGTCGCGTAATTGTAAACGAACGGTATTTTTTCATTCTTGTAGACTTGATTGGCGGAAACATCGATATTGAACTCGTTTTCCGTCATCAGCTCCTTTATATCGTCTTTTGAAAGGCGCGGCTGCTCGGGCATTTGGGAGAAAAAATAGTGGTTGGTGTCAAATTCGGTATCTATGATCGCTATCACCTGCCCGCGTCCCTCGTAGCCCGTCGTATTCTCCTCATAGTCAAGCACGGCTGCAGCAGACGTCTCCTCCTGTTCTGCGGAAGCGGCGCGCATCTGGGAGGATGGAAAAACAGCCGCCACTCCCTCGGAGGATGCAATAGCCTCATAAGCGCCGGCCGGAGCCGTCAGGGAAAAGCCGCTGAATACCGCGCTGTAGCAGTATCCCCCATCTGCGTTTATCCGCCGGCATATTTCGTTCATAACCGTTTCTGCTGAAAAACCGTCTTTTGTTACCACTATGTATTCGGTCGCATCGCTGTCAGCCGCCCGGATCGTGGTTCCTGCGAACAGAAGTGAGCAGCACAGAATGGCCGGAAGCAGTCTATTTTTTAGGATATTATTTTTCATTGATAGCGTTCCTCCGCTCTTTAAGGTCATACAGTCTGTATATCGACGGAGCACTCTGAGCTGTCAGCTTGTTTCCCGTAAGATGGCACCAGACTTCTTCCGCCGAACCGGCAACATATTCGGCCTTTACAGCGTTTAATGCTCTTTCAAATATATGCATAAAATTTCTCTCCGAATCTTATTCGTATTTTGTCGCCTCGGCGTCTTGCCGGCGGACTGTCTCTACATGCTCTATTATAGCACAGGCGCCGCTAAATAGCAATAAGGCTTTAGCAATGTCGGATAAAAAATTCCTCTTGAATTTCCGATTTGCTCTTGCATAATACCGCCGGGGGTGTTATAATATTTGAAAATACTGTAGGAGTTGATATCAATGGATTTTAAGGAACATATAATAAATTCCCTTGCTGAAGTCACCGGGCTTTGTGGGGAGGAAATAAAAAAACTGGTGGAAACGCCGCCGGAGATGAAGCTCGGAGACCTGGCTTTCCCCTGCTTCGTACTGGCAAAAACGCTGCGTAAAGCCCCGGCTGTTATTGCCAAGGAGCTGGAGGAGAAATTTGAAGGCGATGAATATATCGGAAAAGTACAGGCAGTGGGCGGTTATCTGAATTTTTTCTATGATCGCCAAAAATTCGCCGCCAACGTACTGGCAGGTATACGTGCTGCCGGGGAGAATTGGGGCAGCTCTGAGGAGGGAGAGGGCAAGACGGTAATCGTGGAATTTTCCTCGCCGAATATTGCCAAACCCTTCCATATCGGCCACCTGTTTTCCACCGCTGTCGGCAATTCCTTGGAGAAAATATGGCGTCATCTCGGCTATAAAACTGTCAAGATAAACCATCTTGGCGATTGGGGGACGCAGTTTGGCAAGCTGATCTCGGCATATAAGCGTTGGGGAGATCCGGAGATTATAGAGAAAGACCCCATAAACGAGCTTTTGAAGATATATGTACGCTTTCACGAGGAGGCGGAGAAGGATCCCTCGCTTGACGATGAGGCCAGGGAGTATTTCAAGCTGCTTGAGGAAAACGATCCCGAAACCACAAAGCTCTGGCAGTATTTCCGCGATGTCAGCCTAAAGGAATTTAACCGCGTATACGACATGCTCAATATAAGTTTCGACTCCTACGCCGGAGAGAGCTTCTACAGCGACAAAATGCAGGAGGTCGTGGATATCCTCGATGAAAAGGGACTGTTGGTGGAAAGCGAAGGAGCGCGCGTTGTTGACCTGTCCGACAAGGGTATGCCGCCGTGCATAATCATAAAATCAGACGGAGCCACGATATACGCAACGCGTGATATCGCCGCCGCCCTTTACAGAAAACGTACCTATGATTTTTATAAGAACATATACGTGGTCGGTACGCCGCAGGCTCTGCATTTCAAGCAGATATTCGCGGTTATTGAAAAAGCCGGGTTCGATTGGGCAAAAGACTGTGAGCACGTTGGCTTCGGGTTGGTCAAGTTCCCTGACAAGAAGCTCTCCACCCGTCACGGTGACGTTGTGTTCCTGGAGGATGTTTTAAACGAAGCCATAGCCAAAACGCGGGAGGTCATAGAGGAAAATTCGCCGGAAATGGAGAATAAGGACGAGGTGGCTAAAAAGATAGGCATAGGCGCTATCCTGTATACATTCCTTAAAAACAACCGTGAGAAGGATATTGTTTTCAGCTGGGATTCGATGCTTGATTTTGAGGGCGAATCAGCACCATACTGTCAGTACGGGTATGCGCGCGGCCGCAGCATACTGCGCCGTGCCGGTGAGCCTGAGCTTAAGGAGTTCGACTGCTCTAAGCTCACGGGCGATGAGGAATATGCCCTTATCCGCCAGCTGGACAGCTTCGGTGCTGCTGTCAAGTCGGCGGCGGAGCGGAATGAGCCGTTCCATATAAACCGCTACGTTACCAATCTGGTGAAGCTGTTCAACAAGTTCTATAATGCACAGCCTATCTTGAGAAGTGATGTTGACGAGGAGACGAAAAATGCCAGACTTGCACTGGTGGAGGCCTCTGTTTCAGTGATAAAAACAGCCCTGGGGCTTTTAGGGATAGAGACTGTGGAAAAGATGTAAAAATAATAACAAAAAAGAAGCGGATCCAACGGCAGCCTGCCGGATCCGCTTTGTTTTTTTTGGTGACAAAAATATACGGCAGACCATAAAGTCTGCCGCAGGGATTTATAAAAAAGAGAGAGAGGATCAGATATCTTTATCTGATACATTTATATTATACCACTGTTTTTGGAAAATTACTATTGCATTTCATGCGTTTTCTATTGCATTTCTTGACTAAAAATTGCGATTGTGAAAAAAATCACTTTAGTTCGATGTATATATATGTTGACTATCATAAAGAAGTATTTGACAAATTTGTCCATAAACAGTATAATGTAAGCGAGGGAATATGGTCTACGGTTTTTTACCGTGTATGTTCCCCCAAATTAGTACGATACAAACAGTTTTTTACTGTCTGTATACACCACCGCATATCCGCCATCCTGCGATCCCCCCTATATAAACAGGATGGAATCCCTGAAAACGCAGAACATTTTCCCCTATACCCTAAACCCTATATAAAATAATATGCGGATTCCATGATATGCGGAGCTTATATCCGCCTTCCGTCAACCTCCCCCCTGAGATGCGGAAGGCGGATTCCCCTATTTTGAAACGGTTCTTTGGCGAGCCGTTATTTTTTTGCCTTTTATCGGCTGGTCACACTATTGACAAAAAGGAAAAAATGAGGTATACTTAAGTTAGCCAATACTAACTTTGAAAGACGGTGAAAATATGGAGAATTTATCAACTATCATTATCTGTGCCCTGATAGCAGTTTTATGCGTTGCGGGAGGTTTCAGTGTGAAGAAGCGGCTCAAGAGCGGCTGCTGCGGAGGAGGCGGTGATGTCAAGGAGAAGAAGAAACGAATAGATAAGGAGCAATATACATACCGCTATGAGGTCAGGATAGATGGTATGAGCTGCAGCAACTGTTCCGATCGTGTAGAGCTGGCGGTGGGAAAGGAGGACGGCCTTTATGCTGAGGCTGACTGGAGAAAGAAGAAAGCCTTGATATGGGCCGATCATGAGATAGACCAAAACGACATGCGTCCAATAGTGACAAGAGCCGGATACAAATTTGTGTCTATGGAGAAAATATAAAAAAGAGCTGTAAGGATGATTACAGTAAAAAACGCCTGTATGCTGCAGGGCTGTGTAGCCCTCCAGCGTACAGGTGTTTTTTATGTAACGATCAATACAAGGAGCGAATTTCCGCAAGCGAAAGTTCAAACTGCGGTGCAAATTCTTCCGAAGCTGCATATTCGACCGCTGCCGCCCACAGCTGTTTTTCCTCTGGAGACGCGCCATCGGGCGAGAATCCGCAGAAGAGGAAGCTGCCGCGTCCGACCTTGGCTTCAAACAGAGGCGACATCGGTGTATTATCGAAGAAATTTGGCACCGGTTCCACTATCGGCCGCAGCTCTCGCGAAAGACCGGTAAGGTCAAAGCAGAAGGAATTTTCCATCGGCCGACACCACTGGAAGTCAGAGCAGTTTCCAGTGGGAAAGCGCTCAAACAGCGGATGTCCTGAACGTATGATAAGCCCGCAGGGATTGGTGGAGTAAAAATAAGCAGGGCTCCAGAACACGGGGAAGAATTTCCCGGCAATGGGGTTTTTAAGCGAGCCGGCAAGTATTATTGCCCGTCCGCCTTCGGCGGCGATCCTTTCGGCCTCTGTGCCAAAGTCGGGGAGGACCGGTACCTGCACTGCAACCTCTGCGCGTTTGGGGAATACGAAAATATTCCAGGAGTTTTCGCCGCAGTCTGTTTTAAGCGTGACCGAAAGTCTCGCCGGAGAGACCACAGAAGAAAGAGCAAACTCGGCCGTATCGGGGAGGGAACCGCTCTTTTCAAATACAGCCGTACGGCCGTCAGAGATTGTCAGCGTGTAGGAGCATTGACGGCGGTCTGAGGTATAGAGCCGGGCTGTGAACATATCATCGTCAGTGAATATCCGTTCCGCTTCCATAAGCGGTACGCTGTCTGAGCAGAAGCGGCGAAATTCCTCGGGGGTCACTATTCCCTTTGAATGGTAAAACTGGTCAAGGATCCCAACTGTCGCCGTACACTGTCCGCAGTAATCCTGGATCCCCAAAAGTTCGATCCCGCCCAGCTCCTCTGTACGATAGGCGGCCTCCAGTTCCTCTTTGTATAAAAGTGCGGCCAGTTTTCCCGAAGCATACACGTAATCGGCGGCGCGATCCAAAAGCCCTTTTTTAGCCAGATCATCGCGTATCACCTGGAAATTTAGCGGCAGCAGGTTGCCGTTGAAGCTGTCCAGAGAATTTACATCCGGGTATACGCAGTATTGGCCGACCTCGAAAGAGACGGACGGTATATCCATAGTGCGCACAGCATCATTAAAATTCACAAACGTTCCCTTGACAAGCTCATCAAGCATTGTTTGCAGCCGCAGCCGTTTCCCGTAGGAGGAATAGGCGCAAAAATAATCATCGGCTGAGGTGGGAACGCGTTCGAAATTGGAGGTAAGCGTATACAGGCGGCGGTCATCAAGAGCCTTTGTCTGCACCGTTATCTTTTCCAGCATATCAAAATCGCCTAACAACTCGTTGCCGTTGGAGAACATTACAAACGAGGGATGACTGCCGTATGTTTCGCTGATGCGCAGGGATTCGTCACGGAAGAAGCTCTCATGCACCGGGTCGCTGCCAGTATCAAGGGCGCAAACATCAAGATTGAGCCACAGCGGCATTTCTGCCAGTATCAATATGCCGACGATATCGGCGGCAGCAAAGGCGGCTTCGGGCGGGCACCAGGAATGGAAACGTATATGGTTAAGCCCGTACCGCTTGAGCTGGCGGCAGATATAGAGCCAGCTGTCAAGATCAGTCGGCGGATAGCCGGTTTTGGGGAAAATAGCGCAGTCAAGCGTCCCCCTGAGGAATATCTTTTTGCCGTTTAAAAGGAAACTGCGTCCCTCGGCTCTAAATGTACGCATACCGAAAACAAGGCTTTTTTTGTCGCGTACCTTGCAGGGCTGGGGCTCCTGACCGCCATCGGCCAGCAGTACGGCGTCTAACGTATATAAGGATGGAGAAGCTGTATCCCACAGCTTTACATTGTCGCCCATATCGTAAATAGCCGTTATGGTTTGGCGGCGGTTGTATAGCTTAAAGGAGAACCGCTGTTCGGGCTTTTTCTCTCCGCTTTCGCAGTCGGAGACGCTTAGGGAAAGCTCTGCTGACCGGAATACTTCGGGAGAGGTGCAGTCGGTATCCAGGCAGGCTCTGACCTCTATTTTATTCCCGCGCGGGAACACTGATAGGCGGTGTATGCGGAAAATGTCCTCACGCTGTAATTCCACGCGTCCGATGATACCGCACCAGAACGATTGTGTATCGTTGCTGTAGCCCGAGGACATATGGTCAAGGTTTAAAATATCCTTGTTGGAGATGCGTATTGTCAACTCGTGCACCCCCGGCGTAAGGGCGGCGGAAAGGTCGTATGTGTGCGGCGTGCTGAAGGAGACGAAAGGCCGCAGCAAGGGGACGCTGTCAACAAAGACCTCCGACAGAAAATTTACACGTTCAAGGAAAAGTGTGATATGAGAATTTTCCCAGGCTTGCGGTATCTCGACCGTCCGCCGCAGAAAAATATCGCCTATGTATTCGTACCTCGGACGCAGACAGCGTACGGTATCTTTTGTCATTTGTGTAAAAGGCAGCGATCTTTCACCTATAGCGGCCTCGCAGGCCGAGCCGGGAAGATGAAATCCTGGTGTATAACTGCCGTTTTTTTCGAACGACCATTCCCATTGGCCGGATAAATTTATGCAATCCATGGTGTAACCTCCGTATAGTTTTTACTTCTTATAACATTATACAATATCCAAAGAAAAATTGCATCTATAATTATTGCCCAAAAACATAAAATTATTGCCCGGCGAAATATTCACCTTGTTCCGCTTACACTGCCGTTTTACTTCAGCCTTACAAATGGTGGATAAACGTAAGCCGGCTGTAATATGCTACCATATGCATGTAAAATTATAATTTTATCAATAATAACCATAATATTAGGGCAAAATCATATACAGATATGCAAAGGTAATAAAGTTTCAAAACCTATAAAAAAAGGGGTTGACATTTTTTTGACAATCGTGTATAATATAATCGCAGTGATTGATAAAAAAATAACAATACTGCTGTAGCTGACAGACCACAGGCGGCAGGAGAGCTTGCCGCCCGGAGAAAACCGAAATTTATCAGGAGGAAGAGATATGTCAGAAGTAAATGTACAGGAAATGATCGATGAACTGGTCGCAAAGGCGCAGAAGGCGTTGGAAGAGTTTATGAAACTCGACCAGGAACAGGTTGACAAAATAGTTAAAGCAATGACGCTGGCGGGGCTTGATAAGCATATGGAGCTGGCCAAGATGGCGGTAGAGGAGACCGGACGAGGCATATACGAGGATAAGATAACGAAAAACATGTTCGCTACAGAATATGTGTATCACTCGATCAAGTATGAAAAGACGGTAGGGGTGATAGAGGAGAGCGATATGGAGGATTACGAGGTGATAGCCGAGCCGATAGGCGTTATCTGCGGCGTTACCCCGGTGACGAATCCCACCTCTACAACGCTTTTTAAATCGCTCATCTCCGTAAAGGCCAGGAATCCGATAATCTTCGGCTTCCACCCTTCGGCTCAGAGGTGCAGTGCGGAGGCGGCGCGGATAGTTTACGAGGCGGCGATTAAGGCCGGCGCGCCCGAAAACTGCATACAGTGGATAGAGCATCCCTCGCTGGAGGCGACAAATGCGCTGATGAATCATCCGGGGGTAGCTACGGTTCTGGCAACGGGTGGCAGCGGCATGGTAAGGGCAGCTTATTCGACCGGAAAGCCGGCGCTGGGCGTTGGACCGGGAAATGTGCCCTGCTACATCCACAAAAGCGCCAATCTGGAGCAGGCCGTTACCGACTTGATACTTTCCAAGAGCTTTGATAACGGTATGATATGTGCGTCCGAGCAGGCGGCTATAGTAGATAAGGAGATAGCCCCCGAATTTGAGCGGCTGATGAAGGAATACGGTTGTTATTTTGTAAGGCCTGAGGATATCGGGAAGCTGGGCGATTACTGCATAAATTCGGCCAAGGGAGCGGTAAACCCCGATATCGTCGGCAAATCCGCATCCTGGATAGCTAAAAACGCCGGTATAGATGTGCCGGAGGATACGAAGATACTCGTTGCCAAGATAGACGGCGTAGGGCCGGAATATCCGCTGTCAAGAGAGAAGCTCAGCCCGGTGCTTGCTTATTTCATCGTTGATTCCGAAGAGGAGGGCTTAGAGCGTGCGGAAGAGATGCTTTGCTTCGGCGGAAAAGGCCATTCGGCGGTAATACATGCCAATGATGAGGAAGTTATACAGAGATATTCCGATAAGATGATAGCCAGCCGTCTGATAGTAAATTCCCCGTCCTCGCACGGAGCGATAGGCGACATTTACAACACCAATATGCCGTCCCTGACGCTCGGCTGCGGCAGCTACGGCGGAAACTCCGTAAGCGGCAACGTGACGACTGTAAATCTTATCAATAGAAAACGAGTAGCAAAACGGAGGGTAAATATGCAGTGGTTCAAGGTCCCTGACAGGATATATTTTGAATACAATTCGATACAGTATCTGGAAAAGATGCCCGATATAAGCCGTGCCTTTATCGTTACCGATCCGGGCATGATATCGCTGGGATACGTAGATAAAATACTCTATTATCTGCGCAAGCGTCCCGAGCATGTACACTGCGAGATATTCTCCGATGTTGAGCCGGATCCTCCCGTGGAAGCGGTAAAGAAAGGCGCGGAAATGATGGCTGCATTCAAGCCGGATGTAATAATCGCTCTGGGCGGTGGCAGCGCGATGGACGCGGCCAAGGCTATGTGGCTGTTCTATGAGCATCCCGATACTGATTTCAACGCCCTGCGTCTGCGTTTCCTCGATATAAGAAAACGCGCCTTTAAGTTCCCCAAGATGGGTGAAAAGGATAAGCTGGTGGCTATCCCCACCACAAGCGGCACCGGTTCGGAGGTGACGAGCTTTGCGGTGATTTCCGATAAAAAGAACAACATGAAATATCCGCTGGCCGATTATGAGCTGACGCCGGACGTGGCGATCATAGATCCCCAGTTCGTTATGACAGTACCCAAGGCGACCACGGCCGATACCGGTCTTGATGTGCTAACACACGCAATAGAGGCCTACGTTTCGGTAATGGCGTCCGACTATACTGACGGTTTGGCAATGAAGGCGATACAGCTGGTATTTGAATACCTGCCTCGTGCTTATGAGAATGGCAAGGATGATAAAGAAGCGCGTGAAAAGATGCACAATGCCAGCTGCATAGCAGGAATGGCGTTTACGAATGCTTTCCTGGGTCTCAACCACTCGATAGCCCATAAGATAGGCGGAGAATACCACGTGCCGCATGGACGGGCGAATGCAGTCCTTTTGCCGTATGTGATACGCTATAACGCTTCCAAGCCTTCAAAGTTTGTATCCTTCCCCAAGTATGAGAAGTTTATCGCCGATAAGAAGTATGCGGAGATCGCAAAATACCTCGGGCTTCCGGCAGCAACGACACAGGAGGGAGTTGAGAGCCTGGTAAAGGCTGTAAAAGAGCTTATCGCCAAGGTAAACATCCCTGCTTCGTTCAAAGAATGCGGCATAAACGAGGGCGAATATATGTCTAAGCTGTCCGATATCGCCGACAAGGCTTTTGAAGATCAGTGCACGACTGCCAACCCCAGACTGCCGCTGGTAAAGGAAATAGAAGAGATAATGACAGCTGCATATTACGGTGAAGAATAACATTTCTTAAATAAAAATGACCGCGGGAGATGTCCGGCGGTCATTTTTATTTAGCTATTCCTTGTTCAGACTGCTTTCTTTTTTTACTGTGATCGTGTATTCGATACCGGCGTCGGTCTCCGTCTGGCGGAGGTTTGCTTCAACGCCGCCTTTTTTCATCGTATCGACGGCCTTTTTGATGGTGTTGGTGAACACTTTTATATCGCGGGCAGAACTGACATTGCGGCGGGTCTCGTGCATCCGGGGATGCTTTATGAGCAGGCTCTTTATGTAGTCCTCGCTCTGGCTGACAGTCATTTTTTCATCGCATATCTTTCTTGCCGCCTCAAGCTGCAGCAGGGGATCGGCTATTGATAAAAGAGCGCGGGCGTGACGCTCCGATAATCCGTATTCGCGGATCATTTTCCTTACCATGGGATCAAGCCGCAGAAGGCGCAGCTTGTTGGATATTGACGACTGGCTCTTGCCAAGTTTGGAGGCCAGATCCTCCTGTGTCATACCCTGTTCATGTATCAGCCGGCGGTAGCTTTCGGCTATTTCGAAAAAGCTCAGGTCTTCCCGCTGGAGATTTTCCAAAAGCGCTAATAAAGCGGACTCCTCCTTGTCCGCCTCCATAACTATCGCCGGTATCGTCTCCAGTCCCGCCATGTACGAAGCACGCCAGCGGCGTTCCCCGGCAATAAGCTCATATTCGCCGCCGTTCTCGCGTACAGTTATCGGCTGTATCACGCCATATTCGAGAATGGACTCGGCCAATTCGGCAAGCGACGCCCGGTCGAAATGCCTGCGAGGCTGGGACGGGTTGGGGGTTATTTTATATAAAGGTATCTCAATGACGGATTGTCCGTCATCCTTTTTTTCAAATCGTTTCCATAAAAGCTCCAGCATTATTATACCTCTTTCGATTTAAGGCCTGGTCACGGCGGCAAAGCGGTATTTGCCGCCGTTCAAGCCCTCGGTGGTGGAAGGTTGAGAGGATTTACCTCTGTAAGACGTCAGGGGTGATGAGCCGAGCCCTTGGGGAATGCCCGGCCGTCTTGTCTTACAACATCATTATAGCATAAAACAGCAAATTGTAAAGAAAATTCCTTCGACAGAAAAAGCCCGGATATTCACTTTCCGGGCTTTTTATATATCTGATAACAGGATTCGACTGCACTTTTTGCGATCTGCTGGCTTTTTCGGGGAAACTGCATCGGAGTCCGTCGCACTTTTTTTACGACTGCCGTCTTGTGCGACAGCTCGCCAAACGGTATATAGGCATCTATTATCTCCGGTTCTCCGCCGCCGAGGATGGATATAGTGCGTCGGGCTTCTTTTAGCTCCTCCTCGGCCTGGGGACCTTTCAACGCCAGGAAATATCCGCCGGGTTTGACGTAGGGAAGGCAGTATTCGGATAGTTTTGTCATATTGGCGACAGCACGGGAGACGGCGGTGTCAAATTTTTCGCGCAGCTGCGGCCGTCTTGCGCCTTCTTCCGCCCTGGCGTGGATAAGCTGCACATTGTCCAATGACAGCTCCGACGCCACAGCCTCCAGAAACGTCAGCCGCTTTTTCAGGGAATCAAGCAGCGTCAGCCGTATTTCGGGTCGCGCTATTTTTATCACCAGCCCGGGGAATCCCGCGCCGGTGCCGACGTCTATGACATTTTCTCCGACTTTGCCGGTTGCAAGGACAGACAGGCTGTCAAGAAAATGCTTGATGGCGATCTCCCGCTCTTTCGTAATAGCGGTCAGGTTCATGCGGCCGTTCCATTCCACTAAAAGCTCGCTGTAGCGGCAGAGCATATCGATCTGTTTTTCAGAAAGCTCTCCGCCTAACATGCGGCTTCCTTCTTTTAGAATATCCCTCATCAGCCCAGTATCCGTTCTATCATATCGGCCAGCTCCTTGGCCTTTTTAGTGATGCCTTCCTGATCTGCTCCCTCTATCATTACGCGCACCAGCGGTTCGGTGCCGGAGGGGCGGATAAGGACGCGGCCCTTGCCGTCAAATTCCTCTTCCAGCTTGCGGCAGGCCTCGGCGATCTCGGGAACGTCCATGTATGAATTCTTATTTTGCGGTTTTACTACCGCGTTACACAGCACCTGCGGCAAAACGTTGACTATCGAAGCGGCCTCGGATGCTTTCATGCCGGTCTTTTTAAGCACAGATAAAAATTGCAGTGCGCTTACCAGGCCGTCGCCGGTGGTGTTGTAGTCAAGGAAGATTATGTGACCCGATTGTTCGCCGCCGATCTTATAGCCCTTGTCAAGCATTTCCTCAAGCACGTATCTGTCGCCGACCTTTGTGCGGGTGATGTTTATCCCCAGCTCTTCTCCGGCTATAAACAGGCCGAGATTGCTCATGACCGTTGCTACGAGAGTATTCTTGTCGAGCCTTCCTTGCTTTTTCATGTAGGAAGCGCAGACTGCCATTATCTGGTCGCCGTCGATAAGACGGCCGTTTTCATCAACGGCCAGCATTCTGTCCGCGTCGCCGTCAAAAGCTATGCCGACATCGGCGCCGATAGAGGTCACGTAGGATTTAAGACTCTCCATATGGGTCGAGCCGCAGCGGTGGTTGATGTTCACGCCGTCAGGGGTGTTGTGTATCGCTTCGACATTTGCACCCAGCTTGTTTAAAGCCTTGAAGGCCGTCTGATAGCTGGCGCCGTTGGCGCAGTCGATAGCGATCGTCATTCCGTCAAGACGGCAGTCGATAGTTGATACTGCAAAATTCACATAATCCTCAACGGCGTTGTGATTGGCGGAAACGTAGCCGACACGGCCGTGGGTGGGGAGATTCGGGATCTCCTTTTCGCCGAGGATATAGCTTTCTATCTCATTTTCTATTTCGTCTTTAAGCTTGTAGCCCTCGCTGTTGAACCATTTAATGCCGTTGTATTCGCAGGGGTTATGCGAGGCGGATATGACAACGCCTGCATCTGCCTTATAGAGCCGGGTGAGATAGGCAACGGCCGGAGTGGGGACGATCCCCAGCGGTATCACCTTTGCCCCCACCGAACACAGCCCGGCTGTAAGGGCAGCTTCGAGCATATCGCCTGACTGGCGGGTATCTTTGCCGATAAGGATCCGCGGACGGCGCGCGCCGTCTATATTTTTTGTAAGCACATAAGCTCCGCTTCTTCCGGTGTTAAACGCCAGCTCCGCCGTGAGATCACGGTTGGCAACGCCGCGTATGCCGTCTGTTCCAAAAAGTTTTCCCATTTATAATCAAGACCTTTCTTCCCGCATTTTTACCGAACGCTTTGCCGGCGGGCAGGCAAAGACGCAGATATATGAACGCTCTTATTATACCGCAAAAAAATGGGTTTGTAAATGGTTTGGGGTAAAAAACGTAAAATTTTGTGAAATTTATCATTGATATCAAGTGGGATTTGTTGTATAATAGAGAGGCATTAAATTACTGGAGGGAGCTTATGAAACAGTTGTGGAAACTCTTTTTCACATTTGCCCGAATAGGACTTTTCACTTTTGGCGGAGGCTATGCCATGCTGGTGCTTCTACAGGAGGAGATAGTGAAAAAGTATAAATGGGCAACGGACGAGGAGCTTTTGGATTATTATGCGATAGGCCAGTGTACGCCGGGGATAATCGCGGTCAACACTTCGACCTTTATCGGTTATAAGCTGAAAAAGCTGCCGGGGGCGATATTTGCCACAGCCGGCATGGTGTTCCCGTCTTTGGTAATAATAATGATAATAGCGGGATTTTTGCAGAATTTTCTCGAATACGAGATAGTTGGCCATATTTTCGGCGGTATCCGCGTTGTGGTAGCGGTACTCATATTCAATGCCGTTATAAACATGGCGAAAAAGGCGGTAGTGGACAAGGTCTGCCTGGCGATAGCGATAGTAACTACTGTGCTGGCGTTTTTTGTATCACCGATATGGATAGTGGTGGCGGCCGCTGTGCTGGGGCTTATCCTCAGAAAGGGGGAGAGTAAGAAATGATGACATATCTTTTGCTTTTCTGGGAGTTTTTCAAGACCGGTCTTTTTGCGATAGGCGGAGGGCTGGCAACGGTGCCATTTCTTAGGGATATCGCCCTTTCGTATCCCGAATGGTACGATTTGGATCTTTTGGGAAACATGATAGCCATTTCCGAATCAACCCCGGGACCGATGGGGGTCAACATGGCCACGTATGTTGGCTATCATGTCGGCAGCCAAATGTTTGGGATCCCCGGAGGTATCTTCGGCGGTATATTCACGACCTTCGGTCTTGTGCTGCCGTCGGTGATAATAATCGTCCTCATCTCGAAGGCGTTGGAAAAATTCAAGAGCAGCCCCTTGGTGGGGAGTGCGTTCTATACGATACGTCCGGCCGTGACAGGCATGATAATATCTGTAGGTATAACGATGTTAAAACCGGCTCTGCTGGACATCGACTTTTCCACGCTGGCCGAGTTCAAGCAGCAGCTGGATGCTGTGGGCGTTTTGGGCGCTATCGATTGGAAGGCCGTTGTGCTGTTTGCTGTGCTGATGGTGGTTACAAATATCAAAAAGATAAAGGTACACCCGATAATATATATAATCGCTGCCGGAGTATGCGGAGCAGTTTTCAGTATGTAAAGATAAAATACCGCTTGTATATCAAGGAATCGATCCGCGATATGCAAGCGGTATTTTTTGTCCATGCCGTTAATGGGGCAATGAATTGATCTCCTCTTTCGTATTATTGCGTGGAAGGCTGTTTCTTCCTCCATTTCAGCAGCAATGCAGAGTTTATGATAACAATTATCGAACCGGCGTTGTGCACAAGCGCGCCGACTACCGGATTCAATATACCGGTTATAGCAAGGATAATAGCCGCGAAATTCAAGGCCATGGAAAAGGTGAGATTGCATTTTATGGTTACCATCATGCGCCTGGCCAGCATCAAAAGATGGGGAAGCTCCTTGACGTCATCCTCGACAAGGGCAATGTCGGCCGCATCTACGGCGATATCGCTGCCGATACCGCCCATGGCAATGCCCACATGTGCCGCCTTGAGCGCAGGCGCATCGTTTACGCCGTCTCCTATCATGCATACCGGCTGATCGCAGTCCCTGATCAGCTGTAATTTATTCTCGGGCAAGCATTCGGCATAGACGTCGTCTATCCCCAGGGAATGGGCTATCGTTTCCGCGGCATTTTTATGGTCGCCGGTCAGCAGCATCGGAGAAACATTTATTGAGCGCAGCTGCCGTATCATACCGGCGCTTTCGGGGCGCAGAGTGTCGGCAAGGGCGGCAAAACCGGCCAGCTCGCCGTCTATAGCCGCGTATATTACTGTGCATCCCTGCATGAGATACTCCCGGGCATCGTTAAGGCTGCTTTCGGGTATAGCTATCCCCTGTTCGTTCATAAGTCTTACATTCCCGGCCAGTATCCGGTGTGAGGATACCTCGGCGCAAACGCCTTGGCCGGGGATCATTTTGAAATCGGACGCCGCAGGCAGTGCGGCCTTGTTTTCGCTTGTGTAGGAACGCACGATGGCTTTTCCCAAAGGGTGTTCCGACAGCTTTTCGGCGACGGCAGTGAGGGCATAGATCTCTTCTGAGTGATATTTTTCATTCGTGCTTATGACGGCCGTGACCTTGGGCGTACCGTATGTAAGCGTCCCCGTTTTGTCAAAGGCTATTTTTTTAACTGCGGCCAGCCTTTCAAGCGCGTCGCCTTCGCGCACCAGGAAACCGTGCCTAGTGGCATTGCCGATGGCGGCCATGATAGCGGTTGGCGTTGCCAGCACCAGGGCGCAGGGGCAAAATACTACCAGTATCGTGACGGCGCGTATTATCTCGCGGGTCACAAGGCCGGTGATGACAGCGGCCGAGAGGGCGATAACGACTATCCAGGTTGCCCAGCGGTCGGCTGTACCCACTATTTTCGCCTTGCCCGCATCTGCCGACTGCACAAGGCGTATCATACGTTGTATGGAACTGTCCTCGCCAACCTTGGAGGCCCGCATCTCAAAGGCGCCGAATTGGTTGACGGCGCCGCTTGAGACTTCATCTCCAACGGATTTATCGACCGGCAGCGATTCACCCGTCATAACTGACTGATCCACAGAGGTCTGTCCGGCGGTGATGATACCGTCCACAGGGACGCTCTCCCCGGGAAGGACGCGGAGGATATCCCCGACCCGTACCCGGTCGGCAGGGATCAGCTTTTCCGAGCCGTTGGCTATGACACGGGCGGTTTGCGGCGTGAGACGCACGAGCTTTTCGATGCCTGCCCGCGCTTTAGCTACCGTCAGATCCTCCAAAAGTGCGCCCAGCTGCATTATGAAGGCAACTTCTCCGGCAGCAAAGTCTTCGCCAATGAATACCGAGGCGATAAGCGCCAGCGATACCAAAACATCAGCCTTTATGTCAAATTCGGTGATAAGGCCGATCGCGGCTTCCAGTATGATGGGTACGCCGCAAAGGATGATGGCGACCCAGGCGGCGTCAAACGGCAGCGATGGGAACCCGATCAGGCTCATAACGAGCGATATCCCTGATATGACCAGGAATGCAACGTCTTTTTTTGTTCCGCCAAGCTCTAGAAGAGTTTTAAGCAAGGATATTATCTTTTTCATTTCAGCCTCCTTGAGATTACGTAGTCAATTGCGAAACCTTTTCGCAATTGATTTCTGGCTAATGAAGAAAATAAAAGTTCCGTTGATTGGCGGTCTAAAGACCGCTGAAACTTTTATTTTCGCAATTTTTGACGCATTTTCAGCATTTTTGCTTTGCAAAAATCGGCAGCAAGCTGCCGACCGCGCCATCTTGCGCGGTGCGAAGTCGTCAAAATTGATTGAAATTCGAGGGTTTCACCCTCGAGCTCCTCAGAATAAGGAAATAATTGTAAAGCTACATATACCCATAGGGGTATATGTATATTATAGGCGCAGCACCGCTTTTTGTCAAGATGTTTTTTTAAAAAATAATGTGTGAGTAAATTAGCGCATTCTCTATTGACAAAAACATTAAAATCATATATAATAAAAATATACTATTATTACCTGCAAGGAGAGAGGATATTATGTCTAAAATTTACAAATTTTTAGCGTTTGATTTCGGCGCCTCGAGCGGTAGGGCTATGCTGGCGAAATTTGACGGCGAGAAGATAACTCTTGAAGAAAAGCACCGCTTTTCCAATGACCCTGTTACGATCAACGGTGATCTGCACTGGGACGTGCTGAGACTTTTCCATGAGATAAAGCAGGGCATATTAAAATGCGCCAATTCCGGCGACCGTGATATTGACTGTATCGGTATTGACACCTGGGGCGTTGATTACGGGCTTTTGGACGAGCATGACAAATTGCTGGGCAACCCCTACCACTACAGGGATACCAGGACGGAAGGTATGTATGAGGAGGCCTTCAAGCGTGTTCCGAAGGAGGAAATATTTAAGGAGACGGGCATAGCGTTTAATTGGTTCAATACCGTTTATCAGCTCCTGGCCGCCAGGCTGTCGGGAGACACTGCGCTAAAGAACGCCAAGACGCTCCTGTTCATGCCGGATCTGTTCAACTTTTTCCTTACGGGCGTAAAAAAGACGGAATACACGATCGCCTCTACGGCACAGATGTTTGATTCGGTAAAGCATGAGTGGTGCTATGATATGCTCAAAAAGCTTGACATCCCTACCGATATCCTGACCGATGTCATCTACCCGGGTGAAACTGTGGGAACACTCAAGCCGGAGCTGGCCGAAGAGCTGGGGATAGCAGAAGTGCCGGTAATAGCTGTAGCTTCGCATGATACAGGATCGGCAGTGGCTTCCGTTCCGGTTGTTGACAAGAAGGATTTCATCTACATATCAAGCGGTACCTGGAGCCTTATGGGCGTTGAGCTTGACAAGCCGAACCTGTCTGATGCTGCCTTGGAATACAACTTCACCAATGAGGGCGGCGTAAACAAGACGATACGCTTTTTAAAGAACATTATGGGATTGTGGCTGATACAGGAATCAAGACGGCAGTGGGATCGTGAAGGCGAGCTGTTGAGCTTTGATGAGCTGGAGCAGCAGGCCAGAGAAGCGGAGCCTTTTGCAAGCATGATCGATCCCGATTATCCGGCTTTCCAGACGCCGGGCAATATGCCGCGCCGTATACGCGAATACTGTGAGAAGTCGGGACAGAAGGTTCCTCAGACCAAGGGCGAGATCGTACGCTGCATAGCTCAGAGCCTGGGCTTCCGTTACCGCTATACGATAGAAGGTATGGAGAAAGTGACAGGAAACAAATATAACGTTGTAAATATCGTTGGCGGCGGCATAAAGGACAAGATGATATGCCAGTTTACCGCCAATGCTACCAAGCGCGTTGTAAACGCCGGCCCTGTTGAGGCGACAAGCATTGGCAATGTACTTGTACAGGCAATGGCTATGGGGGCGATAAAGGATCTGAACGAGGGACGCCGCGTGGTAAGAGATTCCTTCGACATAGCCGAATATCAGCCCGAGGACAGCGCTGCGTGGGATGAGGCCTATGAAAAGTGGAAGAAAATAGTTGCATCTATGAATAGATAATTATCCGTCAGTGCTTTGGATATGACGAAATACACCGCCTATATATTGCATAGGAATAAATATGCAATATATAGGCGGCTTTTTTATGAGATCCGCCCCTGATGTTGCCGGGCGGATGCTTATCATAATTTTATTTTGAGATTGACAAACGCAGAAAATACATATATAATAGAAGAAAATACGGTTTTGGGAGAGGAAATAAGTGGAGATAACGTCGGCGGCCAATAAAACCTTCAAATTCATAAAGAGCCTGGCAGATAAAAAAGGCCGAAGGAAAGCGGGAGCGTTTTTGGTCGAAGGTATAAAATCGGTCAGGGATGCAGAAGAAGCAGGCTGCGAGCTGCTGTTGGCGGCTGTTTGCGAAGGTTTTGCGGGAGAGCTGCCGGAGTGCCCGGTATACTGGTTGAGCCGGGGGCTTTTTGCAAAACTCGCCGATACGGTATCGCCGCAGGGGATACTGGCGGCCGTGCGGATACCGCAGACGAGAATAGTTCCCAGAGACGGCGGGCTTTATCTGTACTGCGACTGTGTGGCTGATCCGGGGAATCTGGGGACGCTTATACGCACGGCGGATGCTGTCGGAGCGGACGGAGTCGTGCTTTCGCCCGGCTGTGCCGATCTCTACAGCCCGAAAACGGTCCGTGCTTGTATGGGATCGTTGTTTCATATAGCAGCGGCTGAGGATGACGGGGATTTTCTTGATCAGTGCGTAAAAAATGGTTTCGGTATATATGCGGGGGCGTTGGCGGATGGTGCAGCTGATTACCGTTGCGGCGATTATGCCCGGTCGACGGTGATAATCGTGGGTAACGAGGCCAATGGGGTATCGGCGGAGAAACTTATGCTGTCAAAACCGGTGAAAATACCGATAGCCGGACGGGCCGAATCTCTAAATGCCGCCGTTGCCGGGGCGTTGCTGCTATATGAAGCCTACAGGAAAAGAGAAGCTGCGTTATGATAGGAGAGATAAAAATGGGTGAGAGAGACGCATATGAGGAAAAGGTATATAAGGTATGGTTGGCAGAGAAAAAATCTATGACGGCCGATAAAATTATCCTGCTTTTTAAAGCGTTTTCGGGATTAAAGCAGATATATGAGGCTAAAAGCTATAAAGGACTGGATTTTCTGACCGCCGGGGATAAAAAAGAGCTTTCTGATAAAATATAGTAACGGCTCAAGGTATTGTGGAAAAGATGATCACCTTAAAGGGAGAGATACTGTTTTATACTGACCGGGATTACCCGTATATGCTGCGGTATATCGCGGATGCCCCTTGTATACTGTATGCGCGCGGCCTGCGTCCGATATGGGATAAGCTGGTAAACATCGCTGTGGTCGGCACGCGAAGGTATACGAATTACGGCGAACGCGCCGCCAGGACGATATGTTCAGAGCTGGCGAAAAACGGCGTGACTATCGTCAGCGGTATGGCGCGCGGTATCGATTCGATAGCAGGCGAAGCGGCTCTTGACGCCGGAGGGCGGACGATAGCCGTGCTGGGCTGCGGAGTGGATATCGTATATCCTGCGGAAAACGAGTATCTCATGCAAAGGATAATGCACAATGGTACAGTGCTCTCCGAGTATCCGCCGGGAACAAGCCCGGATGGCTGGCGGTTTCCCAAGAGGAACCGTATCATGAGCGGACTTTCCCGGGGAGTGCTCGTTGTGGAAGCACCTAAGAAGAGCGGCGCCCTGATAACGGCTAGACTGGCAATAGAGAACAACCAAGACGTATTTGCCGTGCCGGGTGATATATTCATGCCTCAGCAGGAGGGTACTAATCTGCTTATACAGCAGGGTGCAAAACTTGTGACGCGTGCGGAGGATATACTTGAGGAGTTTGCCTATGACCGCACTCTTTCGAGGGCTATGCAAAAGAGAAAACGGGCTGAACACTTAAACGCTGCGCATAGGAAAAGCTCTAAGAGCAGTGCACAGAGCAGTGTAGACGAAGATAAGCCCCGCGAAGAGCCGGACAATGATAAGTACCAGCCGGAGGATGAAGCTGAGATCAAAATAATAGAGCTTTTGCAGGACGGTGAGAAAAATGGCGATGAGCTGATACGGCTTGCAGATATCCCGGCTTCGGTCATACAGATAAAGCTCGTTACGCTGGAAATGTGCGGCGTGATAGAGCGGGTGTCCGGGAATCATTATATATTGAGCAAAGGAAAGGAACAGTAATGGCAGTTAAGAAAACAGCATCAGCAGCGGGAAAAACTGCTTCAGCAAAAAAGAAATCAGCAGCAAAAAATACCGCCAAGAAGCCGAAGCTTCTGATAGTGGAATCACCGGCTAAGGCGGGAACCATAAAAAAATATCTCGGTTCAGACTATAACGTAATGGCGTCGATGGGGCATGTTATCGATCTGCCCAAAAGCCAGCTTGGCGTTGATATCGAGGACGGCTTCAAGCCGAGGTATATAACGATACGCGGCAAAGGGGAGCTTTTAAGCGAGCTAAAAAAGGCGGCAGCTAAAGCATCGGCCGTATATCTGGCGACAGACCCTGACCGCGAAGGAGAAGCGATAAGCTGGCATCTGGCAAGGGCGCTGAAGATAGATCCGCAGTCGAAGTGCCGCGTGACCTTTAACGAGATAACAAAAACAGCCGTGAAAAATGCGATAAAAGAACCGCGCGCGATCGACATGAATCTTGTGGACGCGCAGCAGGCAAGGCGGGTTCTCGATAGGATAGTGGGATATCAGATAAGCCCGCTTTTATGGGACAAGGTCAAAAAAGGGCTGAGCGCCGGCAGAGTGCAGTCGGTTGCTACCAGGCTCATATGTGACAGGGAAGAGGAGATAGAAAATTTCACTCCCCGGGAATACTGGACGATAGAGGCTGTTTTGGCCGACGGAAGAAAAACCTTTGAGGCGCGCTACCATGGAGAGGGCGGCGAGGAAAGGACGCTCGACACAAAGGAGGACGCCGAAAAGATATTAAAGGACGTGGAAAGGGCAGAGTTTATCGTAAAAAGCGTGAAGCAGCGGGAGCTGAAGAAAAATCCGCCGCCGCCCTTTACGACCAGTACCCTACAGCAGGACGCATCACGCAAATTCGGCTTTGCGACTGCGAAAACGATGCAGGTCGCCCAAACGCTTTATGAAGGCGTGAGCCTTGGCGGAAAGCTGGGCACGATCGGTCTTATAACCTATATGAGAACGGATTCCTTAAGGATAGCGGAGGATGCTCAAGCGGCGGCGGTAAATTATATAGTAGAGGTTTTCGGTAAAGAATATTCCGATCCCAAGCAGTTCAAGACGAAAAAAAGCGCCCAGGATGCGCATGAGGCGATACGTCCGACTCAGCCGTCGATAATGCCGGCAGCGATAAAGGATAAACTCACCAATGATCAGTACAGGCTGTATAAACTGATATGGGAGCGGTTCATTGCCAGTCAGATGGCAGCGGCCGTTTACGATACGATAAGCGTATCGACAGAAGCGGCCGGACATATTTTCCGTTCGTCCGGCTCGGCGGTGAATTTTAAGGGTTTTACTGCCGTCTATGAGGAGGCGGCGGAGAAGAAAAAGCAAAAGATGATACCGCTTTTAAACGAGGGGCAGAAGGTGAAGCTGAATGAGATATCTCCATCACAGCATTTCACACAGCCGCCTCCCCGGTTTTCCGAAGCCTCGCTGGTAAAGGAGTTGGAGGAGAACGGTATCGGCCGCCCGTCAACGTATGCTCCCACGATATCTACGATAATCTCGCGGGGATATGTGGTAAGGAGCAAGCGTCAGCTTGTGCCCACGGAATTAGGTATGATAACGACGGATATAATGAAGAAGAATTTTCCCAACATTGTCGATGTGGAATTTACCGCCGGTATGGAGGAGGAGCTTGACGAGGTAGAGGATGGGAGACGCAGCTGGAACGGCGTACTCGGTAATTTTTATCCGCCCTTTGAAGAAGAGCTGGAAAAGGCTCGGGTAAATATCGAAAAGATACAGATAAAGGACGAGGAGTCGGACGTCATCTGTGAAAAATGCGGACGGCGAATGGTTTACAAGCTGTCTAAATTCGGAAAATTTCTTGCCTGCCCCGGGTATCCCGAATGCCGCAATACAAAAGCGATCCGCGACGAGACCGGAGCAAAATGCCCCAAATGCGGCGGAGAGATATTGAGAAAGCGGTCGCGCAAGGGCAAGACGTATTACGCCTGCGAGAATCTGCCCAAATGTGATTTCATGGCCTGGGATCAGCCCGTGAGCGGAGAACGCTGCCCTAAATGCGGAGGCTTGCTCTTAAAGCGCGGCGGACGGAATCCGCGGATATTCTGTAACACAGAGGGCTGCGGATACGAGAGGAAGGGCGATAAATGAAAGCGAAAGTTATAGGCGGCGGACTGGCGGGCTGTGAGGCCGCGTATCAGCTGGCAAAAGCGGGCGTGGAGACCGTCCTGTATGAAATGAAGCCGCAGAAATTCTCCCCGGCGCATTCGAGTGCGTCTTTAGCAGAATTGGTTTGTTCCAATTCCTTAAAAGCGGAGCAGATAACGAACGCCTGCGGCCTGCTTAAGGAGGAAATGCGGTTGTTTGGTTCGCTGATGATGGAGGCGGCCGATAAGGCGCGCGTTCCGGCCGGGGGCGCGCTGGCTGTGGATAGGGATATTTTCTCGGGATATATCACAGAAAAGATAGAGACTCATCCGCTGATAACAGTCGTGAGGGAGGAAGCAGAGAGGATAGATACCGAGGAATATACGATAGTGGCGACCGGTCCTTTGACCTCGGAAGCGTTATCGGCAGAGATAGAGCGTATTGCCGGCGGGGAAAGCCTGTACTTCTACGATGCGGCTGCCCCGGTGGTGACTGAGGAGAGCATAGATAAAACAAAGGTGTTCCGTGCCGCCCGCTATGGCCGGGGGAGCGCGGATTATATAAATTGCCCGATGACAAGGGAGGAGTATGAAGCGTTTTACAATGCGCTTATAACAGCGGAGACCGTCCCCTTGAAAAGGTTTGAGAACGCGCAGGTGTTCGAGGGGTGTATGCCGGTGGAGGTTATGGCCGGACGCGGCGAGCAGACGCTGCTTTTTGGCCCCTTAAAGCCTGTGGGATTGGTAGATCCGGCTACAGGCAGGGATGACAGCTATGCTGTAGTGCAGCTTCGCCAGGATAACATGGCAGGGACGCTTTATAATCTTGTCGGCTTTCAGACCAACCTTAAATGGGGCGAGCAAAAAAGAGTGTTTTCGATGATACCGGGGCTTGAAAATGCGGAATTTGTCCGTTACGGTGTAATGCACCGCAATACCTATATAAATGCGCCGCGAGTGCTGAACAGATTTTACCAGGCAGATAAGTATCCGAAGGTGTTTTTTGCCGGACAGATAACCGGTGTGGAGGGATATGTCGAATCGGCGTCCTCTGGGATACTGGCCGGATATAATATGGCGCGGTTAATGAAGGGCGAAGTGATGCTTGAACCATCAGCCAAAACGTGTATTGGCGCGCTGCCGCTTTATATATCGGCGAAAAGTCACGAGAAGATACAGCCAATGAATGCTAATTTCGGCATTATAGAGCCTCTTGGTGAAAGGATAAGGAAAAAGCAGGAGCGATATTTAAAAACTGCGCAAAGGGCGTTGGAAACGTTGAAAACGCAATTGGAAGGAGTATAATAAAACATGAAAAACAAAAAAATAGCCGCCGTAGTGATAGCAGTAATAGCGATAGTGATAGTGATAATAGCCGCCGTGATCATAGGCGGACAGGGCAACAACAGTGCAGACAATGCCGGAAACGGTACGAATATGACCGAGGGGGCGTCCGTAACAGCAGATCCCAACGATAATACCAGGGTGACTATGACTCTGTTCTACTCGGCAAACGACGAGGAGCACGAGCAGACGATGGCGGCTGTTGAGGAGCTTAAGACACAGTACGGCGATACGGTCGTATTTGACCTCAAGGACGTAGACAGTGAGGAGACGCAGCAGATAGTTTCCAATATGCCGTTTTTGCAGGGCGCAACCCCGGCGGTGCTTATGAGCACGGGGAAGATGGCAATGAACTGCGGTGACAAGGCATCGCTTGAGAGTATTATCGAAGAAGCTCTTGCACAATAACGGAGGAAATGATGGGTATAATTCTTTACATTTATTTCTTGGCAGCCGGATTTTTTTACTCCGACTACATATTTGCCAAAAAGGATCTGTATTACCGGATATATGCAGGCCTTATATTGGGGAATCTGATACTGATGTCGGGCATAATACCGTTTGCATTTATTTTTGGGTTTTCCTATGTTAGCCATGCTTTGCTCATCGTTGCGGCGGCAATACCGTACATCGTACTTATGATACGGAGGAAAAAGACGGGCGTTGCACGACCGGGAGCCGTTTATGAGAAGCTGTTTTTTGGTGACAAAAGCCGTTTGGCAATAACAGGCGGTGCGGATCATAAAATAATGCTTTTTGTGATACTGCCGATAACGCTTGTGATATGGGTGCTTTTGACGAACCATATAATGACGCCTACCGAAAGCGGCGGCATTGCAGCGGGGCAGAGCACTTACGGCGATCTGGCAATGCATATGGGCTTTATAACAAGCATTGCCGAACAAGGCGAATTCCCGCCGAATTATAATATATTGTCAGGCGTTAAGCTCTGTTATCCGTTTCTGATAGACTCTCTGTCGTCAAGTCTCTATCTTTTTGGCGGTGGTCTGCGGGCGGCGATACTTGCGCCGAGTTATATTTTCGCGCTGATGACGGTATGGGGCTTTTATTACTTGGCAGTGCGTATGACCGGCAGGAAGTCATCGGCAGTGCTGGCCTCTTATCTGTTCTTTATCGGAGGCGGTTTCGGCTTTGCCTATTTTTTGGAAGGCGCCAAGGCCGATCCGGGGAATTTCACAAAAATATTTACCGATTACTACCATACGCCGACAAATTATAACGAGATGAATATCCGTTGGGCCAATCCTATCTGTGATATGATAGTACCGCAGCGGACAACTATGGCCGGATGGGCGATGGTACTTTTCGCACTGGAACGGCTGGTCTCGGCGGCGAAGAAAAACAGCCGTCCTACCTTTATCCTGCTGGGGATAACAGCCGGATGCATGGTGATGATACACACTCATTCGTTCTTGGCACTGGCGGTGATCTCTGCGGTGATGATGGTATGGACGCTTATAGAGACCGGTGCAAAAGAGCGCAAGGGAGTGCTCATAAACTGGCTTTTGTATGCAGGCATTGCGGCCGTGCTGGCGGTGCCGCAGCTGTTTATATGGACGTTCAACCAGACCGGAGGGGAAGGCTTTTTGCGGTTCTCGTTCAATTGGGTGAACGAAAACGATCCCTACCTGTGGTTCTGGTTCAAAAACTGGGGTATAACGGCGGTGTTTGTGATACCGGCTTTCGTGAATGCTTCGCGCGACAATAAGAAGCTGCTCACAGGCGGTATACTGTTGTTTATCATAGCAGAGTTTATACTCTTCCAGCCGAATGCGTATGACAATAACAAGCTGTTCTTTATAGTATATATGCTGGCGCTGATAGTTGTGGCGGAATTTTTGGTGCAGCTTTATGAAAAGCTAAAAGGGGTGAGATGGCGCGGTTATTTTGCGGCGATAGTGATATTTATGGGCGTATTTTCCGGCGCGCTGACAATAGGCAGAGAATATTATTCCGGCGGAGAATACGAGACGTTTTCCCGGGAGGGGATAGAGTTTGCGGATTTCGTAAAGGAAAACACCGAGCCTGACGCTTTATTTGTAACCGCGACGAATCATTTGAATCCGGTAGCGGTATTGGCAGGCAGGAACATATATCTCGGCGCAAGTTTATACGTGTATTTCCACGGCCTTAACGAGGATATACAGGCGCGCGAGGATAAGCTGGAAGCTCTTTACGAGAGCACCACTGCCGGCCAGCTGCGCCAGAGGGCGGAGGAAATAGGAGCGGACTACGTACTTGTAAGCTCGTATGAGAGAAGCGACTATACAATAAACGAAGCCGCTTTTGCAGGCTTGGAAACAGTCTATAACAGCGGCGGATATACGCTGTATAAGCTGTAAAAACTATATGCATTAAAATTAGTAAATCAAAAAAGTGCTGTCAACGTGGCAGCACTTTTTGATTTGTTTTCATCCCGAGAGGAGAATAGAAGATATGATTTTAGCCGTACATTCGCTGATAGCCGATATCTCCCACAAGGCTTACGAAACCGCCCCGGGCTATCACCAGATGATCCCATAAAACGACTTCTATACTGTTTAGTCCCAATTCGATTATACGGGTAGCGTTGACGTCGTCGGGAGAGGGAATGGGATTGCCGCCGGGATGGTTGTGCGCCATGACGACCATGCTGGCCTTGCGTTTAAAGGCGATATCTATCACATTTCTGCTGTCGAGATGGATATAGCGCATACTTCCCTGGCGGATGATATCGGAGCCTAAAAGCCGTCCCTCATCATCGAAGCATAAAATATACAGGATCTCGTGATGCTCGTGACCGGCAAACAGACTGCACACGTAATTGCCAACGTCGGCTCCCGTCATTTGTGCGGAGGTGTTTTGGAACAGAGAACGCATGTAAGAAGAAGTAAGTTTTCCTTGGAGATGCAGCAGTGTGGCCGTGCTCACGCCTACGCCGTCTATTTTTTGCAGCGAATCGATATCGGCATTGAATACGTTTGCCAGCGAGCCGAAGGTTTTTATGAGTTCGTGGGCTATTTCGTTCGTGTTGCCTCGGGTGTGTGAAGCGTATAGGAGCATTTCCAGCATTTCATGTTCTTCGAATGATTCTATCCCGTTTTCTGCTAACCGCTTCCGCATTCGCTTTCTGTGCCCTGCGTGAAGATTACCACGTCCTGCCATTGAATACGCCCCCTTTTTGTTCGATACGTACATATCTGATCAGCCATATTATATCATAAAAACAAATAATTTTCCATATATTTATACAGGAAAAAATATTTTGTATATTTGACACAGATTTTCACAGCAGGATTTGTGCAAATTTTACTCTGGATATGAATAAATATAACAGGAGAAGAGAATACGTATAAAAGGAGCTGATGGGATATGCCACGAGCATGGAGTCTGCGGCAGAAAGAGGTCATTGACATTACGGGCGCCAAGCGGTTGGGGGTAGTGCATGATGTGGAATTTTCATTGGAGACCGGCGTTATAGAAGCAATAGTGGTGCCTAAGCCGCCAAGGTTTCTGCATACGCTTTTTCCGGGAAGAGAATACGTCATACCCTGGAGGGATATCGTCTGTGTGGGCAACGATCTTGTGTTGGTAAGATACGATGAAAAAACAATGAAAAAACAGGCGCAAAACCTTGAAATAAAAGGAAATATCTGATATAATATTACCGTAAAACGGAAAACATCTCCGTATACCTAAAAAAAGCATAATTATAAGGAGAAAGAGCCATGAAATGCCCATACTGCGGATTTGTAGAAAGCAAGGTAATAGATTCGCGCCCGACAGAAGACGGTACATCGATAAGACGGCGAAGGGAATGTCTCAAATGCCAGAAACGATTCACAACATATGAGAAGCTGGAGAGCATATCTTTGGCCGTCATCAAAAAGGATATGTCACGCCAGCCTTATGACCGAAATAAGGTCTTAAAGGGCATCATGACCGCCTGCGAAAAGCGTCCCATATCGATAGCGCAGATGGAGAAGATAGCAGATGATATCGAGGGAGAGCTTTACCAGTCGATGACAAAAGAGGTAGAGAGTACACAGATAGGTGAAAAAGTAATGGAAAAGCTCAAGGCTCTCGACGAGGTGGCCTATGTAAGGTTCGCTTCGGTGTATAAGCAGTTTGAAAACATCCATACGTTTATGGCGGAGCTTCAAGGGCTTATGGAAGGCAAATAGATATGAGATACGTTGATCTGCATCTGCATTCCACAGCATCGGACGGGACCTATACCCCGGCGGAGCTGGCAGGGCTGGCGTCAAAGGCCGGGCTGTCAGCGGCGGCGATAACCGATCATGATACCGTTGCCGGGGCGGAGGAGTTCTTGCGGGAATGCGAGAAATTGGGGATAGAAGGGGCGGCCGGCGTGGAGATAAGCGCCAGATTCCGTACAGAAATGCACATACTGGGGCTTTTTGTTGATTATAAAAATGAAGAGTTTATAAAAAGCCTCAGCGAGCTGAAAAATGCCCGCGCCGAAAGGAACCGCCGGGTGCTGGAAAAGCTGACGGACGACGGCTTTGATGTTGCGCCGGAGGATATCACCGGGCAAAAAGAGGGCGGAAGCCTTGACAATGTCGGCCGGGCGCATATAGCATCCGCGCTTGTGAACAAGGGCTATGTGTCCTCTGTGCAGGAGGGATTCGACAAATACCTGTCTAAGGGCTGTAAATATTACGTTCCCCGCAAAACATATCCTCCCAAAGAAAGCATTGAGCTGATAAAAAAAAGCGGGAGGAGTGGCTGTGCTGGCTCATCCGATATTTATAACGAAAGATCCGTCTGAATTGCGGGAGATACTTTCCGAGCTTAAGGGCTTTGGATTGGCGGGAGTGGAGAGCTATTACAGCGAATACACCGAGGATTACACGAGACTATGCCTTGATATGTGCCGCGAGCTGCGGCTCTTACCCAGCGGCGGAAGCGATTTTCACGGCGGCAACAAGCCGCATATCCGTATCGGCGAGGTATGCGGGGGCAAAGTGGAGTATGAGGTGTTTGCAGGCTTGAAAGGACTGAGATAAATGGAAAAAACTATCGCTGCTATTGCTACGGCGCCGGGAGTGGGCGGTATAGCCGTTATACGCGTGAGCGGCCCTGAGGCCGTGAAGATCGCCGACCGGGTATTCCGCGGAACGAAGAAGCTGGCCCAATGCCCCAGCCACACAGTGCATTACGGTAGGATAATTGATAAGGCCGGCGCGCCCGTAGACGAGGTGTTGGCGACAGTAATGCTTGCCCCGAGGACGTTCACCGGGGAGGATACGGTGGAGATAAGCACGCATGGCGGAACGAATATACCAAGGCGCGTTCTGGAATGCGTGCTGTATGCCGGAGCATCGCAGGCAGGGCCGGGGGAGTTTACAAAACGCGCATTCCTGAATGGCAAACTGGATCTTTCCCAGGCTGAAGCGGTTATAGACCTTATAAACTCGGAAAATGAACTGGCAGGGAAGACGGCGTTTTCGCAGCTTGAGGGCGTACTTTCCGAACGGATAAGAGGTTTGCGGGGGCGGTTGGTGTCGCTGGCGGCAAGGATGCAGGTGGCGATAGATTATCCGGACGAGGATCTGGAGGATATCACCCCGGCACAGATACTGTCAGAGGTGGCTGATACCAGAAAGGCGGTGGCAGAGCTTTTGGCCACGGCTGACAATGGGCGCATGATAAAGGAGGGCGTGGTGGTCACTATCGTTGGCAAGCCTAACGTGGGCAAATCATCGCTTCTGAACTGCCTCGTGCGGGAGGAGCGGGCGATAGTGACGAGTATTGCCGGTACGACCCGTGATATAATCGAGGAATACGTCTGGCTTGACAGTGTGCCGGTAAGGCTTATAGATACGGCCGGTATACGGGATACGGATGATGTTGTGGAGAAGCTGGGCGTGGAACGTTCGGAAAAGGCTATAGACAACGCCGACCTGGTGCTGGTGATGCTTGATGGAAGTATGGTGCCCGATGATGATGACCGCCGTGTTTTAAAGGCTACCAGAGGAAAAGAACGTATCATAATCATAAATAAGACCGATCTGGGCGGAGTAAAGTATGCTGAAGCGATTAGGGCAAAGGCTGACAAAAGCCCGGTCGTAGAGATATCGGCGAAGACCGGCAGCGGACTGCGTGAGCTGGAGATGCTTATAAGCAGCCGGTATAAAATCGGCGCTCTGGCAGGCGGAAACAATGTAGTGATAACAAATTCCCGTCATAAGGCGGCCTTGGAGCGGGCGGAGTCGGCGCTTTTGCGGGCGGAGGATACGCTTCATAACGGTCTGCCGCAGGATCTGGCCTCGATAGATATAGCGCAGGCGATGGACGAGCTGGGCGAGATAACAGGGGAGACAGTTTCCGAGGATGTAGTTGCCGAGATATTCAAGAATTTTTGCGTGGGAAAATAAGGAGAAATAATGAGAATACAGATAAAGGATATTTATACGATACAGCCTGATCTGAGCATAAAGAAATGTGATATTTACATTTCAGGCGGTTATATACTGGGCGTCAACAGCAAGCCGGACGGTTTTATGGCCTCCAAGATAATCAACGGGCACAACAAGCTCCTTATGCCGGGGCTGGTGAATGCGCATACGCATACATATATGAGCGTTTTCCGTAACCGCGCTGACGATCTGCCGTTTGCGTCCTGGCTGTTCGACCGTATAGAGCCGATGGAGGACAAGCTGACGCCGGAGGATGGCTACTGGGGCGCGATGCTGGCATGTATGGAAATGCTTTCCACGGGGACGACCTGTTTTTTGGATATGCATATGTTTCGCAACCAGATAGCGCAGGCGGTATACGATTCGGGCATAAGGGCGGTGTTGTCGCGCGGCCTGGTCGGCGAAGGACAGAGCGAAGGCGGGAAGCTGCGGCTGTGCGACGCCTTTGAGGAGATGGCGCGTTGGCGTGAATGCAGCCGCTTGTCGTTTATGCTGGGACCACACGCGGTCTATACCTGCGATGAGGAATACCTTAACATAGTCGCCGAATCGGCAAAAAATTGTGGCGTAGGCATACACGTCCATCTTTCGGAAAGTATCGCCGAGGTCGAAAACTGCAAAAAGAAGTACGGAGTATCGCCGGTAGCGCTTTTGGAACGCTGCGGCTGCTTTGACGGGCTTACGGTGGCGGCGCATTGTGTCAATTTGTCCGAGGAGGATATGGATATATTAAAAGAGCACAGGGTGTCGGTCGCCTCCTGCCCCAAGAGCAATGCCAAGCTCGGAAATGGTGCGGCCGATATACCGGCGCTCATTGATAAGGGAATAAATGTGTGTATCGGTACCGATTCGGCAGCCAGCAACAATTCCCTTAATATGTTTTCAGAGATGAACGCGATGGCCATGTACCATAAATGTATCCGCCGTGATCCGACGGCCGTCGGTGCGGACGAGGTGTATAAGATGGCGACGGTAAACGGGGCTGACGCTTTAGGAGTAAAGGCCGGTATGGTATCGCCGGGGATGCTTGCCGACCTGGTGATAATCGACCTTGATAGGCCGCAGCTGCGTCCCCTTGGCGATATGACGGCGGCTCTTTCGTATTCAGCTAACGGCAGCGAGGTGGAAACGGTATTGGTAAACGGTGAGATAGTGTACGATAAGGGTGAATTTGCCAATATAGACAGCGAGCGCGTCTATTATGAGGCTGACAAGATCGCCGGAAGAATAAAGTGAAAAAGGAGCAGCTATGAGCGAGATACGTGATATTAATTTATGGGAAAGCGGAGAACGCAAGATAGAATGGGTTAGACGGAACATGGGGCTTTTACGGGGGCTGTATGAGGAATTTTCCCAGGAAAAGCCGTTTGCGGGCATAAAGATAGCCCTGTCTGTCCATCTGGAGGCAAAAACGGCATATCTGTGCCGTACGCTGGCGGCGGGAGGAGCGGATATGTTCGTGACCGGTTCCAATCCCCTGTCCACACAGGACGATGTGGCCGCCGCATTGGCGCATTCCGGTATGAATGTGTATGCCTGGCACGGCAGCAGCCCGGAGGAGTATGAGCATCATCTGCGTATGGTCATAGGAAATGGCCCCAATATAATAATAGACGATGGCGGCGACCTGGTCAACCTTATTCACAATGAATATCCGCAGCTGATAGAAAACGTCTACGGCGGCTGCGAGGAGACAACGACCGGCATCATCCGTCTTATTTCGATGGATAGGGAGCATCAGCTGAAATTCCCTATGGTTTTAGTAAATAATGCAAAATGCAAATATCTGTTTGACAACCGCTACGGTACAGGTCAGTCCGTCTGGGACGGGATAAACCGCACGACGAATTTGATAGTGGCAGGTAAGAACGTGGTGGTCGCAGGTTACGGCTGGTGCGGTAAGGGCGTAGCGATGCGGGCCAAGGGCTTTGGGGCAAGAGTCATTGTAACGGAGATAGACCCGATAAAAGCAATGGAGGCGCGCATGGATGGTTTTTCGGTGATGAAGATGACCGAAGCGGCAAAGATCGGCGATCTGTTTATCACCGTTACCGGCAATAAGGACGTGATAACGGCCGAGAGCTTCCGGAATATGAAAAACGGGGCGATAATGTGCAATGCCGGCCATTTTAACGTTGAGATAAATGTTGAGGAGCTTGAGGAGCTGGCAGAGGAAAAACAGCTTCAGCGTGACAACATCATGGGCTACCGTATCGGCGGCAAATGGGTGTATCTGCTGGCCGAGGGACGGCTTGTAAACTTGGCTGCGGGAGACGGACATCCGGCGGAGATAATGGATATGAGCTTTGCGATACAGGCTCTTTCCGCAAAATATATAGCCCAAAACCGCGGACATATAAAGACGATGATATGTGAAGTCCCTGAGGAGATAGACCGCGAAGTTGCCGAAAGGAAGCTGCGGCTGTGGGGAATAGAGACCGACCGGCTGACGCCGGAGCAGGAAAAATATTTGAACAGCTGGAATGTTTAAATCAAAGCAAGTTCCGCAATATTTAAAACAAATTATGCAAGGATTTCCTGCGGAGAATATGGTATCATTATCACAATGGCAAGGTATATCTTAAAGGCATTACAGATGAAAGCGGGAGGAAAACATGAACAACGTCGCAGGAAAAACATATTATTTTCATCATGGGTGGAGGTTTTTGCTGGCAGACGCTTTTCCTATGGAGGCGGCTGTTGAAAAGAACAGGGACGAAAACGGAAAACGCTTTTATGAAAAAGAGTATGACGACAGCGGCTGGAGCGAGGTGACTTTGCCGCATACGTTCAATGATGCGGATATTTTCCGCGACAGGATAAAGGATGCCGGCAGCGGCCAAAAACGAACGGCGGCCTTTTACAGGAATTGGGTGGAGGTGCCGGAGGATAGGCGCCGGGGCAAGGTATTGATAGAGTTTGAGGGTGTAAGGCAGACTTGCTATCTGTATGTGAACGGAAAACTTGCGGGCTGGCAGGAAGCGGGCGTGGCTCCTTTCGGCTTTGACATAACAGAGTTTATCGTTTTCGGTTCAAAGAATTTGATAGCGGTCGCTACTGATAATACGGCTACGAGGGACATACCTTTTTGTATCGCGGAGACGCCCAATAAGCCGGGAGTAAAGCCGGGGTCGTACCTTTTCCCGCAGGAAGAGGAGGTAGACCGGCATATAGAAGGCGTAGGGTATTTTTGGAATTGCAACGATTTCAATCCTTCTCTGGGAGGGATAACAAGGCCGGTCAAGCTGCATTTTAAGCCCGAGGTGTATCTGACGCTGCCGCTTTATTCCAATCTGGAAACGAGAGGAGTTTACATATATGCTTCAGATGTGGATATAGGGAATAAATGCGCGCGTATAACGGCCGAGGCAGAGATACGCAACGAAAGCAGCCGGGAGCGCAATGTATATACGCAGGTAGCTATAAGGACGCTTGCGGGGGAGATTGTGGCCGAATTTTCTTCTGAGCAGCAGATCCTTGCCCCATCCGGCAGGATAAGCGACAAGAGGACGATAGTCCCCGAGGACGCTTATAAGGAAGAGCTATTGGCGGACGGCAGTATCCATTATATCCCTGAGGAGGACGAGAGCAAGCTGGCGCCGACAGCAGTCAGATCCGTGAAAACGACCGTATTGACGGCCGGTGCCGTTGTGGATGGGCTGCGTTTTTGGAGTGTTGCCGATCCGTATCTGTACCGCGTGGAGGTGAGACTGTTTGCAGACGGCGAGCTTGTTGACAGTATGACGGTAGAAACAGGCTTTAGAAAGGTCGGTTATGATAAAGATCGCGGCGTATTGATAAACGATGAGCCGGTTTGGCTCCGGGGATATGCGCAGAGGGCGTCCAATGAGTGGGCGGCGATAGGTATCGCCCCCGAATGGCTCAAGGATATTGACGCGCAGCTGATAAAGGAAAGCAGCGCCAATCATATAAGGTGGATGCATGTGGCTGCAGCTCCGGCCGATATACGCGCATTCGACCGGCAGGGGATAGTCTGCACTCAACCGGCCGGTGATAAGGAACACGAGAATTTCGGCCGCCAATGGCGTCAGCGCATGGAGCTTATGCGCGATGTAATCATATATTTCCGCAACAATCCCTCGATACTTTTCTGGGAGGCGGGGAATAATTCGATAAACCGTGATCATATGTGCCAGATGCGTCTTTTAAAGGAGGAGCTTGATCCGTACGGCGGCCGGTTTATGGGCTGCCGGACGATAAATACAGAGGATGTGCTGGCCGAGTCGGAGTATACGGGAACGATGCTTAACCGCCATGCGGCGAGATTCCTGGCTGAGCATGGGCCGATCACAGAGACGGAGTATTCGCGTGAAGAGGCTCCGCGGCGCGTGTGGGACGATTATTCGCCGCCGGATTTTGACTACCGCACAAAATGGCTGGGTAAGGGCGGCAGAAAGCAGCCGGGCAGGGATTTTTACGATTTAACGAGCGAGGATTTTGCTCTTACCTGTGCGGCGGGCTACAGCGAATTTTTCAACGATCGTATAGGCGGAGCGTCCGGTAAAGATTATTACAGCGGCTGCGCGGCGTTGTGCTGGACGGATTCGGCGCAGCATGGCCGTCAGGCGTTCAGCGAAAATGCGCGCATGAGCGGACGAGTTGACCCGGTAAGGATAAAAAAGCAGAGCTTTGACGTATTCCGGGTGATGCAGTCGCCGGAACCGCTGGTGAAGATAATAGGGCACTGGAATTATCCGCCGGAGGACGGCGATAATTACCGCTATCATGAAAAGCGGTTTAACGGGGATTTCTGGGAGGATACCGGGAAGATCCTCTGCCGTGAGCCGAAGAAAAAGACGGTCTATGTTGCAGCGGGCTACGAGGTGGAGCGAGTGAAGCTGTTTATAAACGGCAGGTTGGCCGGAGAATGCAGCAGGCCGATAAAAACGTTCATATTCCCGTTTGAAAATATAGATGTGACAGAGTCGGGGGAGATACGCGCAGAAGCGTATGATTATGACGGTCGGCTTGCTGCTGTCGATGTGATAAAAACAGCAGGTGCTCCGGAGAAGCTGAGACTTTCTGCGCATACATCACCGGCCGGACTGGCTGCTGACGGGGCGGATATCGCCTATGTTGATATTGAGGTCACAGATTCGGAGGGAAATATTTGTCCGCTTTGCTCTGATAGGATAGAGCTTAAGCTGGAAGGCGAGGGAGAGCTTCTCGGCGGTTATAACAGCGGCCGCTTTGCCGGATATGGCAGGGACGACAGCGTCATACACAAGGAGCATGTCTTTGCCGAATGCGGCACAAACAGGATATTTATCCGTGCTGGACGGGCCCCCGGAAAGATAAAGATAGACGCTGATATGAGCGGGATTGCCGCCTCTGTGACTATTGAGAGCGTATACGTACCGCTTGATACATTGACTGAAACCGGGCAGGCTGTCATGTATCCAGAGCTTGGCAAGCAGCCGCAGGTATACCGGGAATTTAGGCCTATCCCGGAAGCTGACAAGATAAAGTATGAGCCGGACAAAGAACTGTACAGTAAGATCCTCGTAAACGGCCAGGAGCCGGATACGCGTGGCGTGCGCACCGTCAATAAGAATGGCAGCATCTGGGGGTCGGTGGTCTGTATACTGGAGAGGCTGAAGAATGAGTATCCGGACGGGTTTGAATACAAATATCTGCCCGAGAAAAAGCAGCTTGTCCTGACCAGCGGTTCTGATACGGTGACAGCAGAAGCGGGACGGACGCATCTGTTGGTGAACGGGAACGAGAACCTGATGGACGGCGAACCGTATATAACGCCGGAGGGCTTTTTTGTGATGGAGGTAGGAGCGATTGTGTCCTATATAAAGGGTGTAAAAGTTTGGTATGATGATAAGATAAATGTTTTGCGGATAGAAACGTCCGATTGAGAAAGCATGATTATACAATGCCGCCTGTATATTGTGGAAGCTTACGCTGCTGATACGATATATAGGCGGTATTCTTGTATTTTTCAGATTTTAATCGGTGTTCAAATGGTAAAAACGACTGTAAAATGGCGGGCAAAAAAGCGGATTTTTATAGGAGTAAACGAAATTGTGTTTTTTTCGCCTGAAAAGAGGATTTTTTGACCGATTGTAGTATATTTATATATAGAAGTTTATAAAAAAATGTTTTTAAATCGGAATTAGGGGGTAAATAATATGTATGTATTAGCCTTAAATGCAAGTCATAACAGTAATGGAAACACCGCGTATCTGCTTAACGAGGTGCTCAAGGTCTGTAAGGACGGCGGAGCAAAAACAGAGCTTGCCAGCGTACACGAGGCGGTTATGGATGCAAAACTGCCGTTTTGCGTATGCTGTTCATCGCCGTGCTCGAAGCAGTGCTATAAGGGCACGAAGCTTGAGGAGCTGTTTGAAAAAGTGAAAAAGGCCGATGCGGTGATCTTTGGCAGCCCTGTATATTTCGGTTCCATGACCGCACAGCTCAAATCATTTTTCGATAAAACACGCGCAGTGCGCGCGGATAAGGAATGGCTGGGCAAGTATGCGGCGGCTGTGAGTGTCGGCGGATCGAAGTACGGCGGCCAGGAGAGGACGATCGACCATATACAATCCTGCTGCATGGTGCTGGGAATGACGCTCATAGGCAACAGCTCTGAGCTGGGAGCCGGGCATTTCGGCGTGTCGGCGCAAGCTCCGGCTGTGGAGGATGAATACGCAAATGCGCAGGCGAAGGTGCTCGGCAAAAGGATACTTGAAACCATAGGTTAAAATTTACATATTTTTATCGATACTAAAAGAGGCGGTATAAAAATGGACCGCCGGTGTGAGAATATATTAAGCGGCTGCGGGAAACTTTTTCGCAGGCCGGAGAAATGAAACGGGGAGGAGAGGCTTTGTATTCACAGGATCTGATAAGCGAAATATGCTCGCGCAATGATATTGTTGATTACGTTTCCCGGTATGTCCGCCTTAAGAAAAGCGGGCGCGGATATACCGGGCTGTGCCCTTTCCATAACGAAAAATCCCCATCCTTTCACGTAAGTCCCGATAAGCAGCTGTTTCATTGTTTTGGCTGCGGAGCGGGAGGGAATCTGATACAATTCGTCATGCGGATAGAAGGCCTGGATTTTCGTGACGCCTTAAAAATGCTTGCCGACCGGGCAGGGATGACGCTTCCTGAGGACGATGGCTATGAAAACAATGAGACCATCGCGAAAAAGAAGAAAATATATGCGATGAATAAGGCGGCCGCCCGCTTTTTTTACGATACGCTCACCAAAACGAATATCGGGAAAGAAGGGCTTCAATATTTTGCCGCCCGTCGGATAAAGGCTGAAACTATCAAAACATATGGTTTGGGCTATGCGCCGGATACCTATGACGCGCTGTTTTCACACATGAGAGAACAGGGGTATTCAGAGGAAGAGCTGCTGGAGGCAGGGCTTGTTTCCAAGAATGAAAGAGGCTCTGTGTATGACCGTTTCCGGGGAAGGGTGATGTTCCCCATAATCGATGTTAGGGGCAATGTTATCGGCTTTGGCGGCCGCATACTGGACGATACTCCGCGTGCTGACGGCTTCAAACCGCCCAAATACTTGAACTCGGCGCAGACGCCGGTATTTGACAAGGGAAGAAATTTGTTTTCCTTAAATTTGGCAAAGAATGCGCCCGGGCGGGAACTCATCCTGGCCGAAGGCTATATGGACGTTATCTCGGTTTACCAGGCAGGAGTGAAAAATATCGTCGCTACCCTGGGGACAGCGCTTACCCAACAGCAGGTACGCCTTTTGAACAGGTATTCCGACGAGATAATAATATGCTATGACAGCGACGAGGCCGGCGTGAAGGCGGCCTTGCGGGCTATAGATCTCATAGGCTCCGCAGGCGCAAGGGCGCGTGTCATACGATTGAAGGGGGCCAAGGATCCGGACGAATACATAAAGGCTAATGGAGTGGAAGCGTTTCGGGAGGCGGTCAAAAGCGCCGTTCCGGGAACGGAATTTAAGCTCATGCAGGTAAAGGGCAAGTATAATATAGAATCCACGGAGGGCAAGGTGAAATTCGTTTCCGAAGCTGCCGATGCGCTTTCAACTGTGAATGATGCGGTCGAGGTTGACGCTTATATCTCCCGGGTGGCGCAGGAAACCGGTATAGGCAGAGAAGCTATATACAGCGAATACAAAAAAAAGATAGCAAAAAACAAGCTGCGCCGTCCGGCGATTGAACAGGGGCAGGTCCGGCAGGCGGATATTCCCCGAGCAGGATCATCAGTGGGTGCGAGAAAGATATCTTCGGAGACGGAGTTCGATATCCTAAGGCTTGCGGCCGAGGAAAAGCGGATATATAGGATAGTGAAGGAGCAGCTGTCGCCGCAGGATTTCCAAAGCCCCGAAGCAAAGCTCATTGCGGAAAATATATATAAAAGCTGGGATAACGGCGACAAGCCGGAGCCGGCGGTGATACTGGCGCAGTTTCAGGCGGACGGCGCCGGGGCGGCCTTTGCAGCGGGAGCATTTATAGATCCTGTAAGGTACGACGATAATGAAACGGCTGTAAGGCAGTTGATACGGTCGATGAAGATGGATAAGGTGAGCGCGCAAATAGCAGAAGAAGAAAAAAAGGGAAACAGCATGGATATTATGCGTATGGCACAGCTGCACAGCGAGTATGAAAAGCTCAAGCGGCAGCAGTGATGTGGAAGGCTACAGACGTGTCGCAGAAATGGGAGGACAAAATGGCGGAAACAAACAGAAAGCAGATAATCAAGGACATAATAACCAAGGGCAAAAAAGACGGCATTTTGACGTATAAGGACATAATGGATGCCTTTGAAGAGGTGGACATCAGTCCGGAGCAGTTTGAGAAGCTGTTTGATCTGCTGGAAAAAGAGGGCATAGAGATCGTCAAGGATCTTGATAAGGAGCTTGAAGCCATCGAAGTCAGCAAAGAGGAGCTGGAGGATCTGTCTGTTCCCGAGGGGATAAGCATTGATGACCATGTTAAGATGTACCTGAAGGAGATAGGTAAGGTAGACCTTTTGTCGGCTGAAGAGGAGACGGATCTTGCACGCCGGATGGCTAAGGGCGACGAGGTCGCGAAGAAAAAGCTGGCAGAGGCAAACCTGCGTCTGGTAGTAAGTATTGCCAAACGGTATGTAGGACGCGGAATGCAGTTTCTTGACCTCATACAGGAGGGAAATCTGGGGCTTATAAAGGCCGTGGACAAGTTCGACTATACAAAAGGCTATAAATTCTCAACCTATGCCACCTGGTGGATACGTCAGGCTATAACGAGGGCTATAGCCGATCAGGCCAGAACGATAAGGATACCTGTCCATATGGTGGAGACGATAAATAAGCTGGTCAGGGTTTCAAGACAGCTGGTGCAGGAGCTGGGACGTGAGCCGACGACAGAGGAGCTTGCCAAGGAGCTGAATATGTCAGTGGAAAAGGTGCGGGAGATATCAAAGATCTCTCAGGAACCGGTATCTTTAGAGACTCCGATAGGCGAGGAGGAAGACAGCCATCTGGGAGACTTTATCCCTGATGATGATGCGCCGGTGCCGGCGGATGCGGCCAGCTTCGTTATGCTCAAGGAGCAGCTGGCGGACGTTTTAAAGACGCTTGCTCCGCGGGAGGAAAAGGTGCTTCGGCTGCGTTTTGGCCTTGACGACGGCAGACAGCGGACGCTGGAGGAGGTCGGCAAGGAATTTAACGTCACCCGGGAGAGGATCCGTCAGATAGAAGCCAAGGCTCTAAGAAAGCTGCGTCATCCCTCGAGGAGCAAAAAGCTCAAGGATTATTTGGATTGAGAGGGGACGTTTGATGGATTGGATACAGATAAATATATATACGACCCCGGAGGGAATAGAACCCGTCAGCGGCAGGCTTTACGGTCTGGGGATAACGGGAGTAGAGATAGAGGACGAGGCGGACTTTAAGGATTTTCTGGAAAATAACCGCCAATACTGGGATTATGTCGATGAGGAACTGGTACGCAAAAAATCGGGCGAGACCAGGGTAAAGGCTTATGTCAGCGATAATGCGGCAGGCCGGGAGCTTTTGGCGGCGATAAAGGGCGAGCTTCGCGCACTTCGGGATGAGGATATAGAAGGACGGTTCGGGCGGCTGGAGACGGAGCTTGACAATGTCCGCAACGAGGATTGGGAGCATAACTGGCGCAAATATTATCATCCGTTGGAAATAGGTGAAAAAATACTTATATGTCCCGAATGGGAAAAAGTGCCTGAGAGCGGCGGACGCGTAGTGTTTACGATCGAGCCGGGCTTGAGCTTTGGGACAGGATCGCATGATACGACCAGGCTTTGTCTGGAAAGCCTGGAGAAACTCGTCTGTCCCGGGAGCCGCGTGCTTGATCTGGGCTGCGGCAGTGGGATACTATCGATAGTATCCCTGCTTTTAGGCGCCGGATATGCACACGCGGTTGATATAGACCCCAATGCTGTCGATATCGCCTATAAAAATGCGGAGAAAAACGGTATCAGCCGTGACCGTTATTTTGCGGAAACGGGAAATGTCGTAAACGATGCGGCTATGAGGGCCCGCATAGCCAAGGAAAAGTATGATATCGTAGTGGCCAATATAGTCGCCGATGTTATCATTGCTATTGTTCCGCACGTACAGGAGTTTATTACGGCAAATGGCGTGTTTTTATCCTCGGGAATAATCACCGACAGGCTGGAAGAGGTCAAGGAGGCCTTGCTTGCAGCCGGGTTTAAGATAGAAAGTATAAATACAAGCGGAGATTGGGCGTCTGTGGTTTGCAGACGCTGAATGAAGGGAGAACAGCAAAATGATACAGCTTAAGGACGGGGTATATTATGTGGGGGTGCAGGATCCGACTCTGAGGGTGTTTGATATCATCTGCGAAACTGAGTTCGGAACGACATATAACGCTTATCTGGTAAAGGGCGATAAGGTCGCGCTCATCGAAGGGGTGCATGATACCTTTACATCAAAGTACATTAAAAACGTGTCGGAGATAATAGCTCCGGAGAAGGTAGATTATATTATCTGTAACCATACAGAGCCGGATCATACAGGGTGCATAGAGAGAATATTGGAAGAGAATCCGGAAGTTACGGTAGTAGGGACTCTTGCTGCTTTGAGAAATCTCAAAGAGATAACTAATCGTACGTTCAATGAGCTTCCGGCTAAGGCCGGCGGCAAGCTGAACCTGGGACAGGGGATGGAGCTTGAGTTCATAGTTGCTCCCAACCTCCATTGGCCGGACACGATGATGACTTGGCTGGCCTCGCGCAAGGTGCTTTTCTCATGCGATGTTCTGGGAGCGCATTACTGCGAGATGGGCGTTACAGATGAGGAGCTGGTGCATTACGACTATTACGAGCGGGCAATGAAGGTTTATTACGATAAGATCGTAAAGCCGTTCGGGCCGTTCGTACAGGCAGGGCTGGAGAAGATCGCGGGGCTGGATATCGAAATGGTATGCAACAGCCATGGCCCGGTGCTTGTGGATCACATTGCCGAAGGCGTGAAAAAGTACGCTGAATGGTCGGCTCCGGTGAAGAATAAAAAATTCACAGCAGCCGTATTCTATTCCTCAGCCTACGGCTATACAAAGGCTCTGGCCGAAGCTATGAAAGCGGGCGTTGAAGAAGCAGGAGGCGTATGCGAGTTGTTTGACGCAGCAGAAAACGACATGGAGGAAATGGCCGAAAAATTCACGGCGGCAGATGCTGTATTTGTCGGTTCTCCGACATTGAACCGAAATGCGGTAAAGCCCGTATGGGAATTTTTGGCGCATGTAGACGCGGTGGAAAACAATAAAAAGCCGGTCGCGGTGTTCGGCTCCTACGGCTGGAGCGGCGAGGCCTGTGAGCAGCTGTCATCTTATATGAAGCTGATGAAAATGGCTGTTTATGAAAAGGCATACAAATGCGTGTTTAAGCCGAGTGCGGAGCAGCTTGAGGGCGCGAAGCAATATGCGGCGGAGTTTGTAAAAAGCGTGATGGGAGAGTAATATGCCGAAGTTTTTTGTTTCACCGCAGAAGGTCAGCGGTGAAAGGCTGGTGATAGATACCGAGGACGTTTCGCATATCCTGCGGGTCCTGCGAATGGGGATAGGAGACGTTATCGAGGTATGCGACACGGCAGGCTATGACTACAGCGCAAGGATAGACGAGGTCGGGGACGGGGCGATAATATGCTCCGTCCTCAGCCGCCGTCTGTCATCCTCAGAGCCGCAAGTCAAGGTCAGCCTTTACCAGGGTATACCTAAGGGAACGAAGATGGAGTATATAATCCAGAAAACGACAGAGCTGGGGATAACAGATTTGATACCGTGCGCCATGAGCCGCTGTGTGTCCCGGCTTGACGGCCGGGAGGATAAGAAGATAGCGCGCTGGCAGAAGATAGCCGAGGCAGCGGCCAAACAGTCGGGCAGGGGCGTCATACCGAGGATACACGCAGTCATGAGTTTTGATGAGGCGGTAGCGTCAATGAAGAAGCATGAGCTGTATTTTGCGCCGTATGAATGTGAGCAGAAAACAGGTATCAGGACGCTGCTTTTGAATAAACCGGCAAATGCGGGATTTATGATCGGACCCGAGGGAGGCTTTGACCTGCGGGAGATAGAGACGCTTTCCCGCGAGGGTATCCCCACGGTAACGCTGGGGCCGCGCATACTGCGCACGGAAACGGCAGGCGAAACGGTACTGGCGGTCATGATGTATGAATGGGGGGAAATGGAATGAGCAGATTTACGCCGACGTATACGTTCAGAGGTATTTCCGACATCCCGGAGGATTTTTTTCGGAGAAACAATATAAAATATGTTGTGAGTGATATTGATAATACATTGGTAGCCGACAATGATCCTGACCCGGACGAGACGGCGCTTGAGTTTTTGGCGCGGCTTGAAAGGGAAGGGATAAAGGTCGGCTTTTTATCGAATAATTCAAAAAAAAGGGTGGAGGTGTTTTCGCAGGGGATGAGCGTGCCGCGATACCACCGTGCGGCAAAGCCGTTTGCCAAGCGGTTGAAACGGCTGATGGCACAGATGGGGGCCGATAAAAGCTCTACGGTGATAATAGGAGATCAGCTGTTCACCGATATCCTTTGCGGGAACCGCGCCGGGATACGGACAGTGCTGGTAACGCCGATAAATGCCGCTAAGGAGAATATGTTTTTTAAGCTCAAGCGGTATCTGGAAAGGAAATTGATGAGGAGAGAGGATCCAAAATGAGAGAAGTAAGCGGACATACAAAGCAGCTATGCATTATCGGCTATCCGATAGAGCATACGTTTTCGCCCAATATGCACAATTTTATATCGGAGATGGTGGGAGCGGACTACGTTTATTCGGCGTTTGAGGTGAAGCCGGAGGATCTTGGCGACGCAGTGCGGGGGATTCGCGCTCTCGGCATTGCGGGAGGAAATGTTACCGCCCCTCATAAAAAGGCGGTCATGGGATATCTTGACGAGGTGTCCGAGCAGGCGCAGCTTTTGGGAAGCGTCAACACTATAGTCAACAAGGACGGCCGTCTTATCGGCTACAATACCGATGCGGATGGATTTTTAATGTCCTTAACGGCCAACGGCGTCAGCGTCAGCGGACGGGATATATTGATATTTGGCGCAGGCGGCGTGACGATGCCGACGGTCATCAGGCTGATACAGGAAAAACCTGCCTCAATAACGGTGATAAACAGGACTGTGTCCAAGGCGGAGCGTTTGCGTGATGAGGTCAAGGCATCTGTGGGATTTGAGATAAATACCGAAAAGAAGCTCTCAAGATACGATGTGGTGATAAACACTACCTCGGCAGGGATGGAACCGCAGCTTGACAAGATGCCGACAGACGATCTGTCGGTGATAGATAAAAATACGGCGGTGGCTGATATGATATATAATCCGGAAAAGACCCTGTTTTTGCAGGAGGCGGAAAAACGGGGAGCAAAGATCATAAATGGACTGGGTATGCTGATATATCAGGGCATTATCGCTTATGAGCTGTTCACCGGTGTAAAGCTGGATAGGGATATGTACAAAAAGATAGCGCACGGGGTGTTCGGACGATGAATATCGTGCTCACAGGTTTTATGGCTGCCGGAAAAAGCGCGGTCGGCAGGGAGCTGGCAAGGCTCACAGGGAAAGCGTTTGCGGATACGGATAAAATGGTGGTGGAAGCTGCCGGCAGGCCGATAAGCCGGATCTTTGAGGAGGAGGGCGAAGCGGCTTTCCGGGCTTTGGAAAAGGAGGCTGTAAAAAAAGCCGCTCTATTTGAGGATACGATAATATCGACAGGGGGCGGCGTGGTGCTTGATAGGGGAAATATCGAAATGCTGCGGCAAAATGGGGTAATAGTGAATCTGGCGCCGACAATAGAGATAATCCTCTCCCGGCTGGATCCTTCGGCGGCGGCCGGACGGCCATTGGTGAACGGCCAGCCGCCGGAGCAGATACGCGCCCGATATGAGGAGCGTCGCCCGTTTTACGACAATTGCGATGTGCAGGTGGTCATAGACAATGAAGTGCCGGTGGCGGAAACGGCAAAACGGGTGCTGAGGGAGATAGAGAGATTTTTACATCGTAGTACAATTAAATAAATCACCAATGAAGGGAGATGGGGAGATGGAAACAGCGGAGGCAAGAGACCGCTCTGTTCTTGCGCAGCTGGTGCTGCCGCTTCAGGCCAATGCTGCGGGAAATGTGCACGGCGGTGAGATAATGAAAATGATGGATTCGGCCGCCGGGGTGGCCGCTCAAAAACATGCGCGGACGAATGTTGTCACCGCCAGAGTGGACGAGCTGGAATTTAGGAAACCGGTCTACGTAGGTAATTTGGTTACCTGTACAGCGCAGGTCATTTATACAGGTCATACCTCAATGGAGGTATTCGTAACAGTGGAAGCGGAGGATCTGACAGACGGGAAGGGGCCGCAGATAGCACTGACCGCGTTTTTTACGATGGTATCGCTGGACAAGCATGGTATACCCAAACAGGTGCCGCCTGTAAACCTGAGCGGCGATGCTTACGACCAAAAGCTATACAATGAGGGCAAGAAGAGGTATCTGGAAAACAAAGCCAAACAGGAAAAGAGAATGAGGAAGAAATAGTACGAATAAACCGCCTGTATATTGCGGAGGCTGACAGCGTCAGTCCGCAGTATACAGGCGGTATTTTAATGCGCGTTGTTATTGGCTTGTTTTTTTCGTGCTTGTACTATAATTATCCCTGTTATCCCGGCGATAACTCCGATAACGGCGACTACCTGAGAGGCGGCAAGAACGTCCGGTATCATATACAGTATGTACTGGGAGGGACGCAGTCCCTCAAGGAAGAACCGCCCGAAAGAATACCAGGCGATATAGAAGAAAAACACTTGTCCGTCCGCTTTTTTTCTGTCACGAAACAAAAGTATTATAATGAATCCCAGTATATTCCACAGCGATTCGTACAAGAACAGCGGATGAACAGGTTCGGCGCCGTTTATGGACATTCCCCAGGGGAGGGAGGTGGCGCGGCCATAGACCTCGGCGTTGACGAAGTTTCCGAACCGTCCAACAGCCTGGCCGATCAAAAGCCCGGGTGCGCATACGTCAAAGATATTTAAGGTATTGAGCTTTTTTATGCGGCAATAGATCACTGCTGTTATTATTGCCCCAATGATCCCGCCGTATATTGCCAGGCCGCCTTCCCATATGCGAAATATTCCCATGGGATCGCCGGCAAATTCATCCCAGGCAAAGATCACATAGTATATCCGGGCGCAGATTATACCGACAAACAGGCCATAGATGCTGATGTCAAGGATATTTTCCGGTTTGACGCCGCGCTTTTTGGTGGTGAGCCCGACAAACAGTACGGCAAGGCCGAATCCGAACAGGATTATCAGCGCGTACCAGTATATCGGATGGGAAAAAATATGAAAAGCAACGTTGCTCACCGTAAGATCGATCCCCAGAGAGGGGAAGGAAATGTTATTTACAGTCTCCATTGTAAAAACCCCCAAATAATAACGTAATAATTGAAAATTTTCTGTAACATAATTGAAAAGAAAGTTTAAAAAAAGTATTCACAAAGTAACAAAAGTGTGATACAATATATAGTGACAGGAATAATTATCCGTCCCGTATATTGTTATTATAACCTATACAGTCAGAAATTACAATAGGGATAAAAAGTTTTTGAAAAAAATTTGAAAACACCTATTGCAATTTTGGTAAATGTATAGTAAAATGATAGCATGGGGAGCGAATTGGGGCAAATGGGTAGAAAATGGTTGCTGATTTGCCCGAATGGGTTCCCGATATCATGGAAGGGACGGTGAGACAGAATGAGCGTATTTTTTGTTGACGAATATCAGCGTCAGCTTGACGACCGGGGACGAATGGTTCTGCCGGCAAAAGTGCGTGAGAAGCTGTCTCCTGTTGTATATATCACGAAATCGGTCTCGGATAACTGCTTGCATCTTTACACGGAAGAGGAATGGGAAAAATTGGGAGAGAAGATAAGCAAGCTCCCAACCGCTACCGACAGCAATGCTGCGGCATTTGTGAGGATGTTCTACGGACGGGCAACTGCCTGCGAGATAGACAAGCAGGGCAGGGTGCCTATAGCGAAACGACTGATGGAGGCCGTGGGGCTGGAGAGAGATGTTGTATTGGTGGGCGTAAATACGAGGCTTGAGATATGGGACAGCAAGACCTGGGAGGAATACCAGGCCGGCCTTTCCGATACGATAATGCTTGACGGTATAAAAGAGTACAACTTGAACATATAGAAATAGAAGAAGGAATTTGATGGAGTTTAAACACGTTTCCGTGCTGCTTGAGGAAGCTGTGGAGTCGCTTTTGGTAAAGGACAACGGGATATACGTTGACGGGACGCTGGGCGGCGGCGGGCACTCCGAGCGGATATTATCGGAAAACGAAACATGTAAAGTCATAGGGATTGACAGAGACGAAGAGGCGGTCAAGGCTGCCGGAAAAAGGCTGGCAAGGTTTGACGGCCGTGTAACGATAGTAAGGGACAATTTCAGCAATGTATCCTCGGTGCTTGATGGATTGGGCGTTGACGGGATAGACGGAGCGGTACTTGATCTTGGCGTGAGTTCGCCGCAGCTTGATGAGGAAGAGCGCGGGTTTTCTTATATGAAGGATGCTCCGCTAGATATGCGCATGGATAGGCGTAATCCGCTGACAGCGGCGAAGGTGCTCAATGAGTACAGCGGTGAAAGGCTGAAAAAGATATTTTATGAATACGGCGAAGAGAAATGGTCGCAGAGAATAGCTGAATTTATCGTAGAAGCAAGGAAAACCGCTCCCATAGAAACAACGGGACAGTTTGTGGAGCTGATAAAGGCGGCCATACCGAAAAAAGCCAGGCTTGATGGAGGACACCCGGCCAAACGCTGCTTCCAGGCGGTGAGGATAGAGGTGAACGGCGAACTGGAGATCTTAAACGGAGCCGTGCGCGATATAGCAAAGCGGTTAAAGCCCGGCGGACGGCTGGCTGTTATAACATTCCATTCACTTGAGGATAGGATAATAAAACAGACCTTTGCGGATCTTGCCCGGGGATGCATATGTCCGAAGGAATTTCATGTATGCGTATGCGGAAGAAGCCCCGAGGCAAAGGTGATAACAAGAAAACCTATACTGCCCGGCGACAAGGAGCTTTTAGAAAATCCGCGGGCAAAAAGTGCGAAGCTAAGAGTATTGGAAAAACTGTAATGATAGTATATAGATTGGTGTGAATAATTGTGGATAATGGAAATTTAGCGTATAAATATGATGAGAGTTTCAGGCGGCCGCAGCGCAGGCCTGAGCCAAGACGCAGAAAAAAGCCACAGAAGAGGGAACGTGCAGTAATGCTGTATAAAATGAAGTATTTGCGAAGAATAGCGGCAGTGGTCGTCCTGGCGCTGGCGGCGGGATTTATGATATCAAAATTTGTGACCGTAAGCGAGACCCAGTCACAGATAGAAACGCTGCAGGCAGAACTTAATCAGATACAGGCCACTAACAGTCAGATGGTATTCGAGCTTGAACAGAGCGTGGATCTGTCGCAGATAGAAAAGGAAGCTACAGAAAGGCTGGGTATGCAGCGCCCTGAGAAGTATCAGACGATATATGTAAACCTTTCCCAAGGAGACAGCACAGAACAGACAGCCGGAGATGTCGAGAGCTTCTCTGTACGTATATCGAAAATGTTTGAAAGTATTAAGGAGAATATTATCGAGTTTTTCAGCATAAACTAAACAAATAGAGGAAAAGAGCCATATTTTGCTTGTACATATAAGAAAGGAATGATAGGGTTTCATGTCGATAACGAAGATGAAACGCCGTGCCATTGTCATACTGGGTATATTTGTCGTTATCATGGGCTTGCTTGTTGCCAGACTCGCTTATTTGCAGGTGGTGCGCGGAGCAGAGCTTAAGTCCTCTGCCGAAAGACAGCAGAACAGCCAGACGACAATAACCGCATCCAGAGGAAAAATATATGACAGAAACGGTAAAGTCCTGGCCGAAAGCGGCACTGTCAACACTCTTGTGTGCAATCCGCAGGATGTCCAGGAGGATGGCGATCCGGAGGTGGCGGCCGATCAGATAGCGGCGGCTCTGGAGCTTGACCGGGAAGAGGTATACGCTCAACTCACAAAGGGAAACCGTTATCAGGTGATCAAAAAGAGACTGAGCGTGGAGGAGACAAACAAAATAAACACGCTCAAGGATGAGAATAATAATAAAGAGATCGCCGACGCGTTGTCGGGCGTTTATTTTGAAGAGGATTCCAAGAGGTACTACCTGTTCAATGTCGCTCCGCATGTGCTCGGCTTTACCGGCTATGATAACACCGGTTTGCAGGGGATAGAGCTGACGTTTGACGATGTGCTCTCCGGTAAGAACGGGGCTGTGAATACGGTGATGGATTCCGACGGCACAACGCTTTCGGAAAACGCCTCTGAAACGGTGACCGGCTCACTTACGGGAAGCGATGTTGTACTAACGATAGATGAGACGATACAACATATCCTAGAAAGCTATTTGGAAACGGCGGTGGAGGAATACAGCCTTAAGGAGGGTGCCGCGGGGATAATAATGAACCCTAAAACGGGCGAGGTTCTGGCGATGGCCACCAAGCCGGATTTTGATGTAAACGATCCGTTCAGCACCTCGACATTTGAGAATCTGGTGGTAGATTTTGAGTATGATTCCGAGCTTCAGCAAGCTCAGGAAGAGTTGGCTTCGGTGAGAGAATCCCAGAAGGAAGCGGCTTTGGAGGAGGCCTTAGAGGCTGCGCTTGAGGCCAGCGGCGGCGAGGATTTTGACCGTGATGAATTTATCCGCCGGTTTGAGGAGTCATATCAGGAGCCTGATCCGTCATCGTCACCGGAGCTGACGGAAGCTGAACAGAAGCTTCAGCAGGAAAAGACTAAAGCGATGAGAAATAAAATGTGGAGGAACAAGACTATTTCCGATTCCTACGAACCCGGCTCCACATTTAAGATACTTGTAGCTGCCGCGGCTCTTGAGGAGGGAGCGGTAACGCTTGATACGCCTTTCAATTGCGCGGGCTACAAGCGTATCAGCGGCCATGAGATAAGCTGCCATGTAAGCTCCGGACACGGATCGCAGACTTTTGCCGATGGTATAAGACATTCGTGCAACGTTGTGTTCATGGAGACAGGACTCAAACTTGGCGAAGAGAAATTCATGGAATATTTCGAGGCTTTCGGGCTTACAAAAAAGACCGGGATAGAGCTTGTGGGGGAGACCGACAGCATATATTACAGGAATGGCATGGGTGATTCCGATATAGCAACAAGTGCTTTCGGCCAAGGATTCCAGTTGACGCCCTTGCAGATGATAACGGCCGTATCCTCGGTCATAAACGGCGGAAATCTGATGAAACCGCAGATAGTAAAGGAAATAAGAAACAGCGAAGGCGTTGTTAAAAGCTATCAGCCTACTGTTGTTAATAAGGTAATATCAGAAGAGACCTCGGCGATAATGCGCGAGCAGCTCGAAGAGGTCGTGGCAGCGTCCGATGGCACGGGAAAGAATGCTTATATCAAGGGTTACCGTATAGGCGGCAAGACCGGTACCTCGGAGAAAGCTCCCCGTGGTACCGATAAGAGAATAGCCTCGTTTATCGGGTTTGCCCCGGCAGATGATCCGGAGATAGTATGTCTGGTTATGCTCGATGAGCCGCAGACGGACAATAAATTCGGCGGAACTCTGGCTGCGCCTTTAGCCGGAGAAATTATGGAGGACGTCCTCGACTACTTGGGAGTAGAACGCCAATATGCGGAGGGTGAAGAGCCTGATGAGCAGATGGAAGTCCCGGAGATGAGGGAAACGAATGTTGAATCGGCACAATATCTGGCCGAGGCGGCGGGCTTTAAGACAAGGGTGTCCGGTGACGGAGATACAGTCATAGAGCAGCAGCCGCAGCCGGGAGTAATGCTGCAAACAAATTCAACGATAGTGCTCTATACAGAAGAGGTCGAGCAGGCCGACACCGTTACTGTGCCGGATCTTACAGGTATGAGTATAAGCGACGCCAGATCGGCGCTCAGCTCACGCGGGCTGAATTTCGAGATAGTAGGCGCGGGACAGAGCGATTCAAGAGGTGCATACGCTGTTAAGCAAAGTGTAGAGCCGGGTGAGAAAGTTGCGCCTTCCACGGTTATCGGGGTCGAGTTCAGACACAGCGCAAGCGACTAATTTGGGGGAATAGAAATGTTAGCAAGTAAAGCTTTAGGAGAATATTGGGACAAAAGCTGTCCGGAGGTGGAGATAAGCGGTATCCAGTATGATTCAAGACAGGTGCAGCCGGGGGATATGTTCGTGTGTATCCCCGGGTTTGAGACTGATGGGCATAAATTTGCAAAGATGGCTGAACAGAACGGGGCGGCTTTGATAGTGGCCGAACGTGAAATAGATGTCGATGTTCCGGTATGCTACGTCGGGGACTCAAGAAAGGCTGTCGCCCGGGCTGCGTGTGAATTTTATGATAATCCTTCATCAAAATTCTGCCTTATAGGTGTGACGGGCACTAACGGTAAAACAAGCACGACTTACCTTATCAAAAGTATTCTGGAAAAGGCCGGGAAATGCGTGGGCATTATCGGTACCAATCAGAATATAATCGGCGACAAGGTACTTGTCACCCAGAGCACAACGCCCACAACGCCCAATGCACTCGAATTGCAGCAGCTTTTTGCAGAGATGGCCGAGGGCGGTGCAGAATACGTAGTGATGGAGGTTTCCAGCCATGCGCTGGCTCTTGATAGGGTGTATGGCTGCAAATTTGATGTGGGGATATTTACTAATCTCACACGCGATCATTTGGACTTCCACAAAACGATGGAATCGTATTTTGCAGCTAAGGCAAAGCTGTTTGAGGTATCGGCAAAGGGCGTTGTGAACATTGATGATGAAGCGGGCAAAAGGATCGTTTCAGAAAAGACCGGCTGCAGCATACTCACTGTCGGTCTTGAAGAAGGCGCACAAATGCGGGCGCACGATGTGGACATTACCGCCCGCGGAACGCGATTCATCCTTGATCATGAGGGAAATTCCTATGAAATGGAGATAGGTATTCCCGGAAAGTTCAGCGTCTATAATGCGCTTTCCGCGATAGGAGCATCGGTGCAGGTGGGCGTTGATATGGAGGCGATAAAAAGCGGTCTTAAGGAAGCCGATGGCGTGCTGGGAAGGATAGAGGTCGTTCCGACCGATACGCCGTACACGGTGATAATAGACTATGCTCACACGCCGGACGGACTGGAGAATATCATAAGCACCGTCAGGGAATTTGCAAAAGGAAGGGTCATCACAATGTTCGGCTGCGGCGGTGACCGTGACGCAACGAAGCGTCCGATAATGGGCGAGATCGCGGGCAAGCTTTCCGATTACAGTATAATCACCTCGGATAATCCGCGCACGGAGGATCCGGAGAAGATAGTGCGGGAAATAGAGGAGGGTATAAAACGTACCGATGCTAAATATATGGTGATAACAGATAGGCGGGAGGCCATAGCGTATGCTCTCGGTTTTGCCCAAAAAGACGATGTTATCATTCTGGCCGGTAAGGGTCAGGAAACGTATCAGATAATAGGCAAGGAGAAATACGATTTCGATGAGCGCGTTGAGGTATATAAAGCGCTCAAAAAGATGAATAAATAGGCTTTTCAGCAGGGAGTGGGGAAGTCCTCACTCCCTAATTCGGATTATATAGGCAAATGATAAAAGGTAGATAAGGAGGCAATTAAAATGCAGTGTTTAACGTGCGGCGAGATCGCAAAAGCCTGCGGCTCGCAGCAGATATCAGGCGATGCGAACACGAAAATATACGGGATAACGACCGACACCCGTAAAGCGGGAGAGGGTACGCTTTTCGTTCCCTTAACAGGCGAAAGGTTCGATGGCCATGATTTTATAGACAGCGCATTTGACGGCGGCGCAGCGGCGGTGATAACGCATAAAAAGATAATACCGCCGGAGGGCAAGGTTGTCATTGAGGTCGCAGATACGCTTAAGGCTTTTGGGGATATTGCTAAATTTTACATAAACAAGTACCGTGTGCCGATCGTATCCGTTACAGGAAGCGTTGGCAAGACGACAACAAAGGATATGATAGCGGGAGTGCTGGAGACCTCGTATGATACGCTCAAAACCGAAGGCAATTTCAACAATGAAATAGGCGTTCCTATAACTGCTCTGCGATTGGAAAAAGAGCATGAAGCGGCAGTTATTGAAATGGGGATGAGCGCATTCGGTGAAATAGAGCGGCTGGCTGATATAGTGCGGCCGGATATCGGCGTGATTACCAATATAGGCATGTCGCATATAGAGAATCTCGGCTCACGCGAGGGCATATTCAAGGCTAAGATGGAGATAACGACGTTCTTTACGGATAAGAATGTGCTGATAGTAAACGGTGATAACGACTTCCTTTCAACTATCGGCGATAAGCCTTATAGGGTCGTATCATACGGTATCAAGAATGCTTGTTGTGATGTGAAGGCGAAGGATATTGAGGATCTGGGACTTGACGGAGTGCGGTTTACAGCCTGTGTTGACGGCGGCGAATATCCTATAGAGGTATACGTTGCCGGGGAGCATAATATATATAACGCCTTGGCGGCAATATGCGTAGGCCGGGAAATGGGTATCCCGATGGAGAATATCCGCAAAGGTATTGCCGGGTTCCGGCTGACAAAAATGCGTATGGATGTGGAAAAGATAAACGGTATTACGCTCATAAACGATTGCTATAATGCCTCCCCGGATTCGATGAATGCGGCGCTTAAGGTGCTCTCAGGTGCGGAAGCCGGGCGGCGTATTGCGGTGCTGGGCGATATGCTGGAGATGGGCAGCTATGCTGATAAGGCACATTACGGTATCGGTCAAAGCGTTGCTGAAAACGGTATTGACATCCTCATAACTGCCGGAGAAGCGGCAAAGAGAACGGCTGCGGGAGCAGAAGCTTCCGGCCTGAAAAACGTTTTCTGGTTCCCTACAGCGGAGGGAGCGGGAGAGTATGTATCCTCTCAGCTTAAATCAGGCGATGCAGTGCTGGTAAAGGCGTCTCGGGGGATGCATTTTGAAACTGTTGCGGAAAAGATCAAGGAGGTACAGCATGACTGATATAATGTTAGCCGTTAATTTAGCGCTGCCGTTTCTGCTATCGTTTGCAATAACGGCCTCGCTGGGGATCAGACTGATACCTTGGCTGCATAAGCTGAAATTCGGGCAGGAGATACGTGAAGAAGGGCCTGCATGGCATCAGAAGAAATCCGGCACCCCGACCATGGGCGGCATAATGTTCATTATCGGTATAGTGATAAGCGTGGTGATATCGTTTGCGATAATAATGACATACGGCTACACGGTAGAGCATACTATAGAAACGCTTATAATACTTTTGGCCGGCGTGGGATTCGGGGCGATAGGTTTTATAGACGATTACATAAAGGTGATAAAAAAGCGTAATCTTGGCCTTACCTCGGGGCAAAAAGCGATATTGCAGCTGGTGATGGCGGTATTGTTTCTGCTGGCGATGACGGCCAACGGGTCTATTGATTACACGATATTGATACCGTTTACTAATTTTGTCTGGACAATGCCGGTATGGCTTTACTGGCTGTTTTCGTTGTTTGTGATAGTGGGGACGGTAAATGCTGTGAATCTGACCGATGGTCTTGACGGGCTGGCAACAAGCGTCACGATCGTGGTAAGCGTATTCTTCCTGGCGGCCTCGATAGTTCTTTCTCATTTGGGCTGCTATTTCCTGTCAGCGGCAATGATAGGCGGCCTTTTGGGATTTTTGATATACAACAGATATCCTGCCAGAGTATTCATGGGCGATACAGGCTCGCTGTTTTTGGGCGGAATGGTGGCGGCAATGGCTATAGGGATGGATATGCCGATATTTATCATCATTGCCGGGTTTGTTTATTTTATGGAAACTCTTTCTGTTATCATACAGGTAACGAGTTTCAAGCTGACGGGGAAAAGGGTGTTTAAGATGAGCCCTATACATCATCATTTTGAGATGTGCGGCTGGAGTGAGAAAAAGATCGTTGCTGTGTTCTCAGCCGTAACGCTGATTTTGTGTATAGCCGCATTCTGCGGGATAAGGATATAGGAGTGATAGCAGTTGGCAAGAAAATATAACGGCACTGCAAGAACGGGGATGACTGCGGGGAAAAAGCCTGCGCCTATAGAAAAGCGCGAAGTGCGGCCGCGCAGGAAGCAAAAAAAGCCGGTGAAGCCGGGACTTTTCACAACGGGATTTTTCCGGAGCGTGGGAGAGATAGATTATACGTTCCTGTTGATAATAATACTTTTGGTCTGCATAGGGCTTATAATGCTGCTTTCGGCGTCAGCTCCGGCGGGCGCCAGGCGATTCAGCGGCTCGTACCATTTTTTCACTCCACAGTTTGGAGCGGCGATAGTTGGCCTTACAGCGATGTTCTTTATATCGAGGATCGATTACAGCCTTTATAAAAAATGGGCGCCGTTGTTTATGATCGTCTGCACCATCATGCTGGTGCTGGTGCTTTTGCCGTATACGGGTAGGGAATACAATGGATCCAAGCGGTGGCTGAATGTTCCCGGTATCATGTTCCAGCCCTCGGAGCTTATGAAAATAGCGATAGCAATGTTCTTTGCCCTTTTGATAGAAAATGAGAAGTATGACATAACCAAGATCCGTGGGATGATCCCGTTCATACTGTGGATAGGGATAGTAATGGTGCTGATGCTTCTGGAAACGCATTTGAGCGGAGCGATAGTTATTGCCGGTATAGCGGTTACGGTAATGGTGGTCGGAGGGGCGAAGATAAAACCGTTTGCCATAGTCGGCGCAATTGCGGCTCCGTTGGGTATAATAGCGATAAAGATGTTTGATCCGGTCAGATGGAGCCGTATAACGAGTTTTCTTGATCCGTTTGTTGACAGTCAAGATACGGGATACCAGGTCGTGCAGGGACTGTATGCGATAGGCTCCGGAGGCCTTTTCGGCCGCGGGCTGGGTCAGAGTATACAGAAGTATTACATACCTGAACCGTACAACGATTTTATCTTTGCCGTAGTATCGGAGGAGCTGGGTCTCATAGGCTCTGCGCTGATAATCGCCCTGTTTGTGCTTTTGGTGCTGCGGGGGATAAGGATAGCTATGAATGCGCCGGATAAATTCGGTATGCTGACAGCTATCGGTATAACGGCGCAGATAGCGATACAGGTCAGCCTTAACATAGCGGTCGTGACCTCGAGCGTGCCTAATACAGGAGTTTCTCTGCCGTTTTTCAGCTATGGAGGAACATCGATGCTGGTGCTTCTGTGCGAAATGGGGATAATGCTCAACATATCGCGATATTCAACGAAAAAATATTTGCCGGTTGAATAGAGAGAATATTTTTCAAAGGAGGAAAAAGGATGAGAGTCATTTTTGCCGGCGGCGGCACAGGCGGACATATAAATCCGGCTATATCTATCGCCGACTATATAAAATCGCATGACAAGAACTTTGAAGCTCTTTTTATAGGTACGGAACGAGGGCTGGAGAAAAAGCTTGTCCCGGCCAAGGGCTATGAGATAAGATATATAGATATACGCGGTTTTGACAGAAGAAATCTGGTGAAGAATTTCGTGGTCTTAAAGAAGCTGTCGATAGCCCGCAGAGAATGCCGCAATATCATACGGGAGTTTAAGCCTGATTGCATCGTCTGCACCGGCGGTTATGTGAGCGGACCGGTGGCAATGGCCGCTAAAAAGGAGGGCATCCCGGCGCTTATACATGAGCAAAATGTCTATCCCGGTTTGACCGTCAAGGGCGCGGAAAAGTATGTGGAATATGTGGCGGTGAGCTTTGAAGAGACGATTGAACACATGAAGAACCGTCATAAATGCGTAGTTACCGGAAACCCGGTTCGCAAGGAGATCCTCTCTGCCAATGCTCACCGTTCACGAGAGCTTTTAAAGCTGTCGGATAAGCCGTTCGTACTGATATTCGGCGGCAGCCTAGGTGCGGACAGGATAAATGAAACAGTTGTAGGAATGCTGGAAAGGATAGCGGAGGAGAGAAAGATACAGCTGCTGTTTGGTACCGGAGACAGGAATTTTGATAAGATATCGGAGCAGATCAAAGATATCAAACTGCCGGCGGATATTCAGATCGTGCCTTATATCAATAATATGCATCTGGTGATGTCGGCGGCTGATCTGGTGATAGCGCGTTCAGGGGCAATAACGGTCAGCGAAATAGCGGCTTTGGGCAAGCCGTCGATACTTATCCCTTCGCCAAACGTTGTCCGCAACCATCAGGAGCAAAACGCCCGTGAATTTGAAAAGCACGGGGCGGCGGCTGTTATTACCGAGGATGAGCTTACACCGGAAACGCTTTACAATAAGATGATGAGTATGATAATGAATCCGGCTGAGCTTTCTCGGATGTCTGCCGCCCTAAAAAGTCTGGCGCAGACGGATGCGCTGGAAAAGATGTATGCTCTTATCAAGGATATGAGCAAGAAGTGAAAAATCGATACAATAAGTATAAAAATGGGGCTGCCGCTTTTAGCGCAGATCGTATCAAGGCTTAAAGCCTTGATACTACGAACGAAACGAACCCTCGGAATATATTCATATGCCGTCGGGCAAGGGTTTGCAAGCAAACCTTCGTTTCGTTTGTTCTGCATCTAAAATCGAGCAGCCCCATGCGTTTTCTTAACGCAACAGCTCCATTTTCTATGTCACAATACTGTTTTAAAATATTCGCGATGCTATCTGGAAGAACAGCGTCGATACTACCCATGCAGTCAAAAGGTGCATAATAATGGAAATAAGGGCGTATTTCCATGAGGTCTCCCGTTTTATGGTGGCAATAGTGGCGATACAGGGGATATATAAAAGGCAGAACAGCATCATCGAATAGGCGTTTACTGCCGTGAAGCCCGACTGAGCCAGTATACCTGAAAGAGCAGCCATGCCTGCATCGGAGGAGATCCCACTTATCCCATACAGCACGCTCATGCTGGAGACCACGACTTCTTTAGCCGCTATGCCGGAGATAAGGGCCACTGCTATCTGCCAGCTGCCCAGGCCTGCCAGCGACAAGAACGGTACGGCAGCCCGGCCAATGTAAGCGGCGAACGAATCTGCCGGAGAATCTACCAGCCCGCTGGCGCCGAAATTCAAAAGCGCCCACAGGATCATGGAAGCGATGAAGATGGTTGTTCCCGCCTTCGTTAGATAATCGCGAACCTTGTCCCAAACGTATATGCCCACAGTACGCAGGTTTGGCAGTTTGTATTCCGGCAGCTCGATCAGAAGCGTATTCTCATCGTGGTTTTTATCAGCCAGCGACATGATCTTAGCGGCTGCTATTGCCGTGATCATGCCGATTATGTACATTGAATAGGCGGCAAGCATTGCATAAGAGCCGAAAAACATCCCGGATATCAATACGTAAATCGGCAGCCTGGCCGAGCAAGACATGAATGGCGTTACCAGCACGGTTTTTATGCGGTCACGCCGGTTTTCAAGCGCGCGGGAAGCCATGACCGCCGGAACGGTACAGCCGAAGCCGAGCAGCATTGGTATGAACGCCCTGCCCGAAAGTCCAAGACGAGACATCAGACCGTCCATAACATAGGCCGCGCGGCTCATGTAGCCGCTGTCTTCAAGAAAGGCCAGGGCAAGGAAAAGGATAAATATGTTCGGTAAAAAGGTCAGTATCCCGCCTACGCCGGCGATAATGCCGTCAGTTATCAGAGAGATAAGTATCTCGCTGGTATTGACGGCGGCTAGGAAGTCTCCTATAGCCCCGGTTAGAAAGTCTAAAAACATCTCAAAATATCCTTTTAGCCAATCACCTATCGTAAATGTAAGGAAAAATACAACGGCCATTATCAGGAGAAACATTGGTATCCCCCATACAGAATGGGTCAAGAGCCGGTCTGCCTTGTCGGTATTGGCACTGGAAGCGTCCTTGTTGACGAGACATTCTGCGATAACTTCCTCAATAAAAGCATAACGCTGGTTTATTATCTCCTGCTCGTAATCCTTTTCCGGGATATAGTCGATCGGATATGCTTCGAGTACGAAGCTGTCGCGTTCCAATGTTTTTAAGGCGTACCAACGGTAATTTTCCAGCTTTGGATATTTCTTTTCCAAAAGCGCGGATACCAGATCGATCTGATCCTCGATCTCATCGCTGTAGACGACTGTATATTCGGAATGATGGTCGTGGATATGCGCTCCGCGTGCATGGTGATGCTGCGGCTTATCAAGAGGATTTTCCAGGTGGTGGATAACCGCGTGAAGCAGTATTTCCAGTCCCTGGCGTTTTCTTGCGCTTACCGGCACGACCGGTATCCCGAGCATCTCCGGCATACGGTGGAGGTCTATAGCCATCCCCCGTTCCTCAACGATATCCATCATGTTCAATGCCAGCACTACCGGCTTGCCCAGCTCTATCAACTGCAATGTCAGGTAGAGATTGCGTTCAAGGCTGGAAGCGTCGGCAACGTCTATTATTGCGTCAACGTTGTCCCCGGTGAGGAAATTGCGCGTGACCTGCTCCTCCATTGTATAGGAGGTCAATGAATAGGCTCCGGGGGTATCGGTCATGCGGAAATGTATGTTTTTAAAATCCATCTCTGCGTCTTTGCGTTCAACGGTAACGCCCGGCCAGTTGGCAACCTTGAGCTTTGCTCCGGTATAAGCGTTGAACAGCGTTGTTTTTCCGCAATTGGGATTTCCGGCAAAGGCTACCTTTATATCATTCATTCACCGCACCTCCTGTCAATATGCCGTTGGCGAAACGCAGACCAACGGCAAACCTGGTGCCGCGGAATTTCACTATAAGCGCTCCGCGGCGTTTTTTATTAAGAACGCTAACCGTTGTTCCGACTGTCAGGCCGAGAGTTTCCAGCTGGCGTTTGACCTGCGGGGAAAGCTCTATCTTAAGCACCTTATAGCTTTTCCCTTTTGAACCTTCTGCAAGCGTCAATTCGATCCCCCCAGATATTTTTTAAGATAAATTCCTGTATAGGAATTTTCGCAGCGGGCGACTTCCTCCGGCGTGCCGCGGGCGATAACGGTACCGCCGTTGTCTCCGCCCTCAGGCCCCATATCGATGATGTAGTCGGCCGTTTTTATAACGTCAAGGTTGTGCTCGATAACAACGACTGTATTGCCGCCTTCGGCAAGCCGCTGCAAAACGTCCACCAATTTGTGTACATCGGCGGTGTGAAGCCCTGTTGTCGGCTCATCGAGTATATATATCGTCCGCCCGGTACCGCGGCGGGAAAGCTCCGTAGCCAGCTTTACTCTCTGCGCTTCTCCGCCGGAGAGTGTGGTAGAGCTTTGGCCGAGTTTAATATAGCCGAGGCCGACGTCCTGGAGTGTTTCCAGCTTGCGTTTTATTTTGGGGATGGCCGCAAAAAATTCCACAGCCTCGTCCACGGTCATATCAAGGACCTCGTAGATATTTTTGCCCTTATATTTGACCTCCAGGGTCTCCCGGTTGTACCGTTTGCCCTTGCAGACCTCGCAGGGAACGAAGATGTCGGCCAAAAAGTGCATTTCTATCTTTACGATACCGTCTCCGGCACAGGCTTCGCAGCGTCCGCCTTTGACATTGAAGCTGAACCGTCCGCTCTTGTAGCCGCGCGCCTTGGCGTCTGCGGTAGAGGCGAACAACTCGCGGATGTCGTTGAACACATTAGTGTAGGTGGCAGGGTTGGAGCGCGGAGTGCGGCCTATCGGCGATTGGTTGATATCAATTATCTTATCAAGCTGCTCCTTGCCGACAATGGCCTTATGTGCGCCGCCCCGGATACGGGCGCGGTTTAGGTCATGCGCTAATTGCTTGTATAGTATTTCGTTCACCAGCGATGATTTGCCTGATCCTGATACGCCGGTCACGCAGGTGATAACACCGAGCGGGAATTTCACGTTGATGTTTTTCAGGTTGTTCTCCCGCGCGCCCTTGACCTCTATCCAGCCGGTCGGTTTCCTGCGAACGGCTGGGACCTCTATCTTCAGCTCTCCGCTCAAATATTTACCGGTCATGGAATCAGGACTTTTTATAAGGTCGGCCACAGTCCCCTGGCCTACCACATAGCCGCCGTGGATACCGGCTCCGGGGCCGATGTCCACGATATGGTCGGCGGCGCACATGGTATCGGTATCGTGCTCGACAACGATAACCGTGTTGCCAAGATCGCGCAAATGCTTGAGCGTGCCGATAAGGCGGTCGTTGTCGCGCTGATGAAGGCCGATGCTCGGCTCATCAAGGATATACAATACCCCCGTAAGGCCGGAACCTATCTGCGTAGCAAGCCTGATCCTTTGCGCTTCGCCTCCTGAGAGCGTGCCTGAGGAGCGTGACAATGATAGGTAATCAAGGCCTACATCAAGCAGGAATTGCAGCCGTGCCTTTATCTCTTTTATGACCTGCGAGGCTATCATAAGCTGGCGGTCGGTAAGCTGGAGATTGTCGATAAATTCCATTTCCTTGCGTATTGGCAGCTGCGTAAGCTCATAGATATTAAGCCCGTTTATCGTTACGGCCAGAACCTCATCGTTAAGACGTGCGCCCTTGCATTTGTAGCATTTTATCACGTTGATGTATTTTTCCAGCTCCCATTTGGCGTAACTGGAATTTGTCTCGTGATACCGCCGCTCCATCGTGGTAACAACACCCTCAAATGGGGCGTAGTACGAGCGGGAGGAGCCGTCGCGGCTGTATTCCATCTTTATTTTTTCCTCGCCGGTCCCGAAGAGAACCTTGTGTTTGAAATCCTCCGGCAGATCCTTGAACGGGGTGTCAAAATCTATCCCGTAATGCTTCATCAGCGATACGTAATACATATGCACCATGCTGTCCTCGATCTCCGGCGCAGCAAAGCCGGGGCCGTAGATCGCGCCCTTTAAAAGCGGCAGATTTTCATCTGCTATGACCAGCTGGGGATCTATCTTGGAAAGTGATCCCAGACCGTCGCACAGCGGACAGGCTCCATAGGGATTATTAAATGAAAACATACGCGGGGCAAGCTCCTGCAGGCTGATGCCGCAGTCATCACAAGCGTAATTTTGGCTGAAGTTCATTGTCTCGCCGCCAATGACCTCTACCATAGCATAGTCTCCTGTGAGGGCAAACGCGGTCTCTATTGAATCGGTAAGACGCTTTAGTATGCTGTCACGGATGATTAGCCTATCGATAACTATTTCTATATTATGCTTGAATGTTTTCTTAAGCGTGATATCCTCACTCAGCTCACGCATCTCGCCGTCCACCTTGACGCGTACGTATCCGTTTTTGCGGGCATCCTCCAGTATCTTTTTATGCTCACCCTTTTTGCCGCGCACTACCGGAGCGAGAACCTGTATGCGTGTGCCCTCCTCAAGCGAGAGTACGCGGTCTACGATCTGGTCTATTGTCTGTTTTGATATCTCCTTGCCGCATTTGGGACAGTGGGGTATGCCTATACGGGCGTATAAAAGACGGAGATAGTCGTATATCTCCGTCACCGTTCCCACGGTCGAGCGCGGATTTTTGGAGGTAGTTTTCTGGTCAATGCTTATCGCCGGGGAAAGCCCCTCGATATAATCCACGTCCGGCTTTTCCATCTGCCCGAGGAATTGGCGGGCGTATGAGGAAAGAGATTCCACGTACCGTCTTTGACCCTCGGCGTAAATGGTATCAAAGGCCAGCGAGGATTTTCCGGAGCCGGAAAGCCCTGTTAGAACCACCAGCTTGTCGCGCGGTATGGTGAGATCTATATTTTTCAGATTATGCTCTCTTGCGCCTTTTATTTTTATTTCCTGAGCCATATTTCACCTCGTGTTTATTGCAGCAGGAGCGAGCAGCATTTCTGCGACCGCTCAAGTATCCATGTACGTTCCTCCATAGCTTTTTGAAGATCGGCAGCCAGTGACATTTCAAACATCTGCCTTACCTCCGGCGAATGCGAATGCACAAGCGTAGCCGACTGTATTATATCGAGCCTGTCTGATTCGCTGAACTCGCGGATATCGGCGATCTCGGCCGGGCAGCCGAGAAAATCGGCCAGCAGTTTTTCCGTTTCTGCCAGCTCCTCCATGTCAAGCGACCGGTCGCAAAAACAGATAAATTCAACCCTGTCCTGCTGTTCACACACATATATCACCGGAGTAAGGATATTTTCGGCCAGCATTTTGGCGGCTTCGTTTATTTTTTCCTGGGTCATTTCATCACCTGGAGCCTTTCTTTATAGTCTTCTGCAATTTCTTTATCATATCACGCAGCTCGGCTGCACGTTCAAATTCAAGATTTTCCGCCGCGGTGAACATTTCGGCCTTGAGATCCTCGATGCGTTCTGCAATATCGTCCATATCCGGAGCCCCGGCATTTTCGGCGGGAGTCATAGATTCGATTATCGCGCGGATATCTTTCTTTATCGTCTGCGGCGTGATGTTGTGCGCCTTGTTGTAATCGTCTTGTATCCGGCGGCGGCGCTGCGTTTCATCGATAGCGCGCTGCATGGAGCCGGTAACGGTATCGGCATACATTATCACCTCGCCGTCGGCGTTTCTGGCCGCCCGGCCGATCGTCTGGATAAGCGACATCTCGCTGCGTAAAAAGCCCTCCTTGTCAGCGTCAAGTATCGCTACCAGTGATACCTCCGGTATGTCAAGACCCTCCCGCAGGAGGTTTATACCTACGAGAACATCAAATTCACCCATACGCAGATCGCGGATTATCTCTGTGCGCTCTATGGTCTTTATTTCCGAGTGCATATACCTGACTTTTATACCGGAGCTGCGCAGATAATCGGTGAGATTCTCCGCCATTTTTTTCGTCAGTGTAGTGACGAGCACGCGGGCGCCTTTTTCGGCACGTTCGTTTATCTCGCCTATCAGATCGTCTATCTGGTGTTCTGTTGGGCGTACCGATATTTTCGGATCCAGAAGTCCTGTCGGCCGTATGACCTGTTCCACTATTTGCGTGGAATGCTCCTTTTCATAGGCGGCGGGAGTGGCGGAGGTGAATATTACCTGGTTGAGCCGCTGCTCAAACTCGTCGAATTTCAAGGGACGGTTATCAAAGGCCGAGGGCAGGCGGAAGCCGTATTGGATAAGCGTTTCCTTGCGCGCCCGGTCGCCGTTGTACATCCCGCGCACTTGCGACACGGTAACGTGCGATTCGTCTATGAACATCAGGTAATCCTCGGGCATATAGTCAAGCAGCGTATAAGGCGCGCTGCCGGGAGCACGTCCGCTTATTACCCGGGAATAGTTTTCTATACCCTGGCAGAAGCCTATCTCACGCAGCATTTCCATATCGTATTCCGTCCGCTGCTGGATACGCTGAGCCTCCAAGAGCATGTCGCGTTCCCTGAAATAGCGGATACGCTCGTCAAGCTCCTTTTCTATCTCTGCTATAGCTACAAGCAGCTTTTCATTGGTCGTAACGTAGTGTGAAGCCGGCGATATCACAACGTGGTTGCGTGTGCCGATTATCTCCCCGGTCACAACATTTACCTCGCAGATACGTTCTATCTCATCGCCGAAAAATTCCACACGTATAGCATTTTCACCGTTGTTGGAGGGAAAGATCTCCACGCAGTCTCCGCGTACGCGAAACTTGTTGCGGACGAAGTTGATGTCGTTGCGTTCGTACTGAATATCGACCAGCTTGCGCAGAAGCTCGTCGCGATCCTTGACCATGCCCACACGCAGGGAGATCATCAGGTTTTTGTAATCCTCCGGATCGCCGAGCCCGTAGATGCAGGACACGCTGGATACGATAATAACATCGCGCCGCTCGAAAAGGGCAAATGTCGCGCTGTGGCGCAGCTTGTCTATCTCATCGTTTATTGCCGAATCCTTTTCGATAAATGTATCCGTCTGGGGGATATAGGCCTCCGGCTGGTAGTAGTCGTAATAGGAAACGAAAAACTCAACGGCGTTATTCGGAAAAAATTCCTTAAATTCGCTGCATAGCTGGGCAGCCAGAGTTTTGTTGTGGGCAAGAACTATAGTTGGTTTGTTGACCCTGGCTATTACGTTGGCCATCGTAAAGGTCTTGCCCGAGCCGGTAACGCCCATCAGCGTCTGGAACCGGTCGCCGCGCTCTATACCTGCCACCAGTGCATCGATCGCCTGCGGCTGATCTCCTGTAGGCTTGAACTCTGATACGAGCTCAAAAGATTTTTCAGACATAGCCCCTCGTCCCCTTTCTTGTTTGTCCCTTTATTATACCACTGTCTGACTAAAAAATCAATCACAAATGCGCTCATGCTGCGAAAATTTGTACAATTCATGAGAATATACAAAAAAATCGCGAAGATATGTTTGCTTTTATGAAAAATACTGCGGGATATAGAGAAGATTGCAATAATGTTAATTTTTCGGGACAACTTTGCAATAAATATTGATTTATGCCGGAAGATATCGTATAATAATAATGTAGGATAAGGTAGAGTCAATAGCTATAGACATGGGCTGTCGTGTATTATATGCGATGGCTCTGTTTTTTATAAAAAGGACAGTAAAAAAGCAGGCCTTTGAAAAGCCTGCTTTTTTCTACAGCCAGTCTATATATTCGTCCATATACTCCACGTATCCGCTGTAAGTTTGATATGTCGGTGAGTTCTGCGAAAACTCAAAATCGTATATCAAAAGCGTGCCGTTTCTTACCAGTCCCTTGCGGAAACGGTATGTTTCACCGCTTTTGGAATATACGGAATAGCTTTCGTTGTCGGCGCGGTTAAATATGAGCTCGCCGCCGGCGGAGGCTACGTATTCTTTGAGCAGATCCACAGCTGTGGAGGAGGTGTTTTCTACCGTCACACTGATGCGCCCGTCGCCGGAGGAATCAGCTGCGGCAAATTTTACCGAGGTCTGGAAGGTATCGGTTACGAAGGACGCCGGATATACATACTGTGCGTTATATTCGCTGTCCGTAAAAAGCGTAAGCTCCTGAGGCAGAGGGCTTTGCGATGATGAAGGCACAGCCGTTGGGGTGGGCTGCGGTGAGGGCGACGAATTTAGCTGCACAGAACCGTCAGAGTTCTGCCAGGAGTTGTCCGATGTATAGAGCATATAAAAATAAGCTGCTATGCCGCAGACAACAGCAGCGCAGAGAGAGGCCGCTATTATTATAAACAACGGCGACCGCTTGCGGCGACGGCGTCTCTTCCGCTCGCGCATACGCTCCTCCAGCTCGGCGCGCTGCCCGCGCTGTCTTATGCGGGCCGCTGTCTGATCCTTGAGGACATTTTTATTTGAGGGCTGGCTCTGCCGTATTGAAGCCCCGCAGTAGTCGCAGAAGCGAAGCCCGTCTTTTAATTTTCTTCCGCAATTTTTGCAGTACATCTTATCATCCCATCTATTATAGATCAATTTATCTGTGAAAGTCTTTTGAGCACAAATTGTTCCAGGGCGTCCCATTCACCAAGGATCCCCTGTTTTATCGAAAGATCGACCAATGGTATCTCGGCCACCGTGTCGAGGAGAAAGTCAAGTGTAAATCGTTTTGCGCTGTCAGTGTATTTTCTGGCGGTAAATCTATTGGCCGCCACCTCTTCAAGTACCTGCTGATATGGAGCGCCGGAATCGAGAAGAAGCCTTGCGTGAAGTATTTTCTCGAAAGCGGAGAATACCATATACAAAAGACCGAAAGCCGATTCATGCCGAAGGTCTTCGAGTATGGAAAGTGTTTTGGGGACGTTTTTTTCTGTCATTGCGTCCGTGAGATCGAATATTCTCAGCTCCGCCGAGCGCGATACCAGCCGGTCGATATCCGTTTTAGTTATCTCTTCGCCGCAGTAGGCGCACAATTTTTCCAGCTCGTTGTTTATCTGATCAAGACCTTTGGCGCTGATATTTGCCAGATAGGCCGCATTAGTTTTATCTATGCGTTTTTTTCGCTTTCTTACCGTCCGCATTATGTGATCTATCATATCGTATTCCTTAAGATAGGAAAATTCCACGGCCAGCCCGCGTTTGGCGATAGCCTTGTACAGGAACGATCGTTTGTCTACCTCTTCTTCATCGAATACGAGTACCGTGTCATCTGTGAGCTTGGGCAGGACGTCATCGAAAAAGCTGCGTATATCTTCGGTGGAAAGCTCTCCCGGCTTTTGTTTGGTCTTAAAAAAACCGCTGTCCTTCACCAGCACCAGCTTTTTTTCCGCCATCATAGGAACACCCTCTATAGCGTCGCCCAATTCGTCGAGAGTGAAGCTCTCCTTTAAGACCAGGCGGTTAAAATCCGGAAATCCGCCGTCAGGCACTGCATCGGCGATGCGCTGCACATAGTTTTCCCGCATGGTTTGCTCTTCGCCAAAGAGCAGGTACAGCCTGATGAGACTGTTTTCCTTAATTTGTTTTTTTAAGGTGATAAGGGCGTCATTCTTGCCGGCCATTGGAAGGCTCCTTTCTTTCAAGGAAAAAACCGTCCGCAAAAGCACGGGAAAGGCTCCCGCAGTTTTTTCGGAACGGTTTTATTGTACTATTTTTCGACGCATTTGTCAAGATGTGAATCGCAGCTTTTTATTCCTCATTCTCGTCCGCTTCCGGCTCCACGCGCTCAAGGCGGTTTATTGAGACCTCATAGGCTGTTTTAGTTACCACCTCGTCCTCCGACAGCCGTTTCTGGTACGTCCTGGACTGTATACGGCCCCAGACCTTGATGTTGTCGCCGACGTTGAAATAGCGGGCATAGCGGGCATTGCGTCCCCAGGCGATTATGGGTATGTAGTCGGATTTTTTGTAGCTGCGGTTTACCGCCAGCAAAAGGTCGGTGATCTCGCGGCCGAATGGCGTCGTCCTGTAGACCGGCTGCGTGCAGATAAAGCCGTTTAAATAGAGCGAATTCTGAAACGGTGTATCGTCCCCGCAGCGGGCGATATCCTTGGCAAAAGCGGTCAGGAGCAGATGGTTCTTTCCATCCTCCATGGTGTTGTAGGAGCGGAACTGCCCGTGGATATCTACCTTATCCCCGATATTGTAATCCTCGTCCAAAAGTCTTTCCGATACGGTCACGCAAATGTGGTCAAACGTCTCCGACAGGCGCGGTATTTGCAATGTGAAAGTATAGAACTTTTCACCGCATATCTCGTGGCTGAATACGAAATCAGTTTCCATTGTCCCGGTTATAACGGCTTCATTGTTGCTTTGGTATTCCATTCTATAGTCCTCCTTGAAGATGAAAGTTTCTTTTCATTTTATTCATTTATTGTAAAAAATATGATATCATTGCTTCAACAATTTATATTTTATAGAAAAGAAAATGAAAAATCAAGGGAAATCTGCGATTGTTAAAAAAAATTTACAAATTAACAGATAGTACATAAAACGGTGTGACAGGGTTTTACAAAATGCTGTTTTTTGCTCCAAAAAAAGCGCAGCCTGCCAAGTGGCGGCAAGGCTGCGATATAGTTATCAGTCAATTGTAAAACCCTTTTGCAGTTATTTTTTAGAGAAAGCCCACAGGTTTTTTATCTGATCCATGACCCGGCCGATATCCCAATGCTTTTTGGAATTTTCCCGGCTGTTGGGATCGTTTATTATCAGATCGCCGTTTTCATCAAGGCCGGTGAGCACTATGAAATGGCCGCTGACTGTAAAATCTCCGGGACGCACGCTGCATATTATCGGGTGGCCGTCGTTTAGATAATCTCGTATCATAGATTCAGAAAGTGGCAGCTCTTTTGATTTTATACCGAACTCTTCACATCCTTCTTCCATAAAAGTCCACAGAGTAGCTCCGTCTGCGATATAGCCGTTTTCGGCTGCGAAATCGGCCACAATATCGGGTGTAATGGTATCGTCTGATTGAAGACCTGCGGCGACCATGGCTACGCAGGTAGGGCCGCAGCCGTCAAAACCTACTGTGCCTTCTCCGTAAGGGTGGGAAGCCCAGCGGGAGTCAAATTGGTAATACATAGGTATAGTTTGCTCAATATCCTGTCGGGGAGACGTTATATAATATACGGCCATAAGCGCTGCCAGAGCAGCGATCACCGGCAGCAGCAAAAGATATGGCCGTCCTTTGCGTTTTTTTTCGTGTCGTGCATTCATATTTTCCGCCTTTCCGCTGTTTATTCGTGTTTTTTCTGCAAGTATTTTCAGTATATCACACCGTATGGAGAAAAGCAATAAATAAATTCTAAATTTTTTATATGGAGATGTGTTTGCCGGGGTGATAGGGATCGCTTTTTTCGTGAAAATTCACACTTTACAAACGGCGTCTTTTGTAATATAATGAAAAGAAGATGAATTTAGATGCGTCCTGCGCGTCTTGTAGGAAAGGATATGATGTTAATGATAAAGGCTGCCATTCTTGGTGCGACCGGGTATGCAGGGGTCGAGCTGGTGAGGCTTCTTACGAACCATCCAGAGGTTTCGGTGGAGGTTCTCGGATCCCGCTCGTTTTCCGGACAGAAGATAAGTGATATATACGGGAATTTCCGCCATATTCTGGAAAAGGAATGCGAGGAGACCGATCTTGACAAGGCGGCGGAATGTGATGTGGCGTTCACGGCGCTTCCACATGGAGCATCGAAGGAAGTCATACCGGCGTTGATAGAGCGGGGGCTGAAAGTGATAGACCTAAGCGGCGATTTCCGTTATGATGACCCGGCGGTATATGCCGAGTGGTACGGGCAGGAGCATTCCTCTCCGGAGCTGCTGGCGGAATCAGTCTACGGGTTGTGCGAGCTGTACCGCGACAAGGTGCGCACGGCGCGTTTGGTAGGCAATCCCGGCTGCTATACGACTTGCTCTATACTGGGTGCATATCCGCTTCTGGCAAGCGGGGCGGGCAGTAATGAGAATATCATAATAGACGCCAAATCCGGAGTGACCGGAGCGGGGCGCGGCCTTACGCAGCAGGTGCACTTTTGTGAATGCACGGAAAATATGAAAGCATACAAGATTGCCAAGCACCGCCATACCTCGGAGATAGAGCAGGAGCTTTCAAAGGCGGCGGGGAAGAGGACGCTGGTATCGTTCACACCGCATCTTATACCGGTAAAGAGAGGGATATTATCGACAATATACATAAACCTGAAAAAGCAGCTGTCGACATCAGAGGTGCTGGATATTTACCGCGAATTTTACAAGGATGAATTTTTCGTACGCGTTATGGATGAGGGCGTGCTGCCGGAGACGAAGAACGTGGCCGGCTCAAACTTTGTCGATATCGGCGCGGTCGTTGACGAGAGACTTGGCCGGGCGGTTATAGTGTCGGCTGTGGACAATATCGTAAAAGGCGCTGCCGGACAAGCTGTGCAGAACATGAACCTCATGTTCGGATTTGATGAAAAGACGGGGCTCAAAAACGCAGGCTTTTATCTTTAATTAAATAAAAAGGACGGAGAAATTATGCAGGAATTGATAAAAAAAGCGGGCATTCTTATAGAAGCGCTGCCGTATATAAGAAAATTTGCCGGAGCGACCGTAGTTATCAAATACGGCGGCAACGCTATGGTTAATGACGAGTTGAAAAACTCTGTTATGGAGGATATAACGCTGTTGAAATTCATCGGTCTTAACCCGATCATCGTTCATGGCGGCGGGCCGGATATCTCCAAGGCGCTTGCGGACAAGGGTGTGAAAAGCCGTTTTATAAACGGTCTCCGCTATACTGATGAGATAACAATGGAGACGGCGCAGCAGGTGCTTATCGGCAAGACGAATAAGGAGATCGTGTCGCTTCTGAACACAAAGGGCGGACGGGCTGTCGGTATCTCCGGTATTGACGGCAGCTTTATAATTTGCGAAAAGAGCCACACAATGGTGAACGGTGAAGAGGTAGAGCTGGGATACGTTGGCGATATTGTGCGTATAAAGCCGTGTGTGCTCAATCTTCTCACCAATGATCAGTATATACCGGTGGTTGCGCCTATAGGCACCGATGAAGACGGTAATAGCTACAACATAAATGCCGACACGGTAGCCGCGGCGATAGCATCGGCGGTAAATGCGGAAAAGCTGATACTTCTGACCGACGTTGAAGGGGTAAAAGATGCAGAAGGCAACATCGTATTTGAGGCTGACGAGTATGATATACACAAGATGATCGAGGATGGAGTGATAAGCGGAGGAATGATACCGAAGGTCACAGGCTGTCTTGACGCGATAAATTCAGGCGTAAGGGGCGTGCATATAATCGACGGGCGCATACCTCATTGCTTGCTTCTGGAAATATTCACGAAGAGCGGTATAGGAACGCTTATAAAGAGTGAACACTATTAAGAGAAAGGATGGATAATTTAAAATGAGAATGTCAAAACTGCTGCTGCCAACTTTAAGGGAGGTACCTGCCGAAGCTGAGATATCGTCTCACCAGCTGATGCTGCGGGCAGGCATGATACGCCGTTTTGCGGCAGGGATATATTCCTATCTGCCTTTGGGGCTGAGAACGCTCAAAAAAGTGGAGGAGATAGTGCGTGAGGAAATGGACAGGGCAGGGGCGCAGGAGCTTTTGATGCCTGCTCTGCTGCCGGCTGAAGCCTATCAGGCCTCGGGACGCTGGGAGGTGTTCGGGGAGAGCATGTTCCGCTTGAAAGACCGGTATGAGCGTGATTATTGCCTTGGCCCCACGCATGAGGAGCTGTTCACGCAGACGGCGATCAATGAGGTGCGTTCCTATAAGGAATATCCGCTGACGCTGTATCAGATACAGCATAAATACCGTGACGAGGCGCGTCCGCGTTTTGGTATAATCCGCAGCCGTGAATTTGTGATGAAGGACGCTTACAGCTTTGATATAAGCGAGGAAGGACTTGACGAGTCCTATAAGAAGATGTATGACGCCTACTGTCGTATTTTTACCCGGCTGGGTCTGGACTTCACAATAGTAGACGCTGATTCGGGCGCTATGGGCGGCTCAGGCAGCCAGGAGTTTATGGTAAAATCTCCGGTCGGCGAGGACGGCATCGCCTACTGTGATGACTGCGGTTATGCGGCAAATTATGAAAAAGCCGAGTGCATTCCCCAGCCGAAAGAAAGTAAAGAGGGCGATCTTGATGCAGAGAAGATATATACCCCCAATGCCCATACTATCGAGGAGCTGGTGAGCTTCATGGGAGCAGAGCCGTATAACTTTGCCAAGACGATAATCTATAAGGCGGATGACAAATATATTGCCGCCATGGTGCGCGGAGACCGTGAGGTGAATGAAGTCAAGCTGAAAAATCTTGTTGGCTGCACGGATGATCTGGAGCTGGCAGAGCCGCATGTCGTAAGAGAGCTTACCCATGCCGAGGTTGGATTTGCCGGGCCTATAGGGCTTGAAATACCGGTCTATGCAGACAAAGAGGTGGCCGAGATGAAGAATTTCATCGTTGGTGCAAATGAGACCGATCACCACTATCAAAACGTCAATATAAATAAGGACTTTACTCCCGCAGCTGTAGCTGATATCCGTACGATAGAGGCCGGAGACAAGTGTCCCAGATGCGGCCGTCCTGTAAAGACGGCGCAGGGAATAGAGGTAGGACATATCTTTAAGCTGGGAACGAAATATTCTGATGCCCTGGGGCTCAAATACCTGGGCGAGAACGGGGAATACGGCACTGTTATAATGGGGTGCTACGGTATCGGCGTCACCAGATGTCTGGCGGCGGCTATTGAGCAAAAGCATGATGAAAACGGTATAATCTGGCCGGCGGCGATCGCCCCCTACCACGCATCGGTGATACCGGTTAATAACAAGAACGATGAGCAGAGGGCTTGTGCCGAGGAGCTGCATGAGCGGCTGAAGGCAAAGGGCGTAGAGGTATTACTTGACGACCGGGCGGAACGTGCCGGCGTTAAGTTCAAGGATGCTGACCTTATCGGCATACCGGTAAGGATAGTAGCCGGAAAGCGTTCGGCGGACAAGCTGGTGGAATTTAAGCTGCGAGACAGTGACACTGCCTCCGAGGTATCAATGGACGAAGCAGTCGAGATGACGGTTGCTTATCTTAAAGAAAACGGCGTTAAGCTGTGAATATAAATATACCGCCGGTGCACTTAAGACGTTGAGGTCAGTGCACCGGCGGTATTTTTTTGCCGATTTTTTGTTGCTTAAATAAGCGTTGATTAAAAAATAAGAAGATGTCGTATTAAAAGCAAGGGGGCTGGTCAATTTTAGCGCAGATCGTTTCAAGGTTTTTCACAGCCGTGAAATAATCTGCGTTAAAAGCGACAGCCCCATTACATTACAGAACTCTTTTTGCGCCTATATATCTTGATGTGTAATAATCAGAATTAATGCTTGTATACTGTACAGGCTTGCCTGTGCTCGGTGAATGTATCATCTCGCCGTTGCCCATGTAGATGCCAACGTGGCTTACGCTGCCGCCTGAACCGAAGAATACCAGGTCGCCGGGCTGAAGCTCGCTCTTAGATACTTTCACACCATCGTTCGCATACTGATCTCTCGATACTCTGCTGAGCGATATGCCAACCTTGTCAAATACATACTGACAGAAACCGGAACAGTCAAACCCGGTCTCCGGGCTCGTGCCGCCGTAGCGGTACATAACGCCGAGATATTTCTCTGCTTCTGCGATAACAGCCTTTGCCATCTCGCTGTTTGCGTTTTCCACCCTTGAGCCAACAGTGGCTGAAACAACCGGCTCTGCGCTCTTTATAGAAAAATCAACAGGCAGGCTGTAAACCTCTACCCCGTTTGATAAAACACCGCCTACGATAACAACATAATCGCTGTCCGTGCTCAGCTCAGACTGCGGTATAACAACGCTTGTAGCATCATTTACGGTCTTAGATGTGATGAAAGCACCCTCGCCGTCCTTTAAGATAACTGTGTAGCTATGTACTCCGTCTACCGGCGTCCATGATACTGCCAGATCCTCAAGATCTCTCTCATCGCCGTTGGCGATAGATGTTATCTGAGGGAGCGCCAGGGAAACGTCTGCCTGCTTGAATTGATTGTATGAACGGTTCACACTGGCGATAGCCTGTTCTCTTGTTGCATAACCGAGAGGATCGAGTCTGTCCTCTGTAACGCCGTTCATAAAATCGTAGTTGAGCATCGTGGAGATCGATCCTACGGCCCAGCTGCTCGTATCAGCCGCGTCTTCAAACTGGCTGATCACGCTGTAATCATCGTTGGGAGCCATTGCAAAGCTGACCTCAGCGGCGTTTAAGGTGCTCACAAGCATCTTCGCCATTTCCTGACGTGTAACCTGCTTCTTCGGCTCGAATGTTGTTGCCGATGTTCCTGAAACTATTCCGTATAAATACGCCTGGGATACCGCCATATTATCCGTATCCTCAAAAACCGATACTTGCGGTTCCAGTAATGTTTCTTCCGTCAAACTGCGGTACAGGTTTACAGCCAGCTCGCAAAACTGCTCGCGGGTTATCCCTGCACTCATATTATTAGCCACAACAGAATACGATACCAGCCCGGCTTCGTTTGCCATCTGATAATCGCTTACTGCCCAATCGCTCAATTCGGATGCAAATGCACATGTCTGGGTAAGAGATACTGCGGCTAACAACGCGGATATAGCTATTTTACTTTTCTTGCTCAAAGATTTATCTCACCTTTCATTGCTGTCTTAGTAGTTTTTTCTTCCCTAGTGATGCAACGTCTATATTGTAACACGAACGGGACGATTTGTCAATGCTTTTTTTTAAATTTCTTTACATTTTTTAAAATATTCGTTATAACTTCGAAATAACTTTGTAACAACTTCGTAAGAACTTTTTTGACCAAAAACGGCAAGTTTTTTGTAAATACCTGTTTTTTTTGCATAAAATATCTGTTTTTTTATCTCATTTTGGCTTGTATGTCTTGGCTTTGTCTTTTTCTTAACGAAGTTTTGTGATATCACCTGTTAATATAATTATTTCGTCCAATTGTTACAAAGTTATTAAGTTCTTAACAAATACAGCGACAGCATGAAAAAATCCGGGGCGATTCGCCCCGGAAATATTATCCCTGGTTATTGTAGCTGTAATTGGGAGCTTCCTTTGTTATATAGATATCGTGAGGATGGCTTTCCTTTAGACCGGCGCCTGTTATCTGCACGAAACGGCTATTGGTGATAAGATCGTGTATCGTGCGTGCACCGCAGTAGCCCATACCGGCACGAAGACCGCCGAGTATCTGGAATACGGTATCTGACAGCGGACCCTTGTAGGGAACTCGTCCCTCAACGCCCTCGGGAACAAGCTTTTTGGAGCCGGTCTGGAAATAGCGGTCTTTGCTGCCCTTTTCCATTGCTGCCAATGATCCCATGCCTCTGTAAACTTTAAAGCGTCTGCCCTGGAATATTTCAAATTCGCCGGGGGCTTCATCGCAGCCGGCAAACATGCTGCCTATCATGACAACGTCCGCACCGGCGGCGATAGCCTTTACGATATCTCCGGAATACTTGATGCCGCCATCGCCGATTATGGGGATATCGTATTTCATCGCAACCTGCTTAACATCATATATCGCTGTTATCTGCGGCATACCGATGCCGGCAACGACACGCGTTGTACAGATAGAGCCGGGGCCGATCCCGACCTTAAGGCAGTCTGCGCCCGCTTTTATCAGAGCCTCGGCGGCCTCGCCTGTGGCGATATTTCCCACTATCACCGGAAGGTTGGGGAAAGCGTCCTTTATTTCCCGCACTTTGTTTATGATGTTTTTGGAATGACCGTGTGCCGAATCGAGAACGACAACATCAACGCCTGCATCATATACGGCCTGCACTCTTTCCAAGGCGTCCGTAGTAACGCCGATAGCAGCACCGGCCAAGAGTCTCTCCTTGGAATCACGCGCTGAATTGGGGTACTGTACGGCTTTTTCAATATCCTTGATGGTTATAAGGCCTTTTAGGTATCCGCCCTTATCTACTATTGGCAGTTTTTCTATCTTATGCTTTGACAGGATCCTCTGCGCTTCCTCAAGGGTCGTCCCTTCGGGAGCTGTTATCAGGTTCCTGCTGGTCATTGCTTCTTCGATCTTTTTGTTGAAATTCGTTTCAAAGCGAAGATCCCTGTTGGTTATTATGCCGACCAGTTTGTTATTTTCATCGCAGATAGGAACGCCGGAGATACGGTAACGTCCCATAAGATCATCGGCGTCCTTGAGGGTATGCTCTTTTGTCAGGCTGAAGGGGTTGGCAATAACGCCGTTTTCCGACCGCTTTACCTTATCGACCTCAGCAGCCTGTTCCTCGATAGTCATGTTTTTATGGATTATACCTATGCCGCCTTCTCTGGCCATAGCTATTGCCATTGCCGATTCGGTAACGGTGTCCATCGCAGAACTCATCAGGGGAACGTTCAGCTTGATGGTGTTTGTCAGCCGAGTTGTAAGATCCACCTCGTTCGGTGTTACCTCCGATTCCTGCGGTATAAGCAAAACATCATCAAAGGTCAAGCCCTGTTTTGAAAACTTATCAACCATATCCCGTGCTCCTTTCAATTACAACATCGTTTCCTGTTTCTATTCATTCAATTATAACAGATTTCTTTATTTTTTTCAAGAGATTTCCACGAAAAAAATATATTTATTGATAATGTCGAAGAAGCGCGTTTAGAAGCTCTTCCATTTCATGCAAATTCTCTGTTTTAAACAGTTCTCCCTTAGCCTTGGCTGCGCCGTGCAGTCCTTTTATATACCACGCCGTATGCTTGCGCCCCTCGCGTACTCCGCGGTATTCGCCTTTGTATTCGCATAAAAGGCGCACATGACGCAGAGCGGTCGATATCCGTTCCTCCGGAGAAGGCGGAGAAGGGAGGAGGCCGCTTTTGAGATACTCGCTGATCTCGCGGAAAACAAACGGATTTCCCTCGGCCGCCCGGCCGACCATGACCGCATCGCAGCCGGTTCGTGCAAGCATTTCCCGGGCATCGGCTGCCGAGGTGATATCGCCGTTGCCGATCACGGGGATCCTTACCGCTTCCTTGACGCGCCGTATGGCGTCCCAGTCGGCCTGGCCGCTGTAATACATGCTGCGCGTCCGTCCGTGGACGGCTATGGCGTCTGCCCCGGCGTCTTCGATATAACGGGCAAATTCGACTGCTGTATCCTCCTCCCAGCCGATACGCATCTTCACGGTCACCGGTATGATGGCGGATTTTTTCACTGCCTGCACTATTTTTGCCGCCAGCGGAGGATCTTTCATCAGAGCGCTGCCGTCGCCGTTGTTGACGATCTTCGGCATTGGGCAGCCCATGTTTATATCCAATACGTCTGCCCCGGCTTCTTGCACATACTGTACGGCTTCCGCCATGATCTCCGGCTCCGAGCCGAATATCTGCACTGCGGCAGGGTGTTCTGCGGGTGACAGCGCCATCAGGGAGGCGGTTTTCTTGTCGTGGTAATGCAGCGCCTTAGCACTTACCATTTCCGTGCAAACGAAGCCGCAGCCGTATCCCCGGCAAAGGCTGCGGAATACCATATCCGTCACTCCGGCCATTGGCCCCAGGAATACCGGCGTATCTATCTGTACGTTTCCTATGAACATATCGTATACCTCTGTAAAAATTCAAGCTGTGGTGCGATGAGAGAATGATCCGGAGCATAGACGGAGAAGTCCCGGCAGAGATTTTGGCCTATGACTACTACTCCGGATTTATGCTGCAAATCGCTGTTTATCTGATAATAACACATTTTAGGAGCGAAATCAAGTGCTTTGCCCATGAAAAAGGCCCGTCCCTTCGATGAAAAAGGACAGGCCTTTGTATTTCGTTTTGATCAAGCTGACAGCTTAGTCCTCAACCTTGACAACTTCCTTGCCGTTGTAATATCCGCAGGATTTACAAACTTTGTGAGGCATTTTAAACTCATGGCACTGGGGGCATTCCACCATGCCTGGCGCTGTCAATTTCCAATTCGCGCGTCTCTTGTCGCGTCTTGAACGCGATACTTTCCGCTTAGGTACAGCCATTTGTTCAAACCTCCTTTAAAATCACCGTAAAACGGCTTTGCCGATAATCATTCATCTTCGGACTTGTCCATTATCTTGAGAAGAGCCTCCCAGCGGGGATCTACCGTCCGGCAGCCGCAGTCGCCCTCGTTGAGGTCGGCTCCGCACTGCGGGCACAATCCCTTGCAGTCCTCCCGGCAGAGATATTTGCCGTTTGCATTCATAAAGAACTCATCAAGCACTATCTCGCCTAAATCAAACGTATGTCCCTCAAATACTATCGCTCCCGAATCATCCCACGACTGCTCCTGCTCATCACCCTTTACGAGCGATGTATCTATGTCAAAGCTTTCCGTGACCGGGATGGGTTTGGCGCAGCGAGCGCAATGCGTAATTATTTTGGCAGTGACCGAGGCGGTGAGCCTCAGTGTTTCGCCGTTGTTTATAACGCTGCCCGAAACTTTTACCGGCTCCTCGAAATGGTACGTTTCGCCGAGAAAATCGGCGTCGTCCATGACAAGGTCACAGTCTATATTTATCCTGCCGCCATACTCGCGCAGTATCTGTGAAACATCGATCAGCATCTTCCAGATCCCTCAAATCCGTTGGTTTGAATACAGCTTATTTCAATTCTACCTTAGCGCCGGCGTCTTCCAGCTTAGTCTTCATAGCCGCGGCATCATCCTTGGAAACGCCTTCCTTGATGGTGTTAGGTGCGCCGTCAACAAGAGCCTTTGCTTCCTTAAGACCAAGACCAGTAAGCTCTCTTACTACCTTGATAACGCCCAGCTTCGATGCGCCTGCCTCAGCGAGAACAACATCAAATTCTGTCTTTTCTTCAGCAGCAGCGCCGCCCTCAGCAGCAGCACCGGCAACTACTACCGGAGCAGCAGCGGATACGCCGAACTCTTCTTCCATCATCTTAACAAGCTCAGCAACTTCCAATAACTTTAACTCTTTGATCGAATCGAGAATTGCATTTAAATCTGCCATTTTATTTTCCTCCTAATTTAACCTTTTATTCGTAATAATTATTCAGCGGCCGGCTCTTCTGCCGGAGCCTCTTCTGCGGAAGCTTCCGCAGCTTTCTTGGCGATGAGATCGGGGATCTCGTCTTCGCCCTGGGCGATAGTATCCAAAAGTCTTACAAGGTTGGATACAGGCGCGTTCAGGCTTCCCATCATCTTCGCGATCAATGTCTCGAACGACGGTGTGGACGCCAATTTCTTGATTTCGTCGAGCGATATTACCGCTCCGTCCATAAAGCCCGTCTTTATTTCGAGCTTATCGTTGTTTTTGGCGAAATCCGACAACACCTTTGCCGGAGCTACAGCGTCCTCCGCGGAAACGGCAATAGCCGTAGGACCGTGAAGTGCTTCGTCAAGACCGGAAAGTCCGGCCTCTGCGGCGGCAAGCTTAAGCAGTGTGTTCTTTACAACAAAATACTTAACATTTGCCTCTCTCAGGTTATTTCTGAGTTTCGTATCCTCTTCGACGTTAAGACCTCTGTAGTCTACCAGGATACCGGTCTCAGCCGACTTTAATACTTCGGCGATCTCGGCCACCTGCGCCTTTTTCTGTTCCAAAACTTTTGCACTGGGCATATTGTTTCACCTCCACGTAATTTCTTACGGAGAATAAAAAAACTCTCCGTCCGAAGACACAGAGAGATACATTCCAAAAAAATATCAAACCGAATGTTCACCCTCGGCAAGACTTACCTTTATGCTTGCTGTCTGCGGATTGTTTTTCAACAGGTGCTATTATACCATGGAATATTATAGTTGTCAAGCATTTTTTTATTTTTTTTTTGAAAAATATTTGAGTGAAGCGGTCTGATAGGGGGAGGATCACAGTACAGATCCGTTGCTGGGAAAAAGTTTTTTTGAAGGACGTTTTTGTATTGACTATTTTCCGGGCTTATGCTATGATAGGGATATATTGCCGGTGAACGTCCGGCGTAAACATTTTCCGAGGAGGATCGCCATGTATATTGAACAATTTCATGAAAATCAGAAAATTCTTCATATAAATACTGAGCAAAACCGTGCTTATTATTTGCCGAGACTTAAAAACGGGCAGAGCCTGTTTTCTTTAAATGGCGAATGGGAGTTTGGATACTATAATAATATAGACGAGGTGCCGGAGGGCTTTTTCGAGGGCGGATTGACCGGAAGGATCCCGGTGCCCTCATGCTGGCAGAATCACGGTTATGACACGCATATGTACACGAACACTCGTTATCCGATCCCTTATGATCCGCCCTACGTGCCTTATGCCAACCCCTGCGGTGCATACGTGCGCAGTTTTTGGTGGGACAAGGATGATAAGGCTGTTTTTTTTGATTTTGAAGGCGTTGACTCCTGCTTCTACCTGTGGATAAATGGACAATTCGTTGGCTATTCGCAGGTGTCGCACTGTACATCGGAGTTTGACGTTACGGCATATCTTAACGACGGAGAAAACACTATCGGAGTGCTGGTGTTAAAGTGGTGTGACGGAACGTACCTGGAGGATCAGGACAAGCTGAGGATGTCGGGGATATTCCGTGACGTTTATCTTCTGCGCCGTCCGCGGGCATTCGTCCGCGACTACTTCGTGCACACGAAACTTACGGGAAATGATGCGCTGATAACGATAGATATCGATACCGTAAAAGATCCGGAGGTAAAATATTCGTTCTATGACGGCGAGGAGCTTATCTATGAGGGAAAACAGCCGCAGTTTACCGTAAGCTCTCCGCGCCTGTGGACGGCCGAGACGCCGGAGCTTTATACGCTGGTGATAGAGACAGCGGAGGAGATAATAGAAGAGAAGGTCGGTATCCGTGAAGTGACAGTGAAAGACGGCGTAATGCTCATAAACGGATGGCCTGTCAAACTAAAAGGCATGAACCGGCATGACAGCGATCCGGTCACCGGTTACACGATAAGCCGCGAACAGGCCCAAAAAGATCTGCTCATGATGAAGAGTTATAACATAAACGCCGTGCGGACCAGCCATTATCCGAATGCGCCTTGGTTCTTACAGCTGTGCGATGAATACGGCTTATACGCCGTTGGCGAATGCGATCTGGAAACTCACGGCACGGCGGCCTTTTACGGCGGTTCCCAAGGCAACACCTTCGGCCTTTTGTCGAACGATCCGGATTGGAGTGCGGCGATAATGGACAGAGCGGAGCGCGGAGTGGAACGTGATAAGAACCGTCCCTGTGTCATAATGTGGTCGCTGGGCAATGAGTCAGGCTATGGGGTGAATATCGAGGCGGCCGGACGCTGGGTGAAAAGCTATGACAGCTCCCGGCTCCTGCATTATGAGAGCAGTATGTGGCAGATGGCCGATCACCAAAACGATACCACGATGCTTGACGTATGCAGCACGATGTACGCCGATTATGAGTGGATAGACAACTACTTCAAAGCTCCGGGCAAGCTCGTATGGAAAACCCGGGCAGATATAGGCATTGCCGGGGCGTATGAGGATTCCGGCGACTGGGTGGACATAGATAGCCTGTCTGAGGAGGAAAAACGGGGAGTGAGCATCGCAAAGCCATATATGCAGTGCGAGTTTATCCATGCCATGGGCAACGGCCCGGGAGGAATAAAGGAATACATTGAAAGAATGTATCGTTATGATGGCTTTATTGGCGCATTTGCCTGGGAATGGTGCGATCACGCTGTATATGACGGCGAGGAAAACGGCCGCGCCAGATATCTCTACGGCGGTGATTTCGGAGAGTTCCCCAACGATGGCAATTTCTGCGTGGACGGTATGGTATACCCCGACAGACGGCCGCATACGGGACTGCTTGAATACAAGAACGCACTTTCGCCGATACATGCTTTTGGCTATGATCCCCAAACGAACAGTATAACTGTGGAAAACCGTATGGATTTTTTAAATCTCTCGGATTACGGCCTTATCAAGATATACCGACAAACAGAGGACGGGGAAGATGAGTATACCATTGATGACCTTGAGCTTGGTGCGCGCAAGAGGAAAGATCTCCGGCTGCCGTTTAGCTGCGAGAAGGATACGATATTCCGGTTGAGCGTTGTGCAGAAGAGTGACACCGCTTGGGCGAAGGCCGGGCAGGAGCTGGGCTTCCGGCAGTTTGTGATAAATGAGGCCCCGGCAGCCTTGGCTTTGTATAGCTGTGAGAAGGAGGTCGGAGACGAGGAGACGGATACCCATGTGTACATAAAGGGCGATGGGTTTTGCTACAGTTTCAATAAGCGTACCGGCGTGCTAGATACTTTTAAAGCGGCGATGAAAAAGCCCATGCAGTGGAATATCTGGCGCGCGCCTACCGACAACGACCGAAACATCCGGACTAAGTGGGAAGCGGCTGGCTATGACCGTGCATTTGTTAAGGTGTATGATACAGAGGTCGTACAGGAAAAACACCGCGTGCAGGTGAAATGCCGCATGGGACTTACGGCGGTGTTCCAGCGTAAGCTGGCCGATATAGACGCCAGCTGGGATTTTTACGGCGATGGTACGGCGGAGGTCGCGGCCAAGGTGCATAAGGGAAGCGGGCTTCCGCCTCTGCCGCGGTTTGGGCTGCGGCTGTTCCTGGACGAGAGCTTTCTTGAATGCGAATATTTTGGATACGGCCCTTACGAAAGCTATGCGGATAAGCGCCTGGCTTCATACCTGGGGAAATTTTCCGCCGATGTTCGCGATATGCATGAGGACTATATCAAGCCGCAGGAGAACGGGAGCCATTTCGGCTGCCGCAGTGTGCATATAGGCGATATCGAGGTGACGGCGGATGATCCGTTCAGCTTTAATGCGTCTGCCTATACACAAGAAGAGCTTACGCTTAAAAAACACAATTTTGAGCTGCAAAAGAGCGGGTATACCGTTTTATGCCTGGACTATAAGCAGCATGGGATAGGACAGAACAGCTGCGGCCCGGAGCCGCTTTCGGAATACCGCTTCGATGAGGAGGAATTTTCCTTTAGATTCCGTTTTGTATAAAAAGACATACCGCTTGTATACCGTGGATCAGCCCGATATACAAGCGGTATTTTTATGTGTATTGGATATGGTTTATGTGCTTATAGCGTTACGTTTATGGTCATGGTAGCTTCATCAAACGTTAGTGCGCCCTCGTAGTAGGTCGTCTCGCGTTCCTCGCTCCATTTCACGTTATCCTGTCCGCCTACCATATAGGCTACTATCCTCAAGGGGATATAGGCTGTGTTGTCAAGCAGTATAGTCGCACCGCCCCACCAGTTGTTTGAATAGCGGCTGCTGCCTATCTGGCAAAATTCAACAGTAGAACCTTTGACCATCTCTATCAGGGGCATATTTTCGTTGAGCCGACCTGTTGCACCGTAGATGTATCGTTCGGCGTCGTTCGTCACCATGCTCCTCATCCAGTCGCGGTAGAACTGTTCATCCTCGTCGTAGGGCATTTCATAGGTAGGGAAGGTCTCGTCGCCGATAAATGCTTCATAGGGCGTTTTGTCCGCGTCATAGCGTACTTCGTAGCCGAGAGCCTCAAAGGTATCTCTAAGAGGTACGTAATACGCATCGGTGTGCGAGGCCAGCGTGTTTTCCAAAAGCACCGGCTGTATTGAGTACCCCTTGCCGTTTACAAAAAAGTTTTCCGGTTCATTATCGATTGCAGCTGCGCATATCGTGGCTCCGGCCGCGGCGGTGATAACGGCCGCTGCCGTTACCGCGGACATAAACCGCGGCAAATGCTTTTGCCCGGCGGCAAGCCGCACGAACCGCCGTTCAAGCTGCTTGGCGGTCGTGCTTGTGGATGTGGTGTAGAAGTGTTTAAACATATCAAATCTCTCCTTCCCTGACCGTGACATACTCCTGCCAGCGGTATATTACCGAATGCTCCGGATCAAGCAGGGCGACACATACCCTGTATCGTTCACCGGCAGTGTAATAGGTTGGCTGTTCGCCATAAAAGCCGGTATCTCCAGTTCCCATATCGAGAGTTATTCCGTGCATTGTGTGCGGGATGACAGCAATACGAGAATCTATGACCTGTCCGTCATAAGCGCCCGCACTACGTCCGGCACTGTCATAGACGTCTATCTCGATATACGATGCACGGCTGTTTGTGATATCCGTATTCAAAACGATGGCGTTTGTACGGGCGTCCTCTATTGCGATATCAATGCCCGCAGCGGGCGACGGGGTATAGTCCTTTTCGAAAAAGGTAAAGTAAAAGTTATTTGTATCGCCTACGCATTCACTGGGATAATCCGTTGCAAAATCGCCGATAAAAGACAGGCTGCCGGCCTCAGCGACTGCTGTATCGAAGCTGACGCCGATGGGGTTGTCGTATTCGTTGGCAAGAGAGAAGGTTATAAAGGCGTTCTGTATCCGCAACTGGCTGTCGATGCCAAAATGCACGTATATGTACTTCATCTCATCGCTTGGCGGATCGACAAGCGTCATTATCGGCCTTTGCAATGCTCCTGAATATCCGGGATTGTTCCACTCGATAAAGGTTATAGATGAGGAATAGCGGTAGGCGTCCTCATACTGCGGCACATCGTTTTCACCATCGCTTTCATTTGATGACAGACCGCTATGACCGTTGGCGGCCATTTTAACAGTGCCGCGGCTGCCGCTCAGCTCAAGGATATGCTCTTTGTTCACGCGTCCCTTTACGTCCCTGGTCTCAACGCGCTGTAGGAGGACGTTTATATTTCCATCTTCCCCGGCGATAGTTTCGCTGACGTAGGTCGGAAGCGTTTTTCCCGCAACATTTACGGTAAAGCTCACGCCGTCGCGAAAGTATATCTCGTCCTCGTTCCAGTATTCCAGTCCGTCTCCGCCGACGGCGGCAATTGATGCTGTTGCGCCGGCCGTTACAAGGAGCAGCATAAGAGTGGTAAGCGCAGCGGCCGTTTTCCAGGGGCGTACCGCATGATGGCGCAGCTTTAGAAACCGCCGCTCAAGCTGCTTGGCGTTTTCGCTCATGCCCGTTGTGTAAAAATTTTTAAACATATTAACTGCCGCCCTCCTTTACGCACCCCATAAAATTGCGTCTTCTTCATTGTATGACATCAGACCGTAGGGATTGTCATAGGTGAACATATCGACCCATTTTTCGCTCGTTTCAAACGGCCCATTACCGCCTATGCGGCAGGTATAGACCTCAATATCCGCATAATCGCATTCCGGCCCGCTCACCCATATCTCATACGTTAAAGGCTGCCCGGTATTGTTGAACGGAAGATAATTCCTGCGCATACCGCCCGGATTCATTATGAATGTCTCCGCAGCTTCGCCCGGCTGGACGCTGCTTCCGTTCATTGACTGCTGACTGTAATACGGCAGGCCATATTTGGCTATGAGCTTGTAATTTACATACGGCATATTGTCAGTTGCCCTCTTGATATCGATTATAAGGCTTTCATCAGTATCAACTGTGACCTCGCACAGCTTGCGCGCCTGATTCCCGTCGACATTTTCCGGCACCAGGAAATCGCCGCTGTAGGCAGTTTCGGCGCGGTTTTCTTGTATTATCCGGTTATTTATATTGTCCTCGATTATAGGCTCCTCGGTGAAATCGCCGTAATTACCGCCAAACCAGCTCCAGCTTTGTATCTCTTCTTTAGGGAATACGCCTCTTATAACGTACACGCCCCATTCCATCAGCTGCGATATATATTCCTTATGGTCGTATTCGTAATACGGATTTACATAGGAAAGCTCAAACTCGATCTGTTTTTGTATCATGCGGCGGATAACCTCATCGTCCGCATAATCCGCGCCCCTGTCGGCAAAGCATACGGTAAGCTCTTTCCCCGCTATATCCATGGTCCTAAATTCCGTGCGCTCGAAATGATCCCAGTTATCATTTGTCTGATCCTTTGTCAGCCAGTATTTTATAACTGCGTAGTGCGGCTGCTTTCTGTTGTAAATATCCACCATAGAACCGCTGTCGTCGATTAAATAATAATCCGTCAAATTAGCAAGGCATATAGGCGTAAAACACCTCACGCTGCTCCAGCCGGGCGAAGAATAACGGCTGTGCATCATCTCAGAGCTTGCAGGCGAATCAACGCTTTCCCTGAGCCTTGCTCTTACGTTATATTCCATGCTGTCCCCGGGATACTCATAGAATGTATATATTGCCCCGGCATTTTCGCCGTAGCTGATGTTGCCGTCAACAGAGGCAAAAACTGCTGTTGCAGTAATGCCGATAGCCGCGCATACGGCCGCCGCTGCGCATGATATGGGACGCGCGCTTTTGACCGGCCTTTGCCGCAGCTTTAGAAACCGCCGCTCAAGCTGCTTGGCGCTTTCGCTCATCGCTGTGGTGTAAAATTTCCTAAACATTCTGTTTCCCCTCCTTTTTCCTGTCCGCCAGGTCAAGGATCGTTTTCATATAAAGGCTGATCTCGTTTTCATCCATATTCTTTGTCACCGCCATATCACAGGAGACTTCGCAGGCCTCGCCTACATTAGCACTCAAAAGATAGGCAAAGGGATTGAACCAGTGAACGGCGTTCACCAAAAGCGTGAGCCATTTGTAGATAAGATCCCCACGCTTTAAGTGTGTCAGTTCATGGAGGAATATCATCGCAGCGCTTTTTTCATCAAGCGTTTTACCCGGCATATAAACGACCGGACGCAATGCGCCTACCAGCATCGGCGGTTCATCCTCAGGATACACCCGAAGCCGGATTTTCCGCCTGATTCCCAGCTCCTGCTTTATCCTTTCGAACAATTCGCATTCGGAGAGCTCATAGCTTGCGCGGTGCCTTTTTATGAGAAAAGACACGTAGCTCACAAGAGCGGATGCAATAAACACCGCCGCTCCCGCAAGCCAGACGGCCGCTATGATATCGTATATGCGCACGCTGGCGGAAGCGATGTTGATGCTTCGGTATTCCGGCGGTATCTCGGCAACGGCGGCTGCCGGCGCGGCTGTGGGCGCAACTGTTGCAGCTATGATATCCGCTGTCGGAGCGGCCGTGGCCGTTTCAGTTATCACCGGCATCTGAGGGCTTCGTGCCGGAAGCAGCTTCCACACAGGCAGCACCATGAACAGCATTACCAGCATCCATATGTAATATTGCCAGCGCGCCGGGAATCTCTTTGATGTTATGGGCTTTAGCAAAAGCAGAACGGTCGTTATTACAGAGCCGATAATGCTTAGTATAAGGACTGTCTTGAAAAGTTCAAACATGCTACTCCTCCAGGTCGAACATCTTTCTCAGATCCTCGATCTCCTCCCGGGAAATTTCCCGGCTCTCGTAAAGCGATGCCACCATATTCTTCACAGAACCGCCGAACATCTTCGATAAAAACGATTTCGTTTCCTTGATACTGTAATCCTTTTCCTTGATCACGGCATAATATAAGTTGTACTTGCCCCTTTTTTCATATGAAGCCGCCCCTTTGTCCACCAACCGCGATAAAAGCGTTGATACCGTGTTGCGGCTCCATTTGTGCTCGGGCAGCTTTTTTAAAATTTCCCCTAAAGTGAGCGGATCATCCGCCTCCCAGAGTATTTTCATGAGCTCATATTCCGAATCCGTTATTGTTTGTCTTGACATTAGTATTACCTCCTGTTTAGACTACGACTGTCGTTGATTATATTATATCACCACAATTGTAGTCTGTCAAGGCTTTTTCTGAAAAATTTTAGGGATACAGAGACGGAGAAGTTATTTTCAAAAATTTATTGAAATTTTGCCCGGTTTATGCTATAATGAACAAAGAAAGTACAGGATAAAGGCGCAGGTGCGCTTTAAGATGCAATAAGCAGGGAGGAATACTCATGTTAGATAAAGAATTAAAGCAGTCCAAAAGAGAATTTATTGAATTTATGATGGAAGCGGGAGTTTTGCGTTTCGGCAAATTTGTTACCAAAAGCGGGCGCAACACGCCGTATTTTGTCAACACCGGCAACTACAGAACCGGCAAACAGATAGACGTATTGGGGAAATTTTACGCGCGTCTTATAAAGGAAAACTGCGGCGGAGACTTTGACGCTATGTTCGGTCCGGCGTACAAGGGTATACCGCTGGCGGTAGCGGCCGCCGGTGCGCTTTGGCGGGAGTACGGTATCGACAAGCCGTATTTCTTCAACCGCAAGGAGGAGAAGGATCATGGCGAAGGCGGCTCCTTGGTGGGCTACAAGCCGCAGGACGGCGACCGGGTGATAATCATCGAGGACGTTATCACCGCCGGGACTGCCGTTCGTGAGACTATGCCGATAATAAGGGGAGCGGCTAAAGATATCACTGCTGAGGATATGTTCATTTCTGTCAACCGCTGTGAGGTGGGCAAAACCCCGGGCAAAACGACCATAACCGAGGTCATGGAGGAGTTTGGTATACGTGTGCATTCGATAGTCACTGTGGCTGATATTTACCTGTACTTGAAGCAGGCGGGCGGATATGAGGAAGTATTGAAGGATATGGAATCATACATGGACCGCTACTGCGTATTCGACTGAGCTTGCGGCATTTGATGCCGTAAAGGAAAGGAATGATGTTTTAATGAAAAAACTTTTTGTGGCATCGGCGGCAGCTGCCTTGATGCTGACAGCAGGAGTCTGCGGCTATGCGGCTGACGAGATATCGGTATATGTGGATAATTCCAAGGTGCAGTTTACCGATCAGGCTCCGGTGATGGTAGACAACAGGACGCTTGTTCCGGCAAGAGCGGTATTTGAAAAGGCAGGAGCAGAGGTCAGTTGGGATCAGCCCACACAGACCGCGACCTTTAAACGTGGTTCCGATGTGGTGACCATAAAGTATAACGACAGCTTCCTTTATAAAAACGGAACGCCGGTGGCGCTTGACGTTCCGGCGCAGATAATAAACGACCGTACGATGATCCCGGTAAGGGCGATATCCGAGGCTATGGATTTCGGTGTGACCTGGAATGGAGTACAGCAGAGTGTTTTGGTGTCGACAAACGGCAAGCAGTATAGAGCCGCTGCTTCCCTTAAGACCGGTTTTATGACGCTTAATGATATTGCGGATATCTATCTTAACCGTGAATTTTCCAATCTGTCTGTGGACGCTAATGGCGACGGTATAAACGAGCAGGTGTCTTTTACTCCGGCTACGGAGGAGAAAGGGGCGACGCTTTTGATAAACGGCACCGATTATTCGGGCGCGCTGCCGGAGGGAGTGCAGTTTTATGCATTTGCGGTGGTGGATATCGCGGATAATGATTCCTCTAAGCAGATAGTCCTCACCGACTGTCTCGATTATAACGGGGCATGGTTTTTCCAGTGGGACGGCTCTGCGCTGGTACAGATACCGGTGACGGGTTCCTTGGATACCTCGATAGATTTTGTGGAAAACCTGTTTTTCAATAAAAAGGGTACGGTGATATCCGATACAAATTCCATATGCTTTACCAATGCGATAATCAGCGGTTCCAGTTATGACCTGGAAAACGGCAATATGGCGCTTTATCGCTTAAATACCGACGCGGCAAAGGGGATAACGTTCTATAAGGAACGCGAGGATAACCTGGCATATGCGATAAAGTACACAGATGATTTTGAACCGGGTACTTACCATGAACGCGAGAGCGGAGATTCCGTTGTTACCTCAGCTTCATTTGAAAAATTTGAGTTGATAGACGTGTATGTTGATGAATATGACCCGGCGAATATCGAGTTCTTTATCAAACTGCCGCAGGGTGATACGGCTGTTATTTGGCCGTACAGAGTTTGATGTTATTTTGGAGAGGAGAAAGTTATGAGAAGGCTGTTTGCCGCTGTGATAGCGGTGCTTTCCTTGGTGGTAACGATGGCAAGTGTGTACAGCTATGATGTAGTGAATCTCCCGGAAACGATGACTTTATCAGACGCCTGGGGGCTCTTTGACGCTTCACAGATAGATCATGCTGAAGCATCATCGCCCAGAGAAGGCAGAGCGGCTGCGCTTAGCGAGGAGCAGTATCTCGACTTTTACTATGAGTTTGCCAATGTCGAGCTGCACCGCTATATCACTCCGTCACCGTTTAGAGGGATATGTCTGACGCTTTATGCATCCGATGGCACTGCCTACAGCTATTATACCGGCGGCGGAGTTATTATCGGCAGCTATGGCGATGGCAATTACATGTGCTACAAGGCGGAAGGCGATGATGAAAGCGCACTGTGGGAGCTGACCTCGCTATATTACGATAATACAAATAAGCAGACAGCCGAGGCGTCTGCGCCGGTGCTGACAAGAGATTTTTTGGAGCTTCCGCAGGAGGCATGGGCGGAGGATACTGTCAGGGAAGCGGCCTCACGCTGCCTGCTGCCGTATGAATTTACTAAAATGTACTCGCAGAATATCACCCGTGAGGAGTTTTGCGTGCTTATCGGCAACTTCATTGCCGTTACCAGCGGCTATACCGATCTGGAATCATATATGCTCTATACGGGTCAGCCGTATGTGATGGATGTATTTGAAGATTGCGCTGATGCTGACATATCCATTGATATCCTTTATGAGCTGGGGATAGTAAACGGCAAAACGGAAACGCTTTTTGATCCGGATGCATATATAACGCGCGAGGAGGCCGCTAAGCTGCTTTGTGAAACGGCCGAGCTGTATATGTATATAGAAAGCCCTTCCGGCAGCGACTATGACGATGGGGAGGACATTTCCACCTGGGCGCAGTTTTTTGTGGACTGGGTAAGCGATGCGGGTATAATGAACGGTGTGGATAGCAGTAATTTTGCCCCCAAGGATAATTATACAGTATTGCAAGCGATAATTACCGTAAACAGGCTGTATGATCACGTAAACGAAAACATATAAAAAAAGCTACGATAAAACATTACCGCCTATACCCTGCGCATTTTATGTAGGTCGCAGGATATAGGCGGTATTTTTATGTTCTGTTCAAGGCTTACGCTTCCCGTTTCATAGGTTTTAGAACCAGGTTGTATGTATGCTTCATCAGTATTATTGTCAGGATAAACGTGGCTACTTCCGAGATGGGGAAGGCTAGCCATACGTAATCGACATTTCCCAGAAGGGAGAGCAGATATGCCGCCGGGAGAATCACTACCAATTGACGGGCGATCGATACTATCAAGCTGTATATGCCCTTGCCAAAGGCCTGGAATACGGCGGATATTATCACGCTGAAACCGGCAAAGATAAAGTTGAAGCTGATTATCCTAAGAGCAACTACTCCCATGGCGGTCATGGCTGGTGAAGATTCGAACAGGCTCATCAGCCAGCCGGGGAATATCTGGAATAGGGCAAACCCGGCAATCATTATTATGACAGCGTATATAATGGCCAGTTTAATTGTTTTTTCTATCCTATCCTTGTGCTGTGCTCCAAGATTATAGGCAAGGATAGGGACCATGCCGTTGTTGAGGCCGAATATCGGCATAAATACGAAACTTTGTAGTTTGTAATAAACGCCAAAAACGGCGGTAGCGGTGGAAGAGAATATCAACAGTATCTTGTTAAGACCGAAGGTCATTATCGAAGAGATAGCCATCATCAGTATTGACGGTATACCCACGCTGTATATATGCTTTATTATGCGCAGGTTCGGCCGGAATCCCTTCATGTTTATCGATATCTCTTTGTTGAGCTTTACATTAAAGATGAGAGCCATCACAAATGCGACGCACTGACCCAACACCGTAGCAATGGCCGCTCCGCTTATGCCAAGCGCCGGGAAGCCGAAAAGGCCGAATATCATTATCGGGTCGAAAATTATGTTTATTATCGCTCCGGTGCCCTGGGTGATCATTGAATAAAATGTTTTTCCCGTAGACTGTAAAAGCCTTTCGCAGGCCATTTGCCCGAAGCAGCCGATAGAAACGAAGCAGCAGATCGACATATATTTTACCCCGAAATCGACGATCTCCGCATCAGAGGTCTGCATTTCAAAAAAAGGACGGGAAAAGAATATTCCTATAAGCATAAATACGATGGTGCTCATTGCTGCCAGAAACAGCCCGTTTTTGGCGGCTAAATTTGCTTGATGGAATTTCTTTTCGCCGAGGCTTTTTGATAAAAAGGCGTTCATGCCCACACCGGTTCCCGAACCGACGGCGATCATAAGGTTCTGTATAGGGAAAGCGAGAGAAACGGCCGTAAGAGCATTTTCGCTTATTTGAGAGACGAATATGCTGTCAACAATGTTATAGAGCGCCTGAACGAGCATTGATATCATCATTGGCAGGGAGACGGTAAGCAGGAGTCGGTTTATGCCCATGGTTCCCATCTTGTTTTCACGCTGCACTGTGTCCATTAAATTATCCTCCTTGTTTTCTTTTTGTTTAGTCAATCGCAAAGCTTATTTTCACAATCGATCCCCGGCTGGTGGAGAAAATAAAAGTTTCGTTGATTGGCGGCTAAAAAGCAGTTTTATATTTTAGTGGGCAAAGAAAAAAAGCGGCTTCCATGCGGAGCCGCCGTTATATACAGCATTATTTTGTTTTTGCCGTTTTTTTGGCAGCTGTTGTTTTTGTCGCAGCTGTCTTTGCAGCAGCTGTCGTTGTCTTGGCAGCGGCGGCTGCTTTTGTCTGAGTTGTCTTTTCTGCTGTTGTTTTCTTAACAGTTGTGGCCGTCTTAGCGGCTGTGGCTGTTTTAGCAGCAGGCTTTTCAGCCGGAACCTCGGCAGCTTTTTTAGCGGTTGCAGCCTTTGTGGCGGTCTCCGTTACAGCAGTTTCTTTTTCAGCAGTTGTTTTCTTGGCTGCTGTTTTTCTGACAGTCTTGGCTATACCGCAAAGCGACTTTGCGACCTCAACGCTTCCATCAACGGATATCTTGTCTGAATCAACGTCTATCTTGCCTGAAACAAAGTTGATGAAATCATCAGTGGCAGCATAGATGACAGCGTTGTTGTCCACGTAGTCGTACGGCTCAACAGCAAAATTGCCGCCCATAAAGGCGATATAGAAAATGCCGCTGCAGTCTTCATCGGTAAGATTTACCTGAACGGCAAAATCCGATTCGAAAGAGCTTGTGTTTGCCTTATCAAGCTTTTTCTTTATTTTTGCAAAAGCCTGTTCATACGTCATTAAGTATCGTTCCTTTCTTTGATCCGGATGCCTTTGGCGCCGGTTGGTTTAAGTAAGTTTTACTTCATATAATAGTATATACCAAATAGAAATCTATGTCAAGAATATATTGTTAGAAATCCGGCGGTAAAAAACGCTGATTTATGGACTTTTTATATAAATCCAATCGGTATAGAAAGCTATTCGGGGGAGTTTTCTATAAAATACCGGCCTGCGGCTGCGGGAGCCGGGCGCCATCCTCCCGTGATTTATGCTCTTTTCTAAACTCGCGGGGAGATATTTTGTAAACCTGCTTGAATATCCGGGTAAGATGCGCAGTCGAGGAAAAACCGGTCTTGGCGGCGATCTCATGCAGCGGGAGGTCTGTATCTGTTAAGAGCCTGTGCACCCTTGTCAAGCGGACATTGTAGAGGTATTCCAAAAACGTCGCCCCGGTCGCGTTATGGAACTGGCGGCAGAAATGGTACTTGCTTATATGTACGACATTGGAGAGAGTCTCAAGCGTTATATCGCTTGCGTAGTTTTCATTTATATAGGTAAGGGCGGCCACGATTTCCGGCGGAGTGTTCCGGCCGGTTATCTCGCGGGCATTTTTGGCCATATCGTGCACAGCCATCAGCAGCTAAAAAACGGCGGTATACAGGAGCTTTTCTGATAGGAAGCCGGTACGGGCACCGAAGGTTTCTACCTGACGGAACAGGTTGTGGATTATCGCAGTTTCCTCCTCGTCAAAATGGATAACGCAGGAGCCGAGGTCACGGAACAAAAGGTCAAGCTCACTGGCGGTCAGTATACAGCCGAGCTTTTGTTTTTGAAAATTCATAACGTACCGTTCATAATATGTAACGTCACGGCTTTCGGTATAATGAATATCAAACGGCTTTAGGATGACAACATCGCCGCGCCTTAAGGTATGACAGATATTGTCGAGGAAAAGATACCGTTCTCCTGATATCTGCAAATATATTTCGTATGCATCATGATAGTGCTGCGACTTCATATCTACTTTTTTGTCGTTTTTAACGTATTCTACATAAACGTCCTCACAGGGGAAAAAAGTTGTCTGCAATTTTAAAACGCCTTCTTTCGCGGATTTTCCTTGTTTAGTCAATTGTATCACATATTTTCTCAAATAGCAAGAATTAAATTAATTATAGCAGAGGCGGACAAAAAAACTATTGTATCGGTGAATATATTGTGCTATAATTTGACTGAGAAAAGGGCGCAGACCCGTGTTTTGGAGGACAATCTAAATGATGAATAAAACTTTTCATGAAGAATATCCCGTACCGAAAAACGGTACATATACGCTTAAGGTCTCGGTACGGGCAAACAGCGATACGCACTACGTGATATTGTGTGAAAGCCGCCGCTGGCTTTTTGAGGGAGACTTGGCGAAAGGAGAGGAGAGAGAGCATTCATTTACTGTAAACGTATGCGACATCCACATGTTCGATACACAATATACGCACCGCACTGCGCTTAGTGTCGAGGCTATGGGCGACGTCAGCCTGGAATGCTCGGTATCGCCGTGCAGCGCGCCTACGATATACATAGCCGGGGATTCCACAGTCACCGATCAGCCGGCAGAATATCCTTATAACGCATCCTCTACCTACTGCGGCTGGGGGCAGATGTTCCCGCTGTATCTTAAGGAGGGAATAGCAGTTTCCAATCATGCGCAGTCAGGCTCTACAACGGCGGAGTTCATGCAGTCGAACTGGCTCGTTATCCGGGAACGCATAAAGCCGGGGGATTTTCTGGTGGTGGAATTTGGTCACAACGACCAGAAGATCAAAGAGTTGGCCGCATTTGAAGGCTACATAGATAATCTGCGCTATTATGCAGAAGCAGCTAAGGCTCTGGGAGCAAAAGTGATATTCTGTTCGCCGATAAACCGTATAATCTTCGAACCGGACGGAACGCTGAAGAACCTGCTCGGTGAATACCGCCGCGCCGTGGAAACGGCTGCCGGGGAGAGCGGAGCAGTCTTTGTCGATCTGTGGACGCGTTCGACTGAATATATGGAAGCTGCCGGCCCCGAGGACGCCTGGGACTACTTCTGGAGTGACGGCAAGACTCGCGACTATACACATACGAACGATATAGGCGGTAAAGTGATAGCAAAATTTGTCGCCCAGGAGCTTTTAAAAGCCGGTGTAGAGCCGATAGCCTCGCATATAAAAAGTGAGGAGATAAAGACTCCCCTGCCCAAGCCGTCCGGTAAAAAGAATACTGCGCAAAATATCAACGATTACCGCAGTGTCGGCCTTGTAAACGTTCCCGATCTGGCGGATATCGACAAGGATATTAGAAATATCTAAAAGGCAAGAATTGATGGCAGCATCGTTTGCAAGGGCAATATCAACGTTGTTTTCGCGGCTGTGATGTGATAATATATTTACAAACGAACATTGGTGAGCAGAGCAAAAAAGGAGAAATGTTTTTATGGAAAGATTAAAAAGAACTGCACCGAGCGTACTTACAGAGAGAGTGCTGCAATTCGGCGAGGGCAACTTCCTGCGCGGATTTGTAGACTGGATGATAGACCGTTATAACAAAGAAGGCGGCGGAGATTGCGGCGTGGTGGTCGTTCAGCCGCTGGAGAATGGGCTGATTCCGCTGATAAACGAGCAGGACGGGCTATATACGCTTTATCTGCGCGGGCTTCTGGACGGTAAAAAAACCGAAGAAACAAGGATAGTGGAGTGCATAACGAGGGGCATAGACCCGTATAAGGATACAGAGAGCTTTTTCGATTGTGCAAAAAATCCGGAGCTTAGGTTTATCGTTTCTAATACGACCGAGGCCGGGATAGAGTACCGCAAAAGCGCGGAGGATTTTTGTGGGACGACTTTCCCCGGAAGACTTTGTATGTTTATGAAAAAAAGGTTTGATCTGGGGTTGGGCGGATTTATCCTCCTACCTTGCGAGTTGATCGATAAAAACGGCGATGCGCTTAAGGAGTGCATCTTAAAATATGCTGACGACTGGGGCTACGGGGATGATTTCAAGAAATGGGTGAATGAAGAGAACCATTTCACAAATACGCTTGTTGACAGAATAGTCACCGGTTATCCGCGTGATACGGCGGCGGAGATGGAGAAGGATTTTGGCTATCTGGACAATATAATAGATACTGCCGAGATATTCCACCTGTGGGTGATCGAGGGCGATAAGAGCTTGAGCGAGGAGCTGCCGCTGCATAAGTATGGGATGAACGTACTGTGGACGGACGATGTGACACCGTATAAAAAGCGTAAGGTGCGTATACTCAACGGCGCGCATACGATGATGGTGCTGGCCGCCAGGCTGGCAGGTCTGGAAACGGTCGGAGAGGCGATGAATGACGAGCTTGTGTATCGGTTCTTTAAAAAGGGCGTTTATGAGGAGATAATCCCTACTCTCGACCTGCCGAGGGAGGAGCTTGTGGAATTTGCCGATGCTGTCGAGGAGCGGTTCAAGAATCCGTTTATCAAGCATTATCTCCTGAGCATAGCATTAAACTCTGTCTCCAAGTTCAAGGTGCGGGTGCTGCCGAGTTTGCTTGAATATATCAAAGAAAACGGCCGGGAGCCGGAGTGTCTGGTATTTTCGCTGGCTGCGCTTATCATGTTCTACCGTATCGACGAGGCAAATGATGACGCGCAGATAGTATCGTTTATGAAGACTGCCTCCCCGGCGGAGATATTGAAGCGCGATGATTACTGGGGCGAGGATCTGTCCCGCCTGCTGCCTTCGGTGGAAAAATATATTGCAAAGATAGAAGCTGATGGCATAAGGGCGGCTATGGAGACGGTATTGTAATTTGGAGGAACAAGTGAAACAGATAAAGATAAACGAAAGGGACAACGTTGCTGTAATGCTTGAAGGAGAGCTGGCCGGACATAAGGTCGCTCTTTGCGATATAAAGGCCGGGGAAGATATAATAAAGTACGGCAGCAGCATCGGCCATGCGGTCTGTGACATAAAAAAGGGCGAGCATGTGCACACGCATAATGTCAAGACGAATTTGAGCGGCGCACTCTCCTATACTTATACGCCAAAGCGTCACCGGCTGGCTCCGCAGCCGGAGCGGACATTTATGGGCTATATCCGCGAGGATGGCAGCGTTGGTATCCGTAACGAAATATGGATAATAAACACTGTTGGCTGTGTGAATAAAACGGCTGAGCTTTTGGCGCGGGAAGCAACAAAGCTGTATGGCGATAAATGCGATGGGATATTTACGTTTGCCCATCCCTTTGGCTGTTCACAGCTGGGGGATGACCAGGCCGTTACGCAATCCGTGCTAAAGGGACTGGTGAACCATCCCAATGCCGCCGGAGTGCTTGTGCTGGGCTTGGGCTGCGAAAACAACAACATCCCGGTGTTTAAAGAGGTCTTGGGCAAGGTCGATGAACGGCGGGTAAAGTTCATGAATGCGCAGGATTATGAGGATGAGATAGAGAAGGGATTGGAGCTTATAGGCGAGCTGGCAGACTATGCCTCCTCCTTTAAACGCAGCGAATGCCCGTTGTCTAAGCTGGTCGTGGGATTAAAATGCGGCGGAAGCGATGGTTTTTCCGGACTTACCGCCAATCCCCTTATCGGACGCGTATCCGACCGGCTGGTTGCTTCGGGAGCGAGCACGGTGCTCACAGAGGTGCCGGAAATGTTTGGCGCGGAAACGATATTGATGGATCGCTGCCGCGATGAGGAAACATTTAAGAAGACGGTGCATCTTATAAATGATTTCAAGGACTATTTCCTGCGTCACGGACAGGTGGTCTATGAGAATCCGTCTCCCGGCAATAAAAAGGGCGGAATAACGACGCTGGAGGATAAATCACTCGGCTGTGTGCAGAAATCCGGAGACGCCGATGTATCGGATGTTATCGCCATTGGTGAGCAGGTGAAAAAGCGTGGATTAAACCTTTTGACCGGGCCGGGCAATGATATAGTGGCAGTGACGAATCTGACCGCTTCCGGCTGTCACATGATACTCTTTTCCACCGGCCGCGGGACGCCGGTCGGCGCGCCCGTTCCGACTGTCAAGATAGCGACAAATTCAGCCCTGGCCGCCAGAAAGCCCCATTGGATAGATTTCAACGCAGGTCCCATCTTAGAGGGAGAGGATCTTACAGACGCTTTATTTGAATTTGTAATAAGCGTTGCCGAGGGCGACAAGACTGATAACGAAAAGAACGGGTATCGGGAAATATCCATTTTTAAGGATGGAGTTACATTATAATAAAAAACTCGGACGCCGGCAAGACCGGACAGTCCGAGTTTTATTTTTACAGTTTTTCAACGCCCAACTTTACGTTTTCGCCGTTGATATTCCATTCCTTTTCAAATGCGCAGCCGCCGTCGGTGATATCGTTGGCCAGGACTTCGTCCTTTATTTCGTCCGCGTTTTTCTCCATTATTTCCGCGATTTTATCGTTTCCGGAAACGCTTACCTTGATATGGTCGGTGACCTCAAAGCCGGAATCCTTTCTCATCGTCTGCAGCTTGGAGATTATCTCCCTCACGAACCCTTCCTCAATAAGCTCCGGCGTGAGATTGGTATCGAGCACTACAGTTATCCCGTGGTCGGATACCGATTCAAAGCCGGGCATCTGTGCTGCTTCGATCAGAAGATCATCCTCGGAGAGCTTCTCCTCTGTGCCGTCCACATTTATCGTGAGGAAACCGGTCTCCTTTATCTCATCCATAGCCTTGTTGCCGTCAAGCTCCGACAGTATCTGACGCACAAGATTGATGTTCTTGCCAAATCGTCTGCCGAGGGTGCGCAGCTGCGGCTTGAAGCTGTAGCTGGTGAAATCTCGAACATCGTCGGTAAAATTGACGTTCTTTATATTTAGCTCATCACGGATGATGTCAAGGTAGAAATCCTCCAGCTCTTTGTCGGTCTTTATATACATCGTACCGATGGGCTGGCGGTTCTTGATATTGGCGTTGTTGCGGCAGGCTCTGCCAAGCACAACTATCTCCAGAACTTCCTCCATCTTGTCCTCAAGCTCTTTGTTTATATACTCCTCGTGCACCTCGGGGAAATCGCACAGGTGGACGCTTATGGGAGCGTCCTTGTCAATGGAGCATACGAGGTTGCGGTAAATGTCCTCTGTCATGAACGGGATCATCGGCGCCGCCGTTTTGGCTATCGTTACCAAGGCAGTGTAGAGCGTCATATAAGCGTTTATCTTGTCTTCGGTCATTTCCTTGACCCAGTATCTTCCGCGGCAGCGGCGAACATACCAGTTGGACAGCTCGTCTACGAAGTTTTCCAGCACACGCGCTGTTTCGGTTATCTTGTAATTGGCAAGATTTTCGTCTACGCTCTTGACTACCGAATTTAGTTTTGACAGAAGCCATTTATCCATTACCGACAGCTTGTCATATTCCAGCTTGTATTTGGAAGCATCGAAGTTGTCTATGTTGGCATATAGCACGAAGAATGCATACGTGTTCCAAAGCGTGCCCATAAATTTGCGCTGACCCTCAACGACAGCTCCGCCATGGAAACGGTTTGGAAGCCAGGGCGCACTGTTGGAATAGAAATACCAGCGTATCGCATCTGCGCCGTAGGTAGCCAGGGCATCGAACGGATCCACGGCATTGCCCTTGGACTTAGACATCTTCTGGCCGTTTTCGTCCTGCACAAGGCCGAGAACGATAACGTTTTTATACGGCGCCTTGTTAAACAGCAGCGTTGATATTGCCAGCAGGGAATAAAACCAGCCCCGCGTCTGATCGACCGCCTCAGAGATGAAGTCGGCCGGGAAGGTGGCCTCAAACAGCTCCTTGTTTTCAAACGGGTAATGCCACTGGGCAAACGGCATGGAGCCGGAATCGAACCAGCAGTCTATGACCTCGGATACACGGTGCATCTGGCCGCCGCATTCGGGGCATTTTATCGTTATCGCATCAATATACGGGCGGTGCAGCTCTATATCGTCAGGGCAGTTGTCGGACAGGCTTTTCAGCTCTTCTATCGAGCCTACGCAGTGACGGCAGCCGCAGGAGCATTCCCAGATATTCAAGGGAGTTCCCCAGTAGCGGTTGCGGCTTACGCCCCAATCCTGAACATTGTTGAGCCAATCGCCGAAGCGGCCCTTGCCGATACTCTCCGGTATCCAGTTTATGGTGTTATTGTTGCGGATAAGGTCTTCCTTTACCGCCGTCATTTTTATGAACCAGGTATCGCGCGCGTAGTAGATAAGCGGCGTATCGCATCTCCAGCAGAAAGGATAGGAATGCTCGTAGTTAAGAGCGGCAAACAACAGCCCGCGCTTCTCCAGATCCTTAAATACTTCCTTGTCGGCGTCCTTGCAGAACATTCCGGCCCAAGGCGTTTCCGCGGTCATCTCACCCTTGCCGTCAACCAGCTGTACAAACGGCAAACCGTAATTTCGGCCGACACGGGAGTCGTCTTCACCAAAGGCAGGGGCGATATGAACAACACCGGTACCATCGGTGAGAGTTACATAGGTGTCGCAGGTGATATAATAAGCCTTTTCCTTAGGATGGGCAAAGTCAAAAAGCGGTGTATACTCCTTGTATTCAAGGTCTTTTCCTTTATAAGACTCAAGAACCTTTGCTTCACCGACAACGGAGGAGACCAAGGCCTCGGCCAGGATGTATTTTTCTCCGTTTTCGGCCTCTACCTTGACGTATGTCTCGTCAGGATGAACACAGAGGGCAACGTTGGAGGGAAGAGTCCAGGGCGTTGTCGTCCAGGCAAGGAAGTAGGTATTTTCCTCGTTGGGGATAATAAACTTGGCGATGGCCGATTTCTCCTTGACGTCCTTGTACCCTTGAGCGACCTCGTGGCTTGACAGCGGGGTGCCGCAGCGCGGGCAGTATGGTACTATCTTGTGCCCCTTATACAGAAGCCCCTTGTCCCATATCGTTTTCAGCGCCCACCATTCCGATTCGATGAAATCGTTCTCATACGTTACATAAGGGTTTTCCATATCCGCCCAGAAGCCGACGGTGCCGGAGAAATCCTCCCACATGCCCTTGTATTTCCAAACGCTTTCTTTGCATTCGTTGATGAATGGCTCCAGGCCGTATTCCTCTATTTGCTCCTTGCCGTCCAGACCGAGCTTCTTTTCCACCTCAAGCTCCACCGGCAGGCCGTGAGTATCCCAGCCGGCCTTTCTCAATACATTATAGCCCTTCATCGTGCGGTAACGCGGTATCATGTCTTTGATAACTCGCGTTAAAACGTGGCCGATATGCGGCTTGCCGTTAGCTGTAGGAGGGCCGTCATAAAAGGTATAACGCGGCCTGTCGGAGCGCAAGGCAATAGTTTTTTTGAAAATATCGTTGTCTTTCCAGAACTGTTCGATTTTCTTCTCACGCTCGACGAAATTAAGATTTGTGGATACTTTTTCGTACATTGTGATACCTCCTGAAAATTAAAAAAGACGCCTTGTCCATAACAGGACGAAGCGTCGGTTTTACTTCGTTTAACCACCTATTACGTCATACTATCATATGCGTCCCGTTATACGGCGGGAACACCGGCGCGGCTTACTTTCCAAAAAGGGTTCAGCCTTGCGACTCCGAAGTGATATTCACTAAAGGACTACTTGCCGCCGGGCTCGCACCATCCCCGGTTCGCTTGCGCTTTTGTGCCTTTGCTACTGTCTTCATCAACGTCTTTCATATTCAGTTTGTTTCATTATATTACAGCTTTTATTGATTGTCAAGAGCTTTTTTGTAAAATTTTATTATTTTGTATACAGCAGAGGGCGAAAACCCGTCCGGAAGCGTAAATTGTGCCGCATCCCGAGGATACGGCACAGCTTTTTGTCAGTCCACAAGCTCTGGAGCAAAGCTCTCCTTCCAGGGAAGGCCGAACTTGTTCAGGGCGTCCATAAAAGGATCGGGATCGAACTCCTCTATATTGAATACGCCCGGTCTTTTCCACTTGCCGGTCATTACCATCATGGCTCCTATCATAGCCGGGACGCCGGTGGTGTAGGAAATGGCCTGAGAGCCTACCTCCCGGTAGCATTCCTGGTGGTCGCAGACGTTGTAAAGGTAGTACGATTTGTCCTTGCCGTCTTTCTTGCCGCGGAAGATACAGCCGATATTAGTTTTGCCGATGGTACGCGGCCCCAGAGAAGCCGGGTCGGGAAGGACGGCCTTTAAAAATTGCAAAGGCACTATTTTCTGGCCGTTGTAGTCTATAGGCTCTATAGAGGTCATGCCCACGTTCTCCAGACAGCGCAGATGCGTCAGATAGCTTTCGGAAAATGTCATAAAGAAACGTATACGCTTTACCCCCTTGATATTGAGAGCCAGCGACTCAAGCTCTTCGTGATGCAGAAGATACATATCCCTTTTGCCTATCTCCGGGAAGTTGTAAACGCGTTTTATCTCCATCGGCTTCGTTTCTACCCATTTCCCGTTTTCGATATAGCTGCCGTTGGCCGAGACCTCACGGATATTTATCTCCGGATTAAAATTTGTCGCGAACGGATAACCGTGGTCGCCGGCGTTGGCGTCGAGGATATCGATGTATTCTATTTCGTCAAAGTGGTGTTTTTGAGCATAGGCCGAAAATACCCCGGTAACGCCCGGATCGAAGCCGCTTCCCAAAAGGGCGGTGATCCCGGCCTTTTCAAACCGTTCCCGGTATGCCCACTGCCATTTGTATTCAAATTTAGCCGTGTCCTCAGGCTCGTAGTTGGCCGTGTCAACATAATCGGTTTTGGTTGCCAGGCAAGCGTCCATTATCGTCAGATCCTGATATGGCAGGGCGAGATTTATGACGATGTCGGGCTTTTCGCGTTCTATAAGGGCGATAAGCTCCTCCGTGTTGTCAGCGTTGACCTGGGCGGTGGTCACTTTTGTCTTTCCGCCGTCGAGTTTTTCTTTTAATGCATCGCATTTGGATTTTGTGCGGCTGGCGATGCATAGCTCGTCAAATACTTCCCAGTTCTGGCAGCACTTGTGCGCCGCCACTCCGGCCACTCCGCCGGCTCCGATGATCAATGCCTTTCCCATATTCAAAGCTCCTCCTTTTTGTCCCCGAGTACCTCGGGCTTATATTTCAGGCTGTCGGCCTCTGTGATCTTACGTATCACCCGGCAGGGGTTCCCGGCTGCAAATGAGCCGGGCGGTATATCCCTGGTAACAACGCTGCCCGCGCCGATAACGCAGCCGTCGCCTATAGTCACGCCGGCGCAGACGACCACATTGCTTGCCAGCCAGCAGTCGTTGCCGATAGTTATGGGAGCCGCGTACTCAAGGTCGAAAAGTTCGCCGTTTGCGCGTTTTCTGGTTCGCCGCTCCTCGGCTGTCATCGGATGGATAGGGGTGACGATAGAGCAGTTTGGCCCGATCATAACGTCATTGCCTATCCTCACCGGGCAGCTGTCAAGTACGGTCAGGTTGAAATTGGCGTAAAAATGGTCTCCAACAAAGGTGTTCACACCGTAGTCAAAGTATACAGGTGCCTGCAAATAGCAGCCTTCGCCTTTATGAGGAAGCAGGGCGTCAAGCAGCTCCTGCTTGCGCTTTGTATCCTCCTCCGGAGTATCGCCATATTCCTTGGACAGCCGGTGGGCGCGCCCCGAGAGAGACTTGAGCTCCCGGTCGGTGGGATCGTAGAGCCTGCCGGCAAGCATATTTTCTTTTTCCATTGTCTTTACCTCGTGTTATTTATATATTATCAAAAGCAGCTCCCGCAGCAGCTTGCAGGCAACGGCCGTCGATACTCCGCTCTGGTCGTAATGCGGGGAAAGCTCGTTTATGTCAAAGCCCACAATATTGAGCGGCTCCAAAAGCTGTATTGCTTCGTTTAGTTCCCGGAAGAAAACTCCTCCGGCCTCGGGAGTGCCGGTGCCGGGGAAGATGGAGGGATCCAAAACATCAAGGTCAAGCGTGAAATAGACCGGCTCATCTTTTAAAGAGGCGGTTATCTTATCAAGAGTATCCAAGTCAAATTTGTGCTGGTACACATGGGTTTTGGCAAACTCAAATTCGCTCCTGTCGCCGGAGCGTATGCCAAACTGGAATATACGCCCATCACCTACCAGCTCATGGCAGCGTCGCATGACACAGGCATGTGACAGCTCTTGACCGAGGTATTCATCACGCAGATCGGCATGAGCATCGAAATGGATGATGTGGAGCCGGGGATATTTCTTGACCGCCGCCCGTACGGCTCCCAATGTTACCAAATGCTCGCCGCCGATCATGCAGCTTATCTTTTTGTCGCCAAGTATCTTTGATGTATGCTCCTCTATATCATGAAGCGCGCTTTCCGGACCTCCGAATCGCAGCTCCAGGTCGCCGGAGTCAAAAACGGATATGTCCTCCAGATCCCGGCCCAGATATGGACTGTACGTTTCTATGCCGAAGCTTTCGCTGCGCATGACCGAGGACGCAAAACGCGTTCCGGGACGGAAGGAGGTCGTGCAGTCATATGGCGCGCCGAAGATAACAATGCGGCTGTCCTCATACGCGCTGTCACAGCCGATAAATGTGTGTACGTTTTCTCTCAATCCTTAAGCAGCTCCTTTGCAAAATTTGGCAGGGCAAATGAGGCCCTGTGGATATCGGTGTTATAATAGCGGGTCTTAAAGCCCAGGCTGTTCCATCTTTCCGCCTGCATATCACGTACGGGATGCAATCCCTTGGAAGCGAAGCCGAAATACCATATCCCTGAGGGATAGGTCGGTATCTGCACCGTGTATACCGTGGCCACAGGGAATACCCGTTTAAGCTTCATATGAGTAAGCTCCATCGATTCGGCGTATTCGTCATAGCAGGCGCTTTCGTGCTGGTTGACAAGGATACCGTTGTCGGTTAGCGCTTTGTAGCAGTTGCCATAAAATTCCCGTGTAAAAAGCCCTTCGCCAGGGCCGAAAGGATCGGTTGAATCGACAATTATGAGATCGTATTTATCCTCCGTCTTTCTCACGAATGGCAGCCCGTCCTCATAATGTATAGAAAGCCGCGGATCATCAAGGGCAAATGTTGTCCGGGGGATATATTTGCGGCAGGCCGCTACGACCATTTCGTCTATCTCCACCATGTCTATGTGTTCTATAGAAGGATAACGGCAAAGCTCCCGTACAGCTCCGCCGTCTCCGCCGCCGATGACGAGAACGCGTTTTATATCGGGGTTTACAGCCATGGGAACGTGGACTATCATCTCATGATACATAAATTCGTCCTTTTCGGTTATCATAACACAGCCGTCAAGCACCAGCATACGTCCAAATTCAGCGGTATCGAAGATGTCTATCTGCTGGTAGTAGCTCTTTTCCGAATATATATGCCTGTCTATCTTTATAGAAAATTTAAGTCCGTCTGTATGATTTTCCGTGAACCACAGATCCATGATGATCAAGTCCTTTCACATACGATATTTATATTTTCGATGCGCATATCCTCGGTGCCCGTGAGCACACAGCCCTTTTCCTTGGCGTAGGCGATATATTCGAGGATATCTCTTGTTATCATTTCGCCGGGAGCCAGTATCGGTATGCCCGGTGGATAGCACATGACGAACTCCCCGCAGATCTCACCCTCGCTCTCGTTTATCGGAACTTGCCTCTTGTCGGCGTAAAATGCGTCCTGGGGCAGGAGCTTTACCACCGGGTCGATATATTCGTGGTCGAGCATACCGGCCTTATCCTTGGAATAGAGCCGCTTTATATCCGAAAGGGAGGAGATGAACCGCTCTATCTCCAATGCCCGGTCTCCGGCGGATACTATTGCCAGTATATTGCCTATGTCGCCGAATTCTATCTGTATCCCGTACTCATCACGCAGCAGATCGTAGACCTCTATCCCGGCCAAGCCAACATCCCGGGTGTGTATCGACAGCTTCGTGGAATCGAACGCGAACACATCGTTGCCGTTTACAAGCTCCCGGCCAAAAGCGTAATAGCCGCCGAGCTTATTTATCTCCTCGCGCGCATAGTCGGCGTATTCGACTGTTTTTTTATACATCTGGCGGCCGTTTAAGCTGAGGTTTTTCCGCGCCAGATCTAGCGAGGACAAAAGCAGGTAGGAGGCGCTGGTCGTCTGTGTGAGGTTTATCACCTGGCGGACATAGCCCGCGTGGACGCTGTCGGCGCATAAAAGGAAGGAACTCTGAGTGAGAGAACCGCCGGTCTTGTGGATGCTGACAGCGGCCATATCCGCCCCGGCCTCCATGGCCGATACCGGCAGATCGTCGCCGAAATAGAAGTGCGTTCCATGCGCCTCGTCGACGAGAACCAGCATGTTATGCTCATGAGCCAGTTTGACGATCGAACGCAGATCCGAACAGATGCCGTAATAGGTCGGGTTGTTCACAAGCACAGCCTTAGCATCGGGATTTTCCTCTATAGCCCGGCGCACGTCTTCAAGCTTCATGCCCAAAGGTATGCCCAGCCGTTTATTCACGCCGGGATTTACGTATACCGGGACTGCTCCGCAGACAACGAGGGCGTTTATTGCACTGCGGTGGACATTGCGGGGCATAATGACCTTTTCGCCGCGCTTGCAGGAGGCCATTATCATGGCCTGTACGGAGGCGGTGGTGCCGTTGACAATGAAAAATGCGCTCCCTGCGCCGAAAGCCTCCGCCGCCAGTATTTCCGCCTGTCTGATAACTCCGGTAGGATGGCAGAGGTTATCAAGCGGCTTCATGGAATTTACATCTACTTTCAAGCAGTCCTTGCCGAGGAAATCACGCAGCTCCTTATTGCCGCGGCCGCCTTTGTGACCGGGCACATCGAGCTGGACGACACGGTTCTTCTTGTGGCGCAGAAGTGCCTCGTATATAGGTGCGCTTGACTGATCCATTAAGATCGCCTCCTAAATATGAGAATATACGTTCATACCGCTGAATATCTCTATCATTTCCTGACGCAGCTGGTCGGTTATGAGCAGCCTTTTTTGCGGCGGCAGCTCATAAACGTCGGTGTTGAAAAGATAATTCTGCAGCTCTATCTCCTTTATGAGCAGTTTTGTATGGAAGATATTTGACTGGTATACATTCACGTCTATCGCATCGTACTTTGTAAGTGTATCCACAGAGATATAATCCTGTATCGACTTTATGTCATGATCGATAAAATACTTCTTTCCCTGCATATCGCGCGTAAAACCGCGTACCCGGTAATCCATGATGATTATATCCGAATCAAAGCTGCCTATCAAAAAATCCAAGGCATTAAGCGGAGAAATCGTACCGCAGGTGGAAACATCGATATCCACGCGGAAGGTGGAGATGGCGTTGTCGGGGTGGTACTCCGGGAAGGTGTGCACTGTGACGTGGCTCTTGTCCAGATGTGCATGGATGGTCTCATGCTGCGGGGAAGGAAGTTTGCCGTGATTGCAGGAGGGGTCTATCGACTCCTCTGAAAGCTCCTTTTCCGCTATCAGTATATTTACCGAAGCTCCCTGCGGCTCGTAATCCTGTTTTGAGATGTTGAGCACCGTTGCTCCTATCATTTCGGTTACGGAGCAGAGTATGTTGGTGAGCCTTTCGGAATTATACTGCTCGTCTATATAAGCGATATAATCCTGCTGCTCGCGCTCGGTCTTGGCGTAGCAGACGTCATAAATACTGAAGCTGAGCGTTTTTGTAAGATTGTTGAATCCGTACAGGGTTATCTTATTATTGCCCATCGAATCACGACCTTTCTCACAGGAGATCTCCCTGTGCAAACTAATACCAGCCTATTATATCACATAAAACCGGTGTTTGCAATCAGTTTTGCGAAAAATCGGAAAAATTTTTATATACGAAAAAGACGGCCTTTCTCCCGATAGGAGAATAAGCCGTCTTTTTGAGGGGGCAGGATCACTATCCTTTAATGTTTATGGCATTTCCCTGATAAGGCGCAATGCGCGCATCCGCCTCCGCAGGAACTTTTCCCTTCTTTTTTATCCTTTATCAAGCTGCGTATGACCAGCGTCACCACAGCGGCTAATATCAGTGTTATGATAACGGTAGCCCACATAACAAACACCTCTTATGCTTTCATTGCTCTTGAACTTATAGTCAATTTGTTGCTTTCTTTATACGGCCTTACCAGCAGGTATATAAGAGCGATAACTATCGCTATTGCGACCACGGTGCCTATCCCGAAATGGCCTGAGAACAGGGAACCTATCTGATAGATACACAGTGAGATCGCATATGCGAATACCGTCTGGTAGCCAATGGCGAACAGCGTCCACTTGGCGTTGTTCATCTCCCGCTTGATAGCGCCCATAGCCGCAAAGCAGGGAGCGCACAGAAGGTTGAATACCAGGAAAGAGTATGCGGCAAGAGCGGTAAAGCTTGAGGCCATCATTCCCCAGAATTCCACGCCGTCTTCGGCTACCTCGCCGAAACCGTAGAGGATACCGAAAGTGCCGACAACGTTTTCCTTGGCGATAAGTCCGGTGATAGCCGCCACTGCTGCTTTCCAGTCTCCCCAACCGAGCGGTGCGAAGATAGGAGCGATAACGTTGCCGATACGCGCCAGAACGGAGTTGTTCAGATCATCTACCATACCAAAACCGCCGTCCTCGAAGCCAAAGCCCTGGAGGAACCAGAGGAGTATAGAGGAAAGGAGGATTATCGTGCCGGCTTTCTTGATGAACGACCAGCCGCGCTCCCACATGCTGCGCAGTATCGTGCCCACTGTCGGCCAGTGATAAGCCGGCAATTCCATGACGAACGGGGCAGGATCCCCGGCAAACATCTTTGTTTTCTTAAGGATTATACCCGATACGATTATCGCCGCTATGCCCACGAAATAGGCGCTGGGGGCGACCCACCAGGCTCCGCCGAACAGTGCGCCGGATATGAGGGCGATTATCGGCAGCTTGGCGCTGCACGGTATGAAGGTCGTCGTCATGATAGTCATTCGCCTGTCGCGTTCGTTTTCTATCGTTCTCGAGGCCATAACGCCGGGAACGCCGCAGCCTGTACCTATAAGAATAGGTATAAACGATTTGCCTGACAGGCCGAATTTCCTGAATATACGGTCCATTATGAAGGCGATCCTTGCCATGTAACCGCAGGATTCAAGGAAAGCGAGGAATATGAACAGCACCAGCATCTGGGGTACGAAGCCCAAAACAGCGCCTACGCCGCCGATGATACCGTCAAGGATAAGGCCGTTTAGCCAATCAGCGGTACCAAGAGCTATCAGCCCGCTTTCCACAAGCACCGGTATGCCCGGCACCCATACGCCATAATCGGCCGGATCCGGCTCTTCTGCTGATAATGCTGCTTCAAAATCACCGGCAGCTACCGGTATTACTTCTTCAACTTCACCGTCTTCGTTTGTGACCTCTGCTTCAGCGGTGAGATCAGCCGTTTCTGCAATGAAGGCGGATAAAACAGCCTCATCCGGCTCTTCGGCTTCAAGCGTTTCGCCGACAGCCGCAGTGTCTATGCCGGCCTCGTCAGCCGCGCCGAGAAATGCTTCTATCTTCAGCTGCTCAGTGTCGTATTCGCCGACAGCTTCCTCATACTGTGCCTTGCCTATGCCCAACAGATGGAAGCCGTCCCCGAACAGGCCGTCGTTTGCCCAATCGGTAGCCCAGGTGCCGACTGTAGTTACGGAAACGTAGTATACGATAAACATAACAACGGCGAATATCGGCAGCGCCAGCCAGCGGTTGGTGACTATCCGGTCTATCTTGTCGGAAACAGAGAGTTTTCCGGACCGCTTTTTCTTGTAGCAGTCCTTGATTATGGAGGCGATATATGTATACCTTTCGTTGGTAATTATGCTTTCGGTATCATCGTCCATGGATGCTTCTGCTTTTTCTATAACATCGGAAACGTTGGGGACGGAGGAGACCAGATTTCCTATCTTGTCATCGCGCTCAAACAGCTTGACGGCGTAGAAGCGTTTCTGCTCCTCGGGAACATTTATCCTGGAGGCTATTTCGTCAAGATATTCCTCGACTTCTGCGGAGAATGAATGAACATATCCGAAAGACGCCTTTTGATTTGCCAGCTGAACAGCCTTTTCGGCAGCCTCCTTGATGCCTGTTCCCTTTAAGGCGGATACCGGCATTGCCTGACAACCGAGCTTTTTGCCCAGCTTATCAAAATTGATGACGTCGCCGTTTTTGGTGACTACGTCCATCATATTGACGGCCATTACCATCGGTATCCCCAGCTCTGCCAGCTGTGTGGTGAGGTAAAGGTTGCGTTCCAGATTGGTCCCGTCTACGATATTGATTATTGCATCGGGGCGGTCGTTGATAAGGTAATTACGCGCTACGACCTCTTCCAGTGTATAGGGGGACAGCGAGTAAATACCGGGAAGATCCATTATTGCTACATCTTTATGCCCTTTGAGTTTACCTTCCTTTTTTTCCACCGTAACGCCCGGCCAGTTTCCGACAAATTGGTTGGATCCGGTGAGGGCGTTGAACATCGTTGTTTTTCCGGAGTTCGGATTTCCGGCCAACGCGATCTTGATTGCCATTTTATTTTTCCTCCCGCTATAAAAGGTTAGAACGTGCTAACCATAATTTAAAAATTTTTAGAAAGCCCTGCTTCCTTACTCCACTTCTATCATTTCGGCGTCTGCCTTTCTTATGGACAGCTCATAGCCGCGCACTGTGACCTCCACCGGATCTCCCAGCGGCGCCAGCTTACGCACGTAGATTTCGGTGCCGCGTGTGATACCCATATCCATGATACGCCGCTTGACAGCGCCCGTGCCGGAGAGTTTTACCACTGATACAGTCTCTCCGACTTTTACATTTTTGAGTGTTCTCATAATTCCTTTCCTTCCTTCAGACCATAATTCGGTTAGCCATAGCCCTGTCGATCGCCACTCTTGCGTCTTTTATGGTAACGATCATGTTGCCTGCGATCTCGGAAACTACAGTCACCTCGCTGCCCTCGACAAATCCCAGATTCTCCAGGAATCTCCGGGTCTTATCGTTGCCATTGATCTTCATCACCCTTTTGCTCTCACCAATATTCAGCATAGATAACGGCATCATTGTATCCTCCTTGCAAAACTAAATTAGCTATTACTAACCGGCACGGTTAAAAAACGGTTAGCTTTTCCTAACCTGCTTCTATAGTTTACCACAGCTAACTGTATTTGTCAAGAATTTTTTATAAAGAAATTGACTTTTTTTTAGATTGCTGATATAATGACGGTAGCTGCTATTTGAAAGGAACGAGGTTTGATGGCAAATCCCAGACAGGAGAAGATCAGAAATTTTTGTATAATAGCGCACATCGACCACGGCAAGTCAACGCTTGCCGACCGGCTTTTGGAGCTTACGGGAGAGGTCGCGGAGCGCGATATGGAGGAACAGCTTTTAGACAACATGGATCTTGAGCGCGAGCGGGGAATAACGATAAAGGCGCACGCGGTCAGGCTGCGGTATAAAAGGGAGGACGGCGATTATACGCTTAATCTCATAGATACGCCGGGGCACGTTGACTTTAACTACGAGGTATCGCGCAGCCTTGCGGCCTGCGAGGGGGCGATACTGGTCGTGGATGCTTCCCAGGGAATAGAGGCGCAGACGCTTGCCAACACGTATTTGGCCATTGATCACGATCTGGAAGTGGTGCCGGTGATAAATAAGATCGATCTGCCCTCGGCACAGCCGGAGGCCGTTATCCATGAGATAGAGGACGTTATAGGGATACCGGCTGAGGATGCTCCGCGCATATCAGCCAAAACCAGGCTTAACGTTGAGGCGGTGCTGGAGGAAATAGTGGAGAAAATACCGGCTCCGGAAGGTGATGAGGACGCTCCCTTGAAAGCGCTGATATTTGACTCCTATTATGACAGCTACCGCGGAGTCATTGTATATGTGCGAGTTAAAGAGGGTCAGCTAAAAGCAGGCGACAGGATACGCATGATGCAGACCGGGGCGGAGTTTGACGTGGTCGAGGTAGGGATGATGCACCCCAACGGCCTTATCCCTACAGAGAACCTAAAGGCCGGCGATGTAGGCTATATCGCCGCCAGCATCAAGAATATCCAGGATACCCGTGTCGGCGATACAGTCACCTGTACGGCCAAGCCGGCAGAAGAGCCGCTGCCGGGTTATAAAAAGGTCAATCCCATGGTATACTGCGGTATTTACCCGGCTGACGGGGCGCATTATGAGGATCTGAAGGAGGCGCTTTTGAAGCTGCAATTAAACGATGCTTCGCTGATGTTCGAGCCGGAGACTTCGGCCGCCCTCGGGTTTGGTTTCCGCTGCGGATTTCTGGGGCTTTTGCATATGGAGGTAATACAGGAAAGGCTGGAGCGTGAATACGACCTTGATCTGGTAACGACTGCGCCGAGCGTTATATATAAGGTGTATAAGACGAACGGGGAATTGGTATGGTGTGATAATCCTACCAACTTGCCCGATCCGGCGGAGATAGAGCATATGGAGGAGCCGGTTGTGAATGCAACGATAATGTCGCCGACAGAGTTTGTGGGCAACGTTATGGAGCTGTGCCAGGAGCGGCGCGGAGTATTCAAAAACATGACATATATGGAAGAAACGCGTGCCCAGCTGCATTATGAGCTTCCGTTGAACGAGATAGTGTATGATTTCTTCGACGCCTTGAAATCGCGTACCAAGGGTTATGCTTCGTTCGATTATGAGCTGTGCGGCTATCAGCCGTCGGAGCTGGTGAAGCTTGATATCCTCTTAAACGGGGAGCTGGTAGACGCGCTATCATTCATTGTCCATAAGGATAAGGCTTACGCGCGCGGGCGGAAAATGGCTGAAAAGCTCAAGGAGTCGATACCTCGTCAGCTGTTCGAGGTGCCGATACAGGCGGCGATAGGCTCCAAGATAATCGCCCGCGAGACCGTGCGGGCATTGCGCAAAGATGTATTGGCTAAGTGTTATGGCGGCGACATAACGAGAAAGAAGAAGCTTTTGGAAAAGCAGAAGGAGGGCAAGAAGCGTATGCGCCAAGTGGGCACTGTTGAGGTGCCGCAGGAGGCGTTTATGTCGGTATTGAAGCTTGATTAAAAAACGCGAACGAAACGTATCGCACGGAGTACGCCGTTGGGTACGTTTCGTTCGCGCTTCATTTAGAATCGGACAGCCGGTGCTTTTTATGCGGCAGCCGTTTGCTTTATTTACGAAAGCTCTTCGTTTATGACGGCGGCGATCACCTCAGCCAGCTTTGAGGCTCCCAGCTTCGCTTCGGCCATTGTGTTGCCGTTGCTGCCTATCTCCAGGATAAGGCTGCCCTTTGTGAGATGCTGGTTGAATCGTTCCTCGCGCAGGTTCAGAGGACGCATGAGGTCGGGAAATTCCTGGCAAGCCTTCTTTTGGATTTTGGCGGCAAATTTTAGGTTTTCTTTCCAATTGCCGTGCGATAGCCCGAGACCGTTGGTGCCTACTACAAGCATGGTTTGCGCTGATTGCTCGCCGTTTATATCGCATACGACCTTGAGCTTGGTGCCGTCTGATTTTACAAGCCCATCCCGATGGACGTCAAGAACTATTTGTATTGTAGGGTATTTTTCCAGGTTGGCTTTTATGGTGGCCATTGCTCTGGTGTAAGCGCCGTTGTAGGAGGGGTAGTCGTGGACAGTGGTATCATGTACGACTCCGATACCGCTCTGCTCGAGGACTGAGGCTATATCTTCGCCGATGCTTATCATATTTTTAGAGCTGTCGGTGCTCCTGTCGCTGTTTTTGGAGGAGGAATCTATGTAGCTTTCTGTTGTATGGGTATGCATTATCAGTACCAGTGGGCCGTCCTCCTTGGTGAATGAGAGCGGCTGGGAGGCTGATTCGGACAGGTCGGCCGGGAATTTGGTGGCGTTGTTTATCTTCATCCCCGAGGAATTTTTTACCGGCTCTGCATAAGGGGTAGGCGTAGGAGCGGAAGTGGGCGTTGGTTCCGGCGTGGGCGCGACAGTCGGTGCGGCGGATGCCTGCGCGGAAGGTGCGGCAGTCGGTGCGGCGGAGACGTCTGCGGGGAACACGGCCGAATAGCTCTTGAGTATCGTCTCCGGAGCGATCAGCCGGCGTGCGTATTCGCCGAGGGAGCTTTTTTTGCCGCTGCCGTCGGAAAGCTCGCTTTTAAGGATCGATACAGAGGAGGTATGGAGAAATACGCTTTCGCTATCCTTGGTGTATTTAAAAAAGTACGCTGCACCCGCAGCCGCCGCGGCAACAGCGATTATTAAAATAGCGGCGGTGATCTTGCGCCGGGTAATGACTATGGTCTTAAATCTCATCAAACGTCACCTGTTTCGGGTTTTGTATTATGTATATGTATAATTTGGACAAATAATTACTTGAAGTTTTTTTCAAAAACATCAAAATAATACTTGCAATTAAAAAAAAAGTGTGGTATACTTGTATAGTTATTACGGACAGTCCTCTGCCTTGGTCGGCACGAATGTCTATGATCATAAAGGAGGATGCTGATATGAATTCAACTGAAATCATGAATGCACTGACAAAAGACCAAATAAGAACAGATCTGCCGGAGCTGGTGATCGGAAATAACGTGAAGGTTTACCAGAGGATAACAGAGGGCAACCGTACAAGGACCCAGATGTTTGAGGGTACGATCATCAAAAAGCAGGGCGGCGGCATTTCCGCGACCTTTACCGTAAGACGTGTTTCCTACGGCGTAGGCGTAGAAAAGACCTGGCCTGTAAATTCGCCTAACATTGAGAAGATCGAAGTATCAAGAAAAGGTAAAGTTAGACGTGCTAAGCTCTACTATCTGCGTGACAGAGTCGGCAAGTCTGCTAAAGTTAAGGAAAAGATATGATTTCTTAACGGGACAGCTTTTGTCCCGTTTTTTCCTTATTACAATGAATTTTTAACAAAGTGTTAAATAATATTATATAAATTTAGATAATTGTAAAACGCGACAGCGTTTTACAATTATTCCCTTATTCTGAGGAGCTCGAGGGTGAAACCCTCGAATTTCAATCAATTTTTGACGACTACGCACCGCGCAAGATGGCGCGGCCGGCAGCTCGCTGCCGGTTTTTGCGGAGTAAAAATGCTGAAAATGCGTCAAAAATTGCGAAAATAAAAGTTTCAGCGGTCTTTAGACCGCCAATCAACGGAACTTTTATTTTCTTCATTAGCCAGAAAGCAATTGCGAAAAAAGTTTCGCAATTGACTAATTATATAAATTGTAAAGGAGCGATCGAACAATGGGAAATGAACAGGAGACTGCAAAAAAGAATACCAGCTGGAAGCGGGAGACCTTTGAATGGGTATACACGATAATCATCGCTGTTACGGCCGCTCTGCTTATAAAGACCTTTGTGCTGGATTTCGTGCGCGTGGACGGTCAAAGCATGATCCATACCCTGGAGGACAATGACAAGCTGATAATCACAAAGCTTGGTTATGAGCCAAGCCAGGGGGATATAATAATCCTTGACTCCAACTATAAGGATCGCGAGGAATATTACGACTTGCTGGCTGCGGCCGAGGGCAAGGATGAGCTTGATTTGTTCTCAAAGATAAAGCTGCGCTTTACAATGCCGGAGGATCTCAAGCCGAAGTATTATGTAAAGAGAATAATTGCCCTGCCCGGTCAGACGGTCGATATCCACGACAACAAGGTCTATGTGGACGGCCAGCCGCTTGATGAGCCGTACTGCACGGGCGTGACGACAAAACGCGACAGCTCGGTGGAATTTCCTCAGGTTGTGGAGGAGGACTGCCTGTTCGTGATGGGTGACAACCGGGAAAACAGCCAGGACAGCCGCTCTTCGCAGCTGGGTCAGGTGCCCTACGAGGCGGTGATGGGCAAATCCCAGATACGTATAATGCCGTTTGATAAGATCGGCTTTACAAGATAAACGGAGGTCATGATGAATTTGCAATGGTATCCCGGGCATATGGCAAAGACCCGGAGACTTATCGAGGAAAACCTGCGGTTGATAGACGTTGTGGTGGAGATCCTTGACGCCAGGATACCGTTTTCGGGGAGGAATCCCTGCTTTGATGATATTATCCGTTCCAAGCCGCGTCTGCTTGTCATGAATAAGGCTGACCTTGCCGATCCGGAGAGGACGCAGCTGTGGATGAAATGGTATGGCGAGCGCGGACTTAGGGTGCTGCCGGTGAGCTGCGCGACCGGAGCCGGTATTGCCGGAGTCGTTCCCGCCGCAAGGTCGCTGGTGAGCGAAAGGATCGAAAAGGACGCCGAAAAGGGAGTATCTCGATCTTTAAAGCTGATGATGGTAGGGATACCGAACGTTGGTAAATCAAGCCTTATCAACAGGATATCGAAAAAAGCGAGTGCGAAAACAGGCGACAGGCCGGGCGTGACCAAGGGCAAGCAGTGGATAAAAGCTGCCGGAGGGGCGGAGCTGCTTGATACCCCGGGCATACTGCCGCCGAAGTTTGAGGATCAGGAGGCGGCCAAGAGGCTGGCATATACGGGGGCGATAAAGGACGAGATAATAAATACAGAGCTTTTGGCTTATTCGCTTCTTGAGTATCTGCGGGATGATTATGAAAAGGAACTCTGTGCCAGATATAAGCTGGGAGATATAGCAGGCCTTGCCGGGCACGAGATATTGGAGCTGGTAGCAAAAAAACGCGGTTTTGTGATCTCCGGCGGAGAATTGGATACCGAACGGGCGGCAAATGTCGTGCTTGATGAGTTGAGAGGTGCAAAGATAGGGCGGATAACGTTAGAATCTCCTGATGAACAATAAAAAAAGGAGACCCGGGCTTCGGTCTCCTTTTGTAATTCCCCTAAAACGGGGGAGCGCAGCGGCGTCAAGTATCATCGTAAGCTACCGACGCAGCTGCATCTATAATTTAACCACACATTTTTCGGCAGGGAGACGGTCATATCCGATCAACCGTTCCCAATTAAGAATTATACATAAAAAATACAAAAAGTCAATATAATATGACAAAGTGGTAGCTAATGCGGTAAAAATGGTCAATTTTATGTATTTTTACACAATACAAAAATGCCATTCTAAGATGATTCTGTATAAAACTTAAAAATATTGTAAAAATTTTTGCAATAAAAAAAGGGTTTTTTGTTTTTTTGACGAATATAATATTTATATGTATACAAGGAAATATACTATAAAGCAGTGGAATATTATCTGCGATAACAATATATGCAAAGGAGACCTGCATATGCTGAGAGTGGCTGTGGACGGCCCGGCAGGAGCCGGCAAGAGCACGATATCTAAAAGCGTTGCCCAAAAACTGGGATTGATATATGTCGATACCGGGGCCATGTACCGTGCGGTCGCGCTTTACATGATAAGAAACGGCCTTTGCTCAAAAGAGGAGATAACAGCCGCGCTTGACGGCGTATCGGTGGAGATAAAGCATAACGGAGACGGCCAGCTGATATTTTTGAACGGCGAGGACGTTACGGGGCTTATACGGACTGAGGAGGTCTCTAAGGGCGCATCTGCCGTGGCGGTAATACCGGCAGTGCGGCTGAAGCTGGTAGAGCTTCAGCAGAAGATAGCCGCCGGTGCGGACGTGATAATGGATGGACGCGATATAGGCACTTACGTCCTGCCAAATGCGGAGCTTAAGATATATCTCACGGCTTCGCCCGAAGCGCGGGCAAAACGCCGGTATGATGAGCTTATTGCAAAAGGCGTTGACTGCTCTTTCGAGGATATACATCGCGATATAATAGCGCGGGACAAAAATGACATGAACCGCGAGTTTGCTCCCCTGAAGCAGGCGGATGACGCGGTACTTGTGGACACTACGGAGAATACCCTTGAAGAGGCCGTGGCCAGGATAATGGAGCTGGTCGAGGGAAAAAGAGCGGAGGTGTCCTAAATGTTTTACAGCATTGCAAAGGCGATAGTATGGTTTTTCATGCACCTTATCTTCCGTGTCAGGGCTGCCGGGGTGGAAAATATTCCCAAGACGGGAGGAGTAGTGCTGGCGGTCAACCACAGGAGCAACTGGGACGTGGTGATGGCCGGGATTACCTGTCCGCGGCAGCTGACGTTTATGGCCAAGGCGGAGCTTTTTAAAAACAAGATCTTCGCCGCTCTGATAAGCTCGTTGGGAGCCTTCCCTATAAAAAGGGGCTCGGGCGATGTAGGGGCTTATAGAGCGGCCATGAGTATCCTGCGCGGAGAGAGAGTAATGCTGATGTTTCCGGAGGGACATAGGACGAAAAAGGGAGCTTCTCCCGCAAGGGCGAAAACCGGCGTAGCGATGTTTGCCATAAAGGCCGAGGTGCCGGTAGTACCGGTATACATTTCCGGCGAGTATCGCTGGTTGGGAAAGGTAACCGTTACATACGGAGCGCCTATAACGTTTGAAGAGCATTATGGGAAGAAGCAGTCGAGCGAGGAATTACAGGTGATAGCTGATTCTATTTTAAATAAAATAAGAGGACTAAAAGAGCAATGATAAAGGTAGCAAAAACGGCGGGCTTCTGCTACGGAGTAAAACGCGCGGTGGACGAGGTCTACCGGCGGATCGATTCCGGGGAAAGGCTGGCTACACTGGGGCCGATAATACACAATCCGCAGGTCGTGGGCGATTTGGAGAGCAAGGGCGTTTATGCCTACAGCTCGCCCGAGGAGATACCGCCCGAAATCACAGCGGTTATAAGGACGCACGGAGTCGGCCGGAGCATTACTGATAAGCTTAAGGAGCATCCGGGCGGATATATCGATCTGACATGCCCCTTTGTGGAAAAGATACACAAGATCGTTTGTGAATATTACAGTAAGGGATATTCGATCGTTATCGTGGGGGATGCAAACCATCCTGAGGTGAAGGGTATAAACGGCTGGTGCGGTGATTCGGCGCTCATAATATATGAGCCAGATGAGGAAAAACTCCGCAGTTTGGCGGGAAAAGAGGTATGTATTGTAGCACAAACCACAATAAAAAAAGAATTTTTTGTGCAAATCGTAAAAATTATAAAAAAAACTTGCAAAAACACTATAGTTTTTGATACAATATGTAGTGCGACGAGGAATCGCCAGACGGAAGCTGATAAGCTGGCGAAGGAATCGGATATGATGATCGTGATCGGCGGACGCGAAAGCTCCAATACGGCCAAGCTGTATGAGATATCAAAAAAGAGCTGTCCGGATACGATCCATATTGAAACTTTTGAGGATATTCCTCAAAGAATATATAAAAATAATAAAAAGATAGGTATTACGGCAGGTGCATCCACGCCAAGTCGTATTATCGAGGAGGTAATTGAAGCTATGGATGAAAATTTAAAAAACGGAGAGAGCTTTGCGGAGTTGCTAGCTCAATACGAAGAAGGGAAGCCTTTAACTTTAAATAATGGAGATATCGTGGATGGCACTGTAGTAGACGTTCGCAACAACGAAGTTATCGTTGATCTGGGCGGATATAAGTATAACGGTCAGCTTTCTGCCGATCAGCTGACAGACGACCCGACCGTAAGACCCCAGGATGTTGTAAAGCCCGGCGATCCGATCCGCGTTTATGTCGTAGGCGTAAACGATGGCGAAGGTAAGGTCGTGCTTTCCAGGAAAAAGCTGGTAGCTATGGAAAGCTGGAACAAGATAAAGGCTGCTTATGAAAACGGCGAGACGATGACCGGTAAGGTGATAAAGGCTGTTAAGGGCGGCGTTATTGTGCTGACAGAGGGCTCTCAGGTATTTGTACCGGCAAGACAGGCCTCGGAGAGATTTATCCAGGATCTTTCGACTCTCGTAGGACAGGATGTCGCCTATAAGATAATAGAGATCGATGAAAGACGCAAAAGAGTAGTCGGCTCGGTAAGAGTTATCCTTGAGGCGCAGAGGAAGGAAAGAGAAGAGAAGTTCTGGTCTGAGGCCGAGATCGGCAAGCATTACCAGGGCGTTGTAAAATCGCTTACATCTTTCGGCGCATTCGTTGATATTGGCGGAGTGGATGGTCTTGTTCACATAAGCGAGCTTAGCTGGAATAAGATAAAGCATCCCTCGGAGGTAGTTAAAGAGGGCGATCTGCTTGATGTATACATCAAGGATATGAACAGAGAGGCCAACAAGATATCCCTGGGATTCAAAAAAGCAGAGGATAATCCGTGGGTGATCGCTCAGAAGAAGTACAATGTCGGTGATGTTGTAACAGTTAAGATAGTAAGGATGCTGCCGTTCGGTGCATTTGCAGAGATAATGCCAAGCGTTGACGGACTTATCCATATTTCCCAGATAGCCGACAGAAGGATAGGCAAGCCGGAGGATGTTCTGACGATTGGCCAGGAGGTTGAGGCGAAGATAACCGACGTCAACTGGGAAGAGAAGAAGATCAGCTTGAGTATCCGTGCTCTGCTTGAGACAAAGCAGGAGGAAAAGAAGCCGGTCGAAAAGGAAGCTGCCCCTGAGGATACCGCAGAAGAGGTTCTCGTTTATTCGACAGACCCCGATGTGGAAGTTGAAGCTCCTATAGAAGTAGAAGAATGATAACAGGAAAGAGGCCGTTGCAGGTTGCAATGGCCTCTTTTGGAATGTAAGGGAATAGGAGGAAATATGACAAAATTTGAGGATTGGAAAAACTCCCTTAGCGGGCAGAAGATAACTGTGATCGGTATAGGTGTGAGCAACCGTCCGTTGATACGGTTTTTGTGTGAAAACGGAGCACAGGTGCAGGCTTGCGATAAGAGGACGAGGGAACAGCTCGGCGAAGTATACGAGGAATTTTCCCGGCTGGGAGTGGCGTTTTCTCTCGGTGATGGGTATCTTGATGATATAAACGGAGATATTATATATAAGACCCCGGGGCTTAGGTACGATGTGCCCCAGCTTTGTGCAGCGCGGGAAAGAGGCGCTGTGGTGACCTCGGAGATGGAGGTATTTTTCGACGTATGCCCTTCGACGATAATAGCCGTTACCGGCAGCGACGGTAAGACTACTACTACTACGCTCATCCATAAGATGCTGACCGATGCAGGGCATAAGACGTGGCTGGGAGGAAATATCGGCAATCCGCTCCTGACCGATGCGGATAAAATGACGCCGGAGGATCATGTGGTGCTTGAGCTGTCAAGTTTTCAGCTGCAAACGATAAAAAAATCGCCGCATATTGCCGTTATCACCAACATAAGTCCCAACCACCTCGATATGCACAAGGATTACGAGGAGTATATTGACGCTAAGGTCAACATAATGCGCTATCAGTCGCCGGACGACAGACTTATTATCAACTATGATAATGAGGTCACCAGAGAGCTGGGCAAAAACGCCGCCGGAGAAGCGGTATATTTCTCGCGCCGGGAAAAGGCTGATATATGCCTTGACGGCGATTGGATAACAAGGCATGGGGATCGCGTACTCAATATACATGATATAAAGATACCGGGAATGCATAACGTGGAGAACTATATGGCGGCGATAGGTGCTGTAATGGGGCTGGTTCCCGACGAGGTGATAGTAAATACCGCCAAAGAGTTCGGCGGAGTTGAGCACCGCATAGAGCTGGTACGCGAGGCAAATGGTGTGAAGTATTATAACAGCTCCATCGATTCAAGTCCCAATAGGACGATAAACACCCTGGCTGTGTTCAAACAGAAGGTGATCATGATAGGCGGCGGCAAGGACAAGGGGATACCGTATGACGATGTAGGCCCTGCGATCGCCGACCATGTAAAGACGCTTATTTTGATAGGGGCAACGGCGGGAAAGATAGAAGAGGCTGTGAAAAAGACAGGCCGGGCTGACGATATAGATATAGTGCATTGCGATACGTATGAGAAGGCTGTAAAAACGGCTGCTGCTGCGGCAAAGCCGGGAGATATCGTAGTGCTTTCCCCGGCCAGCACGAGTTTTGATATGTTTGCGAATTTCATGGAACGCGGGAACCTGTTCAAAGAACTGGTAAACCGTCTTTAAGGAAGAACGAAAATGAAAGAGATATTGAAAACATTAAGCGATATGCGGGCGATATCGGGACAGGAATACAGGATAACGGACGAGATAGCCGCAATGTTCCGTCCATATGCGGACGAGGTATCGATCGACCGTCTCGGCAGCGTTATCGCTGTCAAACGATGCGGAAAAAAGAATGCCAAGAAGGTCATGATAGAAGCGCACTGTGATGAGATAGGGCTGATGGTGAGCGGGATAGACGAGAGAGGCTTTTTGAGCTTTATCAATATTGGCGGAGTGGATCCGCGGATACTGCCCTCGGCGGAGGTCGTGGTGCATGGCAAGAAGGAGCTTATCGGGGTGATAGGCGCAAAGCCGCCGCATTTGCAGGAGAGCGGAGAGCAGGATAAGAGCGCGAAAATAAAGGATATGGCGATAGATGTAGGGCTTGACGGCAAAGATGCGAAAAGCCTGGTATCCATAGGCGATCCGGTAACGCTGCGCCAATCCTGCTGGGAGCTTTTAGGCGGACAGATAAGCGGCAAAACGCTTGACGATAGGGCGGGAGCAGCCGCACTTTTGGCGGTCATGAGGGCTTTAGAGAAAGAAAAGCTTGCTGTAGATGTATATGCCGTGGCTGCTGTACAGGAGGAGGTAGGCTGCCGTGGAGCAAAGACGGCCGCTTACGGTATAATGCCGGATCTGGCAGTGGCGGTAGACGTCTGCCATGGTATAACTCCGGATAATTCCGAGAACGCTTTTGAAAACGGCTCCGGCACGGTCATATCTTTGGGGCCGAATATCCATCCGAAAATAGCAAAACGGCTTATAAAGACGGCCAAAAAGCATGATATAAAGATGAGTATCGACGTTGACGGGGGCGATACGGGCACTGACGCCTGGGTGATACAGGTGGCCGGCAATGGGATACCGACAGCTCTTCTGTCGATACCGCTGAAGTATATGCACACATCAGTGGAGACCGTTTCCGCCGATGATGTGAAAGCGACGGCGGCGCTCTTGGAACAGTTCATAAAAGGGCTTGACGGGGAACTGGAGGAATGGCTATGCTTTTGAAAAAACTGTGCGAGGCAGACGGCGTAAGCGGCTGTGAAGAGCGTGTGCGCCGGATAGTGCTTGAGGAGATACGTCCTCTGGCCGATGAGATAACGGTAGATACGATGGGTAACGTTATCGCCCTAAAAAAGGGCAATGACAGCGCAAAACGCGTCATGATATGCGCCCATATGGATGAAGTGGGGCTTATCATAAGCGGAATAACCGAAAAAGGATATTTGAAATTCAAAACGGTGGGCGGTATTGATCCGCGGGTGCTTATATCGAAAAGAGTGCGTATAGGTAAAAATAGTATCCCGGGTGTGATCGGCATCAAGGCGATACATTTGCAGACAAAATCAGAGCGCGAAACCGTGCCCAAGATAAAGGAGCTTTTTATCGATATAGGCGCGGCCTCGGAAAAGGAGGCTAAAAAGCACGTATCCCTGGGGGATTATGCGGCCTTTGATACGGATTTTGCCGAGATCGGCACAGGTAAGATAAAGGCCAAGGCTATAGACGACAGGGCAGGCTGTTTTGCGCTTATCGGGCTGATGAAGAAAAAATGTAAATATGATACGTATTTCTGTTTTACGGTGCAGGAGGAGACAGGGCTTCGCGGGGCGCAGATAGCGGCGCATCGTGTGCGGCCGGATATAGCTCTCGTACTGGAATCTACGACCTGTTCCGATGTGCACGGCTGCGAGGAGAAAGACTATGTGACAGAGCTTGACGGCGGAGTGGCCGTATCGTTTATGGATACACGGACGATAGCAGACAAACAGCTCTACAAATGGCTGTTTGAGGAGGGCAAAAAGGCCGGTATCGGCGTACAGCTCAAGCGTGCGGCAGCCGGCGGCAACGATGCGGGTGCGATCCATATCTCCGGGACAGGGGTAAAGACGGCTTCGCTTTCGATACCATGCCGGTATCTGCATTCCCCGGCCTCTGTCGCTTCTATAAAGGACATCGAGGATATGCAGAAGCTGGCGGAGATGTTTTTGGAGCGCGTGGATGAGGTGATATGAAATGTATGAGGAGTTAAAGGAGCTTATTGATTCCAGTGACAATATAGTGTTTTTCGGGGGAGCAGGAGTATCTACCGAAAGCGGTATACCGGATTTTAGAAGCACAGATGGGCTTTATAACCAGAATTATGATTATCCGCCCGAAGAGATAATAAGCCGCAGCTTTTTCGAAAGGGAGCCGGATGAATTTTACCGTTTCTACCGCGACAGGATGATATACCGTGATGCCAAGCCCAATAAGGCGCATATCGCCCTGGCCAAACTTGAGCGGGAGGGCAGGCTGAAGGCGGTCATAACCCAGAACATAGACGGCCTGCATCAGGCGGCCGGCAGTGAAAATGTGCTTGAGCTGCACGGCTCTGTGCACCGCAATTACTGCTGCCGCTGTCATAAGTTTTATTCTCTTGACTATATAATGGAGACAGACGGCGTGCCCCATTGCAGCTGTGGAGGGATCGTAAAGCCGGATGTGGTGCTCTATGAGGAAATGCTCGATGAAAAGGTCCTTGCAAAATCCGTGGACTATATCAGGAAAGCCGATGTCCTGATAATAGGCGGTACCTCGCTGGTGGTATATCCGGCGGCGAACCTGATATACTATTATCAGGGAGATAAGCTGGTGCTTATCAATAAATCGGCGACCGGGGCGGATAAAATGGCAAGGATAAGCATACATGACCCGATAGGCAAGGTTTTTGCGGAGGTCTGCGGCGTATGACGGAAAGGTTAAGAAGCCAGCTGGAGTTTCTGGCTGTCTGCGATGATATGAAAAAGATATATCGGCGGACGATGCTCTCCGATGTATCGCGGGCAGAGACTGATGCCGAGCATTCCTGGCATCTGGCGGTGATGGCGATGACCCTGGGTGAATATGCCGAGGGGAACCCGGACATAGAACGCGTGATACGGTTGGTGCTGGTGCACGATCTGGTGGAGATATATGCCGGTGATACGTTCGCCTATGATACGGAGGGGATAAAAACGAAAGCAGCACGGGAAGCTGCGGCTGCCGATAGGTTGTTTTCGCTGCTGCCGGCGGAGCAGGAACGGGAATTTCGGAAGATGTGGGAGGAGTTTGAAGCGTCAAAGACTCCCGAAGCCGTGTTTGCGGGAGCCTTGGACAGATTTCAGCCGCTGATAAACAATTTCCGTACCGAGGGATATACCTGGAGAGACGGCAGCGTTACGGCGGATATGGTATACGGCCGCGCCGAACCGATAAAAGCTGCTGCTCCCAGATTGTACGAGGTAGTCGATGCTTTGATAAAAGAGTCAATAAGACGGGGCTGGCTGCGGGAAAAATAATAAATTATTAATAAATTTAAAAATTTTGCAAAAATATGTATGCAAACGGAAAATTTTGTGATATAATATTTAGATAAGGAATACCGGCAAAAAATAGCTGCAGAAAGGAAAGAACGCCTTATGAAAAGCATGACCGGCTATGGCAGGCACGAGTCTATTGTAGGCAATAAAAAGATCCTGGCGGAGGTAAGGTCTGTGAACCACCGTTATTCGGATTATAATATAAAGCTGCCGCGCCACTATTATTTTCTGGAGGAACGGGTGCGTAAACTGGCTGCGGGATATATTGCCCGCGGCAAGGTAGATATTATGATAACGATAGAAACCTGCGACGGGGACGATAGGGACATACTGCTTGACAAGAGCTGGGCAGAAAGCTACATAAAGGCGCTTTATGAGCTGCGCGACAGCTTTGGGCTTAAGGATGACATAAGCGTTATGAGCGTTGCCAGAAACTCCGAGATATTTAAGGTCGAAAGACGCGAGGAGGATCAGGATGAGCTTTGGAGCTGTGTGGAGCCGGTACTTAAAGAGGCTCTGGAGCTGTTCTGCCAGATGCGCCAAAGAGAGGGAGAACGCATACGCGCCGATCTGGAGAATAGGGTCGGCTATATGCGCACTCTGGCCGCGAGGATCGAGGAGAGATCGCCGGAAACGGTAGATGAGTATCAGAAAAAGCTCTATGCGAAGATCAAGGAGCTGTTAGGCTCCGATGCTCCCGACGAGCAGCGAATACTGACTGAGACGGCGATATTTGCCGACAAGGTGGCGGTCAATGAGGAAACGGTTCGGCTGGACAGCCATTTCAAGGAGTTTTGTGAGATAACCGCAAGCGAACTGCCGGCAGGGCGGAGGCTTGATTTTTTGGTGCAGGAGATAAACCGTGAGATAAACACTATCGGCTCCAAGGCCTCGGATATTGAGATATCAAAGCTGGTGCTGGAATTAAAGGGAGAGCTGGAAAAGCTGAGAGAGCAAATACAGAACATAGAATAGGGGAACAAAATTGAAATTGATAAATATAGGATTTGGCAATATGGTCTCGGCATCGAGGATAGTGGCGATAGTAAGCCCCGAATCGGCTCCGATAAAGAGGGTGATAAAGGAAGCGGACGAAAGCGGCGAGCTTGTAAACGCTACATATGGACGGCGTACGAGGGCGGTCATAATAACAGACAGCTCACACGTTGTGCTCTCTGCCCTGCAGCCGGAGACTATAGCCAACAGGCTGGGTCATTCTGTGGACGAGGAGGAGATCGATGTTGAATAAAGGGCTGTTGTTTGTGATGTCCGGACCTTCGGGCACAGGAAAAGGGACGATATGCGAGGAGCTTTTGAAAAGGGAAGAGGAGCTGTTTTTGTCCATATCAGCCACATCGCGTGAGATGCGAAAAGGAGAAGCCGAGGGCGTAAATTACTACTACCATACGCGTGAGGAATTTAAAAAGCTGATAGATGACGGCGAGATGCTTGAATGGGCGGAATACAGCGGCAATTTCTACGGTACGCCTAAGAAAAAGGTGTTAGAAAGGCTTCAGCGCGGACAGAATGTGCTTTTGGAGATAGAGCCGAACGGGGCTTTGCAGGTCAAGAAAATGTTCCCGGAGGCGGTATTGATATTCATCGTGCCGCCGTCAATGGCCGAGCTTAAAAGGCGACTGGAGACCAGGGGACGCGAGACGGCGGGGCAGATAGATGAGAGGATGGCTGCCGCCCGCTGGGAATTTGAACAGGCACCAAAATACAATTATATCATTGAGAATGATGACCTTGACGCTTGCGTTGAGGAAGTCATATCCGCTATGCACCGGGAAGCGGGAGCGAGACGGCGGATAGAGGCTTTGCTTGATGAGAAATATTGAGACGAAATTTTTCGATCAGCTAATAAATTAGTCAATTGCGAAAAAGGGTTTCGCAACTGACTAAATAAATATAAAGGAGAATGCAAAATGATCATAGAACCGGGAATAAGTGAGCTTTTGGAGCGCATACACAAAAACGGCTGCCGTTATACTTTGGTGACCCTGGCGGCGAAAAGGGCAAGAATGATAGGCAAGGCACGTTCCGATGGCAGGGATATAACCGAGTATGCACAATGCGACTCCGATAAGCCTGTATCTATTGCCGCTCATGAGATAGCGAGCGGACAGATACACTACCGCGATGCCGACAAACCCGAGGAGCAGTATCCGGCGGAGAAGTAAGGTGATCGCACAGGTAGCCGTAAACAGGCTCTCTAAAAGCACCGATAAGCTGTATGATTACCGGATACCGGAGAGGCTTGAGGGCGAAGTCGTGATCGGCAGCGGCGTAGAGGTGCCGTTTGGCCGCGGAGATAGGCTTTACGAGGGCTTTGTGCTGGGGATAAAAAAGACCGGCGGAGTGAAAGAGCTTAAAGAGATAGATTCGGTCTGGGATACCGGACGGGTGTTCGATGAGAAAATGCTGTCGCTTATCTACTGGATGCGCGAGAAATATCTCTGTGGTTTTGTAGAAACGATAAAGGCGGTATCACCGCAGCCGGGGCAGAGAAAGGGCGTCAGCGTGCGTATGGTGCGGCTGGCGGTTTCTGATGAGACGGCGCTGGAGACGGCAAAGAATATCAGCGGCCGGTTCCCGGCACAGGCAAGGGCTTTGGAGGCGGCTGCCGAACAGGGAGAAATGACGGTGTCGGAACTGTGCGATGCAGCGGGATGCACCGCCGGTGTTATAAGGACGTTGGAGAAAAAGGGACTGGCGGAGATATTTACCGTTGAATTTTACCGCGATCCCTTAAAAAACCGTTGTGTGGAAAAGCGTCCTGCGCCGGAGCTTAGCGGCGAGCAGCAGGCGGCCTATGAAAGGATAAGGTCAGCTGTAGACGCTGACAGGTTTGAGGAGTTTCTCTTGCGAGGAGTTACCGGCAGCGGGAAGACTGAGGTCTTTATGGCGGTCATAGACAGGGTGCTGAAAAAAGGGCGGAAGGCCGTTCTTTTGGTGCCGGAAATATCGCTGACGCAACAGATGATAGACCGCTTTTTATCACGCTTCGGCAGCCGGATAGCGGTGTTCCATTCCGCGCTGTCATCAGGCGAGAGGTTTGACGAATGGCGGCGGATGCGCGATGGGGAGGCGGATATCGCTATCGGCGCACGGTCGGCGGTGTTCGCTCCTTTTGACGATATAGGCGTGATAATAATGGATGAGGAGCATTCGGAGACGTATAAATCAGAGCTTTCTCCGCGTTACAGCACGCATGAGGTGGCAAGATTCCGGGCGCAGCAGCATAGGGCGCCGCTGATCCTGGCATCGGCAACGCCGTCGACTGAGGATTACAAGCGGGCTCTTGACGGTGAATACACGCTGATAGAGATGCTCCATAGGGTGAACAATAGACCGCTTCCGGCGGTGAAGATCGTAGATATGCGCCAAGAGCTGGCAGAGGGCAATAAGCGTATGTTTTCTCGTATGTTGGCCGGGGAGATAAAAAGGAATCTTTCCCGGGAAGAACAGACGATACTGCTGATGAACAGGCGCGGATTTTCCACGTTTGTTTCCTGCCGCAGCTGCGGTTATGTGGCCGAATGTCCCAATTGCAGCATATCGCTGACATATCATAAGACGGCGGGATCGCTGCGCTGCCATTACTGCGGCTATACGACCCCGGCGCCGAAACTGTGTCCCGTATGTTCATCGAAGTACATACGCCATTTCGGCGGCGGTACCCAACGGGTGGAGGCGGAGGCAAGTCAGCTTTTCCCGGAGGCGCGTATTTTGCGTATGGATGTGGATACTACCGAGACCAAAGAGGCGCATGAGAAAATATTGACCGCTTTTAAAAACAAGGAAGCAGATATATTGATAGGGACGCAGATGGTGGCCAAGGGACTTGATTTTGAGAATGTTACATTGGTAGGCGTGGTGTCGGCGGACACTATGCTGCATATAAACGATTACCGAAGTGCGGAGCGGACGTTCGCCATGCTTGAACAGGTAACAGGGCGTGCCGGGCGCGGTCGGACGGCCGGAAGAGCAGTTGTCCAGACGTACGATCCCGGACATGAGGCTGTGAAGCTGGCCAAGGCGCATGATTACCGCGCCTTTTACGAACAGGAGATAACGGCCAGGAAAGCGATGTGGTATCCGCCGTTTTGTGAGATAGAGAGCGTCCAGTTCTCAGGCGAAAGCAAGAATCTTGTCATGCAGACAGCAAGATTTTTTGCGCGCTGTTTGGAACCGCTGCGATCTCTGAAGGAAAAGACACAGATATTGGGGCCGATAGAGGCTCAGGTGCCGAAGATAAAGAACAAATACAGATGGCAGATACTTATAAAAAGCGAGAATATAGAGATCTTGAACGAATATGTGTTAAAGGCGCAAAAAGCCTGCAAGGAGCACCGGCTGTATAGGTCGGTAGCGGTAGTGATAGATAAAAATCCCAACAGCGTTTATTAGGAGGTATTGGTTTTGGCGATAAGGACGATAAGAATAAAAGGCGACGATATACTCAGAAAAAGGAGCAAAGAGGTCGTAAAGTTTGATGAAAAACTGGGGCAGCTCCTTGATGATATGTACGATACGATGAAAAAAAGAGAAGGCGCAGGATTGGCTGCGCCGCAGGTGGGCATACTTAAGAGAGCCGTGGTGATAGATGTGGGTGAAGGAAGGATCGAGCTTATAAACCCCGAGATAACAAAGACAGAAGGCTCCCAGGTCGGCCAGGAGGGATGCTTGAGTATCCCTGATGAGTGGTATGATGTTGAAAGGCCGAACGTGGTCACCGTCATAGCGCAGGACAGAAACGGCAGGAAGTTTGAGATGACCGGCGAGGGACTTTTGGCAAGGGCTTTTTGCCATGAGATAGACCATTTGGACGGAGTGCTGTTTACGGATATAGTAAAAGAGCAGGGAGGAAATGTTCTGGAATGAGGGTGCTGTTTATGGGAACGCCGGATTTCGGCGCGGTATCGCTTGAATCACTGGCTGCCGATGGACATTTCGAGGTCGTGGGCGCGGTTACTCAGCCCGACAAACCGAAAGGCCGCGGACACAAGCTGGCAATGCCTGCGGTAAAGGCTAAGGCTATTGAGCTGGGCATCCCGGTATATCAGCCACAAAGCCTTAAACACGGGGAATTGGAGCCGATACTGGAGCAGCTTCGGCCGGAGGCCATAGCGGTCGCCGCTTATGGCAAGCTGCTGCCGCCGTATGTGCTTGAGTATCCGCGGTTTGGCTGTATAAACGTTCATGCCTCATTGCTGCCGAAGTACCGGGGGGCAGCGCCTATCCAGTATGCTGTTTTAAATGGCGATAAGGTCACCGGGGTGACGATACAGCAGATGGGCGAGGGTCTGGATACCGGCGATATACTGTCAGTGGAAGAGACGAATATCGGAGAGTATGAGACGGCAGGCGAGCTTTTTGACAGGCTCAGTAAAATGGGAGCGGAGCTTTTGGTAAAAACGCTAAAAGAGCTTCCAAAGATAACTCCCGTGCCGCAGGACGATTCAGAAGCGACATACGCTTCGATGATAACTAAGCAGATGGGAGAGATAGACTGGTCGCGTTCTAAGGAAGAGATATCAAAGAAGATATGCGCCATGAATCCGTGGCCAGCCGCATACACTTATTATAAGGGCGAAACGGTGAAAATATATGAAGCCGAAAAGGCGGAGGGTGAGCTTGACGGAGAATGCGGCTGTATTGTAAGCGCAGATCCCAAGGACGGGATCCTTATAAAATGCACAAACGGCGGCCTTTATTTAAAGACCGTACAGTTTGCAGGCGGCAGGCGCATGAGCGCGGCCGATTATTTGAGAGGACATTCACTGGAGATAGGGAGCGTTTTAGGACAGTAGAAGGAAAGGAAAGGCTATGTTTGGTTACGGCTTTGGATATTATTACGACCCTACGTATATTTTGCTTATAATAGGTTTTGCACTGACACTTTTTGCATCGTTCGGGGTAAAGGCTACATTTTCAAAATATCAGAATGTGTATAATATGCGCGGGCTGACGGCAGCACAGGCTGCCCGGCAGATACTTGACAGGAACGGCCTTACAAACGTGCGCATAGAGCATGTTTCCGGCAATTTGAGCGACCATTTTGATCCGCGCTCTAATGTAGTGCGTCTTTCGGATTCTACCTACGGATCCACTTCTGTGGGAGCTATCGGCGTAGCCGCTCACGAATGCGGCCATGCTGTGCAATATGCGGTGGGCTATGCGCCGATAAAGATACGCAACTCGATCGTACCGGTCGTGAATATTGGCAATGCGCTTTCTATGCCCTTGTTTTTTATCGGGCTGATATTTTCGCTGGAACCGCTGGCGTTATTTGGGGCACTGCTGTTCGGGCTGGTGCTGGTGTTTCAGCTGGTGACGCTGCCGGTGGAATTTAACGCCAGCAGCCGGGCGATAAAGATACTGGACGAGTACGATCTGCTCGGCAATGACGAGCTGCGAGGGGCGAAAAAAGTCCTTAGGGCGGCGGCCATGACGTACGTTGCCGGGACGGCCGCTACGGCATTGCAGTTTTTGCGGCTTCTGCTCATTTTAAACAGGAGAAACGATAGACGGTGAAGAACGCAAGAGAAGCGGCGCTCATGTCGCTTTATGAGATAGATAAAAACGGAGCGTATCCGAATTTGGTGTTGAAGCGCAGCCTGCCGGAGGATATGGCTCCGGCAGAACGAGCCTTGGCTGTGCAGCTGGTGTACGGCGTGCTGCAAAGGAGAATAACGCTTGACTATATGATAAGTCGCTATTCATCGGTCAAGCTTAAAAAATTGTCCGTATACGTCATAAATATACTGCGGCTGGGGCTATACCAGCTGGATTTCATGGATAGGATACCGCCATCGGCAGCTGTAAATGAGAGTGTGAAGCTGGCAAAACGGTATGCAAAACGTTCAGCGGGATTTGTAAATGCAATTCTCAGAGCCGCACAGCGCGGACAGGGTAGCCTTAAGCTGCCGGAGGAGGAATTTTCGCGCATGAGCGTGGAATATGCCTTCCCGGTGTGGATGTGCCGGCGGTTCGTAGAGATCTTTGGGCGAGAAAGAGCAGCATCGCTTATGGAGGCTTTAAATCGCGAGCCGCAAATGACTGTAAGGGTAAACACCTTGCGGATAAGCCGCAAAGAGCTGATAGAGGAGCTAAAAAAGGAAGGCGCAGCGGCGGAGGAGTCTGAGCTGTGTCCCGATGCGGTAAAAGTTTTTGGGCTTTCGGTCGCAGCAAGCAGGCTGTACAGGGAAGGAATGTTTACGGTGCAGGACACCGCCTCGATGCTGTCGCCGGCAGCGCTTGCTCCCGACCCGGGAGACAGAGTGATAGACCTGTGTGCAGCTCCGGGCGGCAAGACTACTTATCTGGCGCAGCTGATGGAAAACAGAGGTCTTGTGACTGCTTTTGATATCCATGAGCATAAGGTGCGACTTATTGAGGAGAATGCGCGCCGTATGGGATTTACGATAATAGAGGCAAAACAGGGGGATGGTACGGTGTTTTTGCCGGAGTATGAGGCTTCGGCGGATAAGGTTCTGGTGGATGCTCCCTGCTCCGGCTGGGGCATTATACGCCGTAAGCCCGACATAAAGCATAATGCTGCCGAGTATACAGAACTGCCGCAGATACAGCTGCGGCTTTTGGAGAATGCGGCGCGGTACTTAAAAAAGGGCGGAGAACTGGTATACAGCACCTGTACGCTTAATCCGGAGGAAAACGAGGGTGTGATAGAACGCTTTTTAGAGCTTCACCCCGATTTTTCGCTCCAGTCGTTTCAGACGGGAAGTTTCAGAGCGGACAGCGGTAAGCTGACGCTATACCCCGATATACATGGTACAGATGGATTTTTTATAGGAAAACTAAAAGCATGATCAATTTAAAGGATTTGGAATATACAGAACTGGAAGAATTTCTCGCGGAGTTAGAAGAACCGTCGTTCCGCGCGGGACAGATATTTTCGTGGCTGTCAAAAGGCGTCACCTCATTCGATGAGATGACGAATATATCCAAGAAAACAAGGGAGAAGCTTAGAGAAAGCAGCTTTATCTCCCATCTTGCGATCCGTGAAAAATACGTTTCGGCGATAGATGGGACTGTCAAATATCTGTTTGAGCTTCCCGACGGCAATTGCATAGAAAGTGTCGTTATGCGCTATCATCACGGGCTGACGATATGCGTATCCTCGCAGGTGGGCTGCCGTATGGGATGCGGTTTCTGCGCCTCCACTATCGGCGGATTGTACCGGTCGCTGACGCCGGGAGAAATTCTTGACCAGATAATATTTGCTGAAAAGGATCTATCCGAGCGCATAGGAAACATTGTGATGATGGGGATCGGAGAACCGTTCGATAATTACGATAATGTGATAAAATTCCTGCATAATGTGAATCATCCTCAGGGGCTGAATATCGGCTATAGGCATATATCGATTTCCACCTGTGGATTAGTTGATAAAATATATAGGCTGAGCAAAGAGGATATCCCGGTAACGCTCTGTGTTTCACTTCATGCGCCAAATGATGAGATACGGAAGAAAATAATGCCTGTGGCAAATAAGTGGAGTATGGAGCAGCTGCTTGAGGCCTGTCGTGATCATGTAAAAAGGACGAAACGTCGTGTAACATTTGAATATTCGCTTATACAGGGCATAAACGACAGCGCTGAAAACGCGCGGGAGCTTGCGGAAAGGCTTTGCGGAATGCTCTGCCACGTCAATCTTATCCCGGTGAATAAGGTCGAGGAGCGCGAGTATAAAAAAAGCCCTGTACAAACAATACAAAAATTTCAAAAAATACTGACAGAGCATGGTGTAAATGCTACAATTCGTAGGGAATTAGGCAGTGATATTCATGCTAGTTGTGGACAGCTGAGAAAAAAGGTGTTATAATAAAAGAGAGCATATTTTACGGAAACGGGGTGACTTAAATGAGGATCGGCGCTGTTACCGATATCGGCAGGATGAGAAAGCTGAATGAGGACAGATTTTTTGTCAACGATGATCTTGAGTTTTTGTACGGTATCGTAGCAGACGGTATGGGCGGACATCAGGCCGGTGAAGTAGCGAGCATGATGATGGTGGATATCGTGATGAACCGTTTAGCAAACGGTTTAAATACGGAGCTTGATTATGTGGAGGCAGGGGAGGTTGTACGCCAGGCTTTTATCGCTGCCAACAGCATAATTTATACGTATGCCAAAAATCATTATAAGATAATGGGCATGGGAACGACAGCAACGTTTTCTATGATATACCAAAACAAGATTATAACCGCTCACGTGGGGGATTCCCGTGCGTATTTGTGCCGTGACAATGAGATAGAGCAAATAACACGAGACCATTCTTATGTGGCTGAGTTGGTAGCGCGCGGTGAGATAACGCCTGAAATGGCGGAGCACCATCCCAAAAAAAGCTATATCACAAGAGCGATAGGTGCAGAGGAGTCCGTAAAGGTAGATATTTCCATCAGGGATTATAATGGCGGAGTTGTGGTGCTGTGCAGCGATGGGCTGACGAATTTTGTTAAAGATGAAGAAATATGCGATGTGATATGCTCCGGCAGCGATCTGCAAAAGGCCGTTGATACGCTTGTAGAGATGGCTAACAGCCGCGGCGGACGAGATAATATCACTATAGTTGCATTGGATAAAACTGACCGGGAGGGGATCATAATATGAGCGGTGAAAACTTAATCGGGAAAACTCTGGGGAACAGATACGAGATACTTGAGCTGCTCGGTTCGGGCGGAATGGCAATGGTATATAAGGCCAGATGCAGCCTCTTAAACAGATACGTTGCAGTCAAGGTGCTGCGGGATTCTTTAAAGGGCGATGAGGCCATTGTCAAGAATTTCAAGAAAGAAGCGCAGGCTTCGGCAAGTATTTCGCATCCCAATATCGTTTCTGTATACGATGTCGGTGAAGAGGACGGTATTCTTTACATGGTAATGGAGTATGTTGACGGAATTACCTTAAAAGAATACATAAAGAAGAATGCTCCGCTGGCATGGCAGGAGGCCTGCGGTTTTGCGATACAGATCTGCCAGGCTCTGACCGAGGCGCATAAGAACGGTATCGTACACCGTGATATAAAGCCGCAGAATATCATGATGACCTCTGACGGCATATTGAAGGTGACAGATTTTGGCATAGCGCACGCGGCGGCGTCTGAGACGTCGGTCGCCGGCGGCGTTGTCGGTTCTGTTCATTATATTTCGCCGGAACAGGCCAGAGGTGGCTTTACCGATGCTAAGAGCGATATATATTCAACCGGCGTGGTGCTCTATGAAATGCTCACCGGTCAAGTGCCGTTCAACGGCGAAACGGCGGTGGCAGTTGCACTTCAGCATTTGGAAAAAGAACCGGCTCCGGTAAAATGCGTAAATATGGATATCCCGTCCGATCTGTCGTACGTGACGATGAAAGCGATGGCCAAGGATCAGACGTCACGTTATTCCTCGGCGCAGGAGATGACGGAGGATCTAAGGGCGGTGTTGGCAGATGAGATGCTTCCCAGCCGTGAGGGAGAGCCTGAGGAGGCCGAAGGGGATCTTGAGGCTACGAAAAAGATAGAAACGCCGGAGAAGATAACGCCGCAGACGGACGTGCAGGAGATAATAACAACGCCGATCACGCGCAGAGGTGAACAAGAGGACGTGGCAGATAAGAAAAACAGCAAAAAATCAAAGAAGAAGCAAAAGACAAAGCAGCAGAAAAAAGAGGACAAGATGGCGGTGATACTGGCTATAGTGACAGTAGTCGTACTGGCGCTTATTGCCGGAGGAGTTTACTTCTATTTGAACAGCGCCAAAGAGCTGGTAGTGCCCGACTTTACGAACAAGACGATAGAGGAGGCTAAGTCGCTGGCTTCAGAAGAAGGGTTTGTGATATCCGACAGCATGGAGTATTCGCTCTCAGACGTAGTTGAAGAGGGAAAGATAGTGTCGCAGACTCCGGAGGCCGGGAAAACTGTAAAGAAGAATAACGAGATAAAGCTGGTTATTTCTCTCGGCTCGACCGGCGGCAACATCTCTGTTCCCAGCGTTATCAATATGACCGAGACGGAGGCCGTGGAGACCTTGCTTGAGGAGAACCTTCTCTACGCAGTTGCTCAGGAACCCAGCGATACCGTGGAAGCCGGTAGAGTGGCAAGGCAGCTGCCGGCAGTGGGAACCAAGGTAAAGGAAGAAGAAGTCGTAACCATATATATAAGCACCGGTCCCGACGGAGAGTCAACGGAGGCCAAGCAACAGGTAGAGGTACCAAACGTTGTTGGTGAGACAAGAGCAAGAGCGGAGGAAATGCTGACGGCCAAGGGGTTCACCGTCAGTGTAAGCCGCAAGTATTCGACCGAGATAGGCAATACAGTGCTCTCGCAAAGTCCTAACGGCGGCAGAATGGCCGATGAGGGGTCAACGATAAGCATAGTTATTGCTAACGGCGAAGCGCCGATAGAGACCGATTCACCGGAAAGGACGTCAAGTCCCACTGAACGCCCGACAAGGACATCAAGTCCTACCGAGCGTCCGGCAAGGACCTCAAGTCCTACCCAGCGTCCTTCCTCTGACGATGAAAACGGAAGCGGTGATGAACCGAGAGCGACCAGAGTACCGGTAAGGGAGGAGTCTACCTCCACTAAAAGCTATACGGTAATGATACCCAGCAGCGCAGATGATACGGTAAATGTACGTATCGAGGCTGACGGGCGTACTATTCATCAGGGAACGCACAGCAAATCCGAGGGCGGAGTTACGGTAAACATCACCGGCTCCGGTACCAAGCAGATAGAGGCATATATCGACGGGCAGAAGGTAGACAGTACCTCGATAGATTTTGATTGATATGCAGGGAAGAATAGTTAAAGGGATCGGAGGCTTTTACTATGTAAAGGCCTCCGACCGGTGCGTATATGAGTGTAAAGCAAGAGGGATATTCCGTAAGCTGGGCATAACGCCAATGATAGGCGATTTTGTGGAAATAGATGTAAAAAACGGGAAAGGCAATATCAATGCGATAGAAAAGCGAAAGACAAGCCTGGTGCGGCCGGCGGCAGCTAATGTGGATATATTGGTGCTGGTGGCGGCGTCCCGGGAGCCGGATCCGAATTTCCTCCTTCTTGACAAAATGCTTGTCCATGCTGAGATGAACTCTATTACGCCGGTCATATGTATAAACAAAACGGATATAGACGGCGGGGAACAGATATACGAGGCCTACAAAGATACCGGCTATGATATAGTGAGGGTATCTGCTCTGAAAGAAGAAGGTACAAAGGAGCTTGCGAGGATCATCCGCGGACGGACTGCGGCCTTTGCCGGTCTTTCCGGGGTAGGAAAATCCAGCCTTTTGAGTTGCATGACCGGCAATGAACTGCAAACGGGAGCGGTCTCGGACAAGATACATCGCGGCAGGCATACTACGCGCCACGTGGAGCTGATGGAGCTTGCGGGCGGCGGATATGTCATGGATACGCCCGGGTTTTCCTCGATGGAGCTTACGGGTGTAAAGGCAGATGAGCTGTGGCATTATTTCCCGGAAATGGCCAGAAGGGCGGACGGCTGCCGGTTCCGAGGCTGCGTGCATATAAACGAGCCGGATTGTGCCGTTAAGGCGGCTGCGGAGGCTGGAGAGATATCCGCTTCCCGTTATCAGAGCTATCGGGAGTTGTATGATATGCTAAAGGATATAAAAGAATGGAAAAACTAAGAGGAATGAAAAATGATCTTATCTTCATCTATACTGGCGGCTGATTTTTGCAGGCTGGGCGAAGAGGTCGCAGAATGTGAAAAGGCCGGTTCGGATTGGCTGCATATTGATGTTATGGACGGCGTGTTCGTGCCTTCTATAAGTTTTGGGATACCGGTCGTACAGGCACTGCGCCCGGCGAGCGGACTGTTTTTTGACGTTCATCTGATGGTCAAAGATCCGCTTCATCATATACCGCAGTTTGCGGCGGCGGGAGCGGATTCTATAACGTTCCATTACGAATCCAACAGCAGTGTGCGGGATTGCCTTGAGCTTATACATTCTCTGGGAAAAAAGGCCGGTATATCTATAAAGCCGGATACCCCGGCGGAGGTGCTGGAGGAGTATCTGCCGTTTCTTGATATGGTGCTGGTTATGACTGTCGAGCCGGGTGAGGGCGGACAGGAATATATGCACGAGATGAATGAAAAAATAAAATGGCTGCGCCAAACTGCCGGCGACCGTCTGCATATCCAGGTGGACGGCGGCATAAACAGCAAAACGATAACCGAAGCGATAAAAGCCGGGGCTGATGTGATAGTGGCAGGCACGGCGGTTTTTGGTAGAGGAGATATTACGAAAGCAGTAAAGGAATTGAAGAAATGCGGGCAGTGATAATTGCGGGCGGAAACGTTTGCCGTGAGCAGCTGGAGAAGTTTCTGCGTGAGGATGATTATGTGATATGTGCCGACAGCGGTTTTGACAGAGCGGACGGCATAAATCCGGATATGCTCTTGGGGGACTTTGACTCGATAGCGGAGTTTCCGCAGGATGTGAGATCGGAGAAATTCCCTGTGCGCAAGGATTTTACCGACAGCGAGCTGGCGGTAAGGCACGCTCTGGAAAAAGGGTATCGCGAGCTTTTGCTCTTCGGCTTTACCGGCGGGAGAATGGATCATACGATAGCGAACCTCGGCCTTCTGGAATATATACAGCGTCATGGCGGCGAGGGCGTGATCATCGACCGCAACAGCGAGATACACCTTTTAGACAAGAACTGTTGTCTTACAGGGAAGCCGGGCGATTTGGTGTCGATATTGCCGCTTGACGAGGAGCTTCGGGGCGTTAAGACCGAGGGATTGGAGTATGCGCTTGACAAAGAGACGCTTTATCGGTATGAATGCCGCGGTGTCAGCAATGTTATGACAGGATATACCTGCTGTATAGAAACGGCCGGGGGAAAGGGCTTTGTGATAAAGAGCAATGACTGAAAATACTATATATTTGGATAATGCCGCCACTACCAAGCCGTGTCCCACGGCGGTAAGGGCGGTTTTGGAATGCATGGAAAATTTCGGCAATCCCTCGTCCTTGCATGGAATAGGGATAGCGGCGGAAAAACGTATAAAAACCGCGCGGCAGGATATAGCGCGTAAGCTGGGCGTATCACCGTCTGAGATATATTTTACCTCGGGCGGTACGGAAAGCGACAACATCGCCATTTTCGGAGCGGCGCGCAAAATGAAAAAGCGCGGCCGGCATATCGTTACTACGAGCATAGAACATCCTGCGGTGCTGGAGTGTATGAAGGCTTTGGAGGACGAGGGCTTTGAGGTATCGTATCTTGAGCCGGATAAAACAGGGGCGATAAGCCTTAAGGAGCTGGATAGCGTTCTGCGGGAGGATACCGTGCTGGTGAGCATCATGCACGTCAATAATGAAACGGGCGTGATGCAGCCGGTGGATAAGGTTAGGGGGCTGCTTGAGCAAAAGGCGCCTCATGCGCTGTTCCATTCAGACGCCGTGCAGAGCTTCGGCAAGACCGAGCTGCGGCCGAAGGAGTGGGGGATAGATCTGCTTTCGATAAGCGGCCACAAGATACACGCTCCGCAAGGGATCGGAGTGCTTTATTGCCGGGTGAACAAGCTGCATCCGATAATATTCGGCGGCGGTCAGCAGGAGGGCTTGCGCCCGGGGACGGAAAACCTGCCGGGAATATACGCCCTCGGCGAGACGGTGAGGGAAATAGATGTGGTAAAGAACAGTAAACATCTTCACGCGCTGAGGGGTCTTTTAAAGGACGAGATAACGAAGAAGATAGAAAACGTGAAGATAAACGGGGCGGATGATAATAATGCGGGAAGCGTTTTGAACGTGTCTTTCCCGGGGATAAGGTCGGAGATACTGCTGCACGTGCTGGAAGCGCGAGGAATATATGTTTCCACCGGATCGGCCTGTTCCTCGCATAAGCCGCAGAAGAGCCATGTGTTGACAGCGATGGGATGCAGCGCAGCTGAAACGGATTCGGCAGTGCGGTTCAGTTTTTCGCATATGAATACTACAGAGGAGATAATACGCACGGCTGAGGTGCTGGCGGAAGAGGTGCCCAGGCTGCGGAGGATAATGAGGTGAGCAAATGAAGGAGATCATCCTTGTAAAATACGGAGAGATAATTTTAAAGGGCGGCAACCGCGCCCGGTTTGAGCAGAAGCTGATGAATAATATCCGCGATGCTTTAAGAAACGTTGCGGAGATAAAAATGAAGCTCATGCAGGCAACGATATATATAGAAGTTGACGAAGAAGAAAAGCTTGGCCTTGTGACAGAGAGATTGTCGAAGGTGTTCGGGATAGTTTCCATAACAAAGGCGGCGGTGTGTGAAAAGGAGATTGGAGCGATCTGTAAAACGGCAGAGGAATACTGCCAGGGAGAGCTTTCGGCGGCCGCGACTTTCAAGGTCGAAGCTAAGCGGGCGGACAAGAGTTTTCCGTTGGATTCTATACAGCTGTGCCGGGAGGTTGGCGGATATCTTGATGACAGGTTTGAGAACCTGCGCTGCGATGTACACGAACCGGAGGTGACCGTAAAGGTCGAGATACGCGATGTGGCGGCCTACGTTTATTGCGTAGGGAACAAGATAAAGGGTCAGGGCGGTGTGCCGATAGGAACCGGAGGACGGGCGACGCTGCTTCTTTCGGGAGGGATAGACAGCCCGGTCGCCGGACATATGATGGCCAAGCGCGGCATAGAGATAGATGCGGTGAACTTTTTCTCTTTCCCCTATACATCTGAACGCGCTAAGGAAAAAGTCATTGAATTGGCAGGAATTATTGCCCGTTATACGGGGAAAATAAACTTATATATCGTACCGTTCACTCAGATACAGCTGGAAATACGCGACAAATGCCGCGAGGAGCATATGACCCTTATAATGCGCCGTTTTATGATGCGCATAGCCGAAAGGCTGGCGGTCAAAAACGGCTCCAAGGCGCTTATAACCGGCGAGAGCGCGGGGCAGGTGGCAAGCCAGACTCTGGCTGCTCTTGATACCACAAATTCAGTCGTGGATATGCCGGTGCTGCGCCCGCTTATCGGTATGGATAAGATAGAGATAGTGGAAAGGGCGGAGGACATCGGTACTTTCGAGACTTCTATACTGCCGTATGAGGATTGCTGCACAGTATTTACGCCTAAGCATCCAACGACACAGCCTAAGCGGAGAAACATAGAACAGTCGGAGAGCGTGCTTGATATTAAAGCGCTTATCGATGAGGCTCTTGACGGCGTGGAGCTGGTAGAGGTATATCCGCAGGTGTGAGCAGGAGAAAAGGCAGAAGGTATTCAAAAACAGCATGATTCTGAATTTAATTGCCGGGTGGTACGATCGTTTTGTAAGCCAATAAGGCAATATTATCGTTTAACGCTTGTCTGCCCACAGGCATTGCGTTAATTCTACGAATATTTGTGGGCGGAAAGGCTATGATGATTTTATGAATGCAGAGATAATAGCTGTAGGTACAGAGCTTTTAATGGGAGAGATAACGAATACCGATGCGCAGTATCTTGCTGAGCAGCTTTCGGCTCTGGGGATAAATGTTTATCATCAATCGGTAGTCGGCGACAATAAAAAACGGCTGAGCGAGGAGATAAAACGCGCTCTTGAAAGATCGGATATCGTGATAACCTCCGGCGGACTGGGGCCGACGCCTGATGATCTTACCAAGGAAACTCTGGCTGAATGTATGGGCGAGAAGCTCGTGCTGCATGAGGAAAGTCTCAAGAGGATGAAGGATTACTTCCGTTCCATAGGCCGCGCCATGACGGAAAACAATGTAAAGCAGGCTATGCTGCCGGAACATTGTATCGTGCTTAAAAACACTTGCGGGACTGCCCCCGGCTGCATAATAGAGAAGGACGGCAAGGCCGCCCTGATGTTGCCGGGGCCGCCGGTGGAGCTTAAGGCGATGTTTGAGGGAGAGGCGCTGGAGTATCTCAGGAAGAAATCCGACAAGCTGATATATTCCCGGATATATAGGATATTCGGTATGGGTGAGAGCGCAGTGGCGCAGAATCTGGCCGACCTGATGCGGGAAAGCACGAATCCAACGGTTGCCCCCTATGCCAAGACCGGCGAGGTACATTTGCGGGTAGCGGCCTCCTGTGATGACGAGGCCGAGGGCGAAAGGCTTATTGATTCCGTAAAAGGGCGTATATATGAGGCGGCAGGCGAATATATTTACAGTGATGATGGAAAGGATCTATATGATACAACGGCGGAGCTGCTGCTTCGGCAGGGGCTTACGATATCGGCGGCGGAAAGCTGCACGGGCGGATTGTTTGCAAAGACGCTGACGGATATTGCGGGCATTTCCGAGGTGTTTAAGGAGAGCTTTGTCACCTATTCCAATGAGGCGAAGATGAAGTATTTGGGGGTATCGGCAGAGACTCTGGATAAGCATGGTGCGGTGAGTGCAGAGACTGCCGCGGAGATGGCTGAGGGGCTTAAGCAAAATACCGGTGCGGATATTGCGGTCGGCATAACGGGCATTGCCGGGCCCGGGGGTGGCACGGAAGAAAAGCCGGTAGGGCTGGTATATGTCGGCCTGGCAGCCTTCGGCAGGACAGAGGTGAAAAAGCTGACGTTGAACGGCAGCCGGGCAAGAATACGGACATTGGCGGTGATGAATACCTTTGATATGATAAGACGGGCAGTGCTGGCGAATGAGCAAGGGGATAGACAGTAAATATCAAGGGATCCCCTGCATGAATGCAGATGATAGAAGGGAGCTGGTTGAGAACCATTCCGCCCGCGCTTTTGCCTGCAGACTGCATAAGCGGATAAGCTTATATGCCGCCAAAAGCAAAAGTGCGGGCTAACGGTATCCGCAGGGAGGATAAGCACTGTTTGATGGTACATATAATAGCCCGAATGCAGCTGAGGGTATCGCCGGTGGAAATATTGTGATAAATGACTATTGCAATTTTAAGGAAAACATTATATAATAAAGATACAGTTTTATTCATGCCGTTTTATATGCGGCGTTGCTTAACATATAAAGGAGAAATTTGCATGGCGAAGGAAAAAACTCAAAAAGCCGCCGTTGAACGCAAGTTTAACGATGAAAAAAAGAAAGCCATAAACGCCGTTTTTGAAGTTATAGAAAAAGAATACGGAAAAGGCAGTATAATGAAGCTTGGCGAGGTCAGTACCGCAAACGTTGACGTTATACCGACGGGGGCGATGACGCTGGATATTGCGTTGGGCGTGGGAGGCATACCGCGCGGACGAGTTATCGAGATATTTGGCCCGGAATCCTCGGGTAAGACGACCGTTGCTCTGCATATCGTAGCGGAGGCGCAGAGGATGGGCGGAGACGCGGCATTTATAGACGCAGAGCACGCGCTCGATCCTGAATATGCGCGTCATATCGGGGTCGATGTTGACGATCTTATCGTGGCGCAGCCCGATAACGGCGAGCAGGCGTTGGAGATAACGGAAGCCTTGGTGAGGAGCGGCGCTATAGATGTTATCGTTATCGACTCCGTGGCGGCTCTGGTGCCGAAATCGGAGATCGAGGGTGAGATGGGCGATTCGCATGTCGGTGTGCTGGCAAGGCTTATGTCGCAGGCTCTGAGGAAGCTTACTGCCATTACGGCCAAATCAGGGACGGCGGTCATATTCATAAATCAGCTGCGTGAAAAGGTAGGTACCGTTTACGGAAGCCCCGAGACCACTCCCGGCGGACGGGCACTGAAATTCTTCTCTTCAGTGCGTCTTGACGTAAGAAGAAAAGACGCTATCAAAAACGGTACGGAGTTTATCGGCAATATGACAAAGGTCAAGGTCGTTAAGAATAAGGTCGCTCCGCCGTTTAGAGAGGCTGACTTTGACATTATCTACGGTCAGGGCATATCTAAAGAGGGTAATATCCTTGATGTAGCGGTAGGTCTTGATATAATCAAAAAAGCGGGAGCGTGGTTCTCCTACAACGGCGAAAAGATTGGCCAGGGGCGCGATAATGTAAGAAGATACATGGTAGAGCATAAGGAATTTACCGAAAATATCGAAGCGCAGGTAAGAGAAGCTCTCGGTATGCCGCCTATCCCCAAGGCCAAGGAGGATAAGACTAAGGAAAAAGATGGCGAAGAAGGGAAGCAGGCGGAATCTACAGACGAAGCAGAGACCGCAGCCGTTGTCGAAATGAACGAAAAAGAGGAGAAAAAATCGGAATAAAAAGGATATATTTAATCAAAAGTAAGAATTATAAAAAAATATATTGACTTTTTTCGTTTTTTTTAGTATCCTATATAGTATAGAGAGTTGCGTTGAACAACGTAGTATGAGATTCATGCTGATCAAATAAACTAAGGGGGCATTTCAATGTTTTCAAAGGAAGTTGTAGTACAGAACCAAGTCGGACTTCATGCAAGACCTGCAACATTTTTTATTCAGAAGGCAAATGAATTTAAGTCGAGCGTTTGGGTGGAAAAGGACGAACGCAAGGTGAATGCAAAGAGTCTGCTGGGCGTATTATCACTTGGCATTGTAAAAGGCACGCAGATCACTATAATGGCTGACGGCGCAGATGAAGAGGACGCCGTTACAACGCTGGTACAGCTGATCGAGTCGAATTTTTCGGAATAATTTCTTATGTTCAACAAATGATGCAGGATAACTCTACAGTCAGTAGGGTTATTTTTGCATTATAAACGGTAATGTTCATGTTCAATATAGAGGAAGAGCTAAAAAATCTGCCGGATTCACCCGGCGTTTATATAATGCACGACAGCGGGGACAACGTGATCTACGTAGGCAAGGCTAAGGTGCTGAAGAACCGCGTCCGTCAATATTTCCAGAACAGCGCAAATCACACGCCGAAGGTGAGGGCAATGGTCTCTCATATCGCGTGGTTTGAGTATATCATGACTGACTCAGAGGTGGAAGCACTGGTATTGGAGTGCAACCTCATTAAGAAGTACCGTCCCAAATACAATATCCTGCTCAAGGACGATAAGCAATATCCGTATATAAAGGTGACGATAAATGAGCCGTATCCGCGGATAATGATGGAGAGAAAGCTCAAAAATGATGGGGCGAAGTATTTTGGCCCTTATATGGGCACGAATACGATAAAGAACACTCTTGATATCGTGCAGAAGATATTCAAGCCGCCTTCCTGTAACCGCAAATTCCCGCAGGATATAGGCAAGGGCCGTCCCTGTCTCAATTATCATATAAAAAACTGTTTCGCTCCTTGCGTCGGCGGAGTGAGCCGCGAGGAGTATAGGCGGATATTTTTCGATATTTGTTCATTCCTTGACGGTGATCATAAAGGGCTTTTGGAGGCGCTGACTGAGCAGATGACGGCGGCAAGCAAGGCTCTTGAGTTTGAAAAGGCCGCAGCCTTGAGGGATAAGATACAGTCTGTGCGCGCTATCGAGGAAAAGCAGAAGATAGTAAACGTTGACAAGCAGACCGATGAGGATATCCTGGCCTGCTCCATCGGTGATAACAGCAGCTTTTGCGAGGTGTTCTTTGTCCGCAGCGGCAAGGTTGTCGGTCGTGAAAACTATCGTATCGAAAACACCTCCGAACTTACGAAAGAGCAGGTGCTTGGCGGCTTTGTTAAGCAGTTTTATGATTCGGCTATGTATATACCAAAAACACTGCTGCTGGAATGCGACATAGAGGATCGTGAGCTTATAGCAGGATGGCTTACTCAAAAAGCGGGACATAAGGTCACTCTTTCGATACCGGTGCGGGGCGAAAAGCGCAGAATGACTGAAATGGTGCAAAAAAACGCCGATACCGCCAACGAAAACGACCGTATCCGCCGCATGAAAAATGCCGAAGAAAATCATACCCCCGAAGCTCTGGCCGCAGCATTAAATTTGCCCCAAACGCCTGTAAGGATAGAATCCTATGATATCTCCAACGTTTCCGGGGCTGATAATGTCGCTTCGATGGTCGTATTTGAAAGGGGCAGGGCGGCTAACAGCAAGTACAGGAAATTTAAGATAAAGTCTTTTGAGGGCGCGGATGATTACCGTGCAATGCGCGAGGTGATCTACCGGCGGTTCCGCCATGCTCTGGAGGAAGAAGAAAAGATAGCGGCCGGGCAGATGAAGCCGGAGGAGGCGAAGTTCCTGCCGTATCCAGACCTTATACTGCTTGATGGCGGAGTGGGACATCTAAATGCGGTCAGTGAGCTTTTAGAATCAATAGAGGTAGAGGTGCCGGTGTTTGGCATGGTGAAAGACGATAAGCACCGCACGAGGGGACTTGTTTCCAAGGACGGTGAAATAGACCTGCCGATGACCGGCAGCGTTTTCCGTTTTATCACCAGGATACAGGACGAGGTGCACCGGGTGGCGATCAGCTATCACCGCAGCCTGCACCGTAAAAACGCCGTTATCTCCGAGCTTGATAAGATACCCGGTATAGGCAACGCCAGACGCAAAAAGATGCTTAAGGAGTTCGGATCGGTGGCGAGGATAAAGAAGGCTTCATTAGAGGAGCTTGAGAAATCTTGCGGTAAAAAGACCGGTACGTCTGTATATGAGTATTTTCATAAAGAGCAGGAGTAAACAATGTTTAGATTGGTAAATAAAGGAAATATCTCCTATTATATCATAGATTCATTTGAGGAAACGGGACTTGTGCGTCATTGCTTCACAACGCGGCGCGGCGGTGTAAGCAGCGGGGCATACGGTACGCTTAATCTGCGTTTTCATTGCGATGACAAAAAAGAAAACGTGATAGAAAATCACCGCAGAATATGCGAGGCGATAGGCGTTGATTACAAACGCCTTGTATGCTCAAAACAGGTGCATGAAAATAATATCCACATAGCTGATGAGAGCGATTGCGGCAACGGCATCCTGTTTGAGAATCGTTTTGAGAGCGCGGACGGGTTGATGACCGGTGAATCCGGCATACCGCTATTGACGGTATATGCCGATTGTGTGCCGCTTTTTTTGCTGGATCCGAAAAGACGAGTCATAGCAAGCGTCCATTCAGGCTGGAGGGGAACAGTAGCCCGCATAGGCTATAAAGCGGTGGAAATGATGAAAGCCCAATATGGCAGCCGGCTGGAAGACATTTTGGCGGCGATAGGTCCTTCGATAGGCAAATGCCATTTCGAGGTCAGCGATGAGATAGCCCGGCTGTTTATAAAGGGATTTGGCGGAGAAACTGCTGAAAAATATGGGGATAAATATCATGTGGATCTTCAAACGGCCTGCCTGGGGCAGTTTATAAAAGCCGGTATCCCCGAGAGGAATGTGACAGTTGCCAATATCTGTACGTATTGCAACAGTGAGCTGCTGTTCAGCCACAGAAAGACAAACGGTGTACGGGGGAATTTGGGCGCGATCATTGAATTAAAGGAGACGGTATAACAGTATGAGCATAAAAATAACAGCTGTTGTTTTGGCGTTTTGTATGCTGTTTTTGTCCGGCTGTTCATTCAGTCTGGGCGGCGAGAAAGGAGAAAGTCCAACAGAACCGCCGGCTGCGGAGGAACAGATACAGATCAAAAATATACTGACGCTGGCGGTTTATGATTTTGATACATTTCAGCCGCTGGCTACCGCTTCGCAGTCGGTACGCAGCAGTATGCGGCTGGTGTATGAGCCGCTGTTCGATGTGGGAACGAATGGGAAGTCGGTACCGGTGCTGGCAACCGGATATGAGCTTTCAAGCGATGGCCTTACTGTAACGGTGGGGATAAAAAGCGGAGTCACTTTCCATGACGGCTCTGTTTTAGAAGCCAGGGATGTTGTTTACAGCACCAATATGGCGGCTGAAAATCCTGCCTACAGCGGAAATTTGGGAGTCATGCGCTCCTGCACCGTTTCCGGTGATAGGGTGATATTCAAGCTGTCAAGGGCAGTGCCGGACGTTGGAAGTATTTTGACATATCCGATAGTGAAAAACAGAACTGCTGCCCGAGCTGACCGTTCATACGTTCCGATAGGGACAGGCCCCTATTATTACGGCGAAAAAAAGACTGTGGACAGTATAGCCTTTTACCGGTATGAGGGCTGGCATGGGACGCTGCCACAGATTGAAGAGGTCGATATATACACCGTCCAGGGCAGGGAGGACGCCCTGAATATGTTTGACACCGGCCGCGTGGATCTTATAACGAGCCGAGAGACCGATGATACGGGATACACGATAAAGGGCAATGTAAAAATGGATGATTATGCTTCCAATAAACTGGTTTATCTGGGATTCAACCTAAATAGGTCATATCTCTGGAATGAAGCAACGAGACAGGCTTTGGCGGAGGCAGTGAATAAACGTGATATAGTATCGTCCCTGTTGTATGGACAGGGCTATGACGTTGATTATGCGATAAATCCTAATTCAATATACGCGTTTGATGCTGAAAAAAGCACCGGCGGCAATATGGACTATGCTATGGAGCTTTTGCGCAGCGATGGCTGGGAACTGGGAGATAACGGCTGGAGCAGGAGCTTGCAGGGATCGCGCGAACGGCTTTCGATCACAATACTGGCTAATGCGGATGACGCGCAAAGTGTTTCTATAACTGAATATATAGCGGAAGCGTATGGGACTATCGGCATAAAGGCCGAGGTCGATGACAGAAGCGGTGCTGAATATACAGCGGCATTGCAGGCGAGAGATTTCGATCTGTTCATTGGCGAGATAGAGCTTGCAGCGAACCAGGATCCATATCAGCTGGTATATTCGGGGCAGAATCTGTTTTCTTATTCTAACCCGGAAATGGATTCCGTAGTTTCTTCTATGGGGACAACGGTCGATGAGATAACGCTTAACCAGCTGTTTATGAGGTATGGGCAGCTTGTATATGAAGACGTGCCGTTTGTGCCGCTGTTTTACCGGCGTGCGGCTGTTATGCGCAGCGCAAAAGTGCAGACGGACGTCAGCCCTACACAGTCCAACCCGTTTTACGGGATAGAGAGCTGGACTATAGGATAAGGAGTTGAACACCATTGAGCGACAGTGATATTTTGAAATATATACGGAATAATTTTGACCGCTTCAGCAAGCGTCAGCGGCTTATCGCTTCGTACGTGCTTGAACACTGCGACGATGCAGCCTATATGACAGCAGCGGCTCTGGCAGAAAAAGTGAATGTTTCCGAATCCACGGTGGTAAGATTTGTTTCTGAGCTGGGCTTTAACGGGTATCAGAAATTCCAGCGGCTTTTGCAGGAGGTCACCAGGAATAGCCTTACAGGCATACAGCGGATGGAGATAGCCTCGCGAAGGATAAACGAAGAGAGCATCGTGGATGATGTGTTAAAATCGGATATAGACAAAATAGAGCAGGCGCTGGGGAATATCGACCGGGAACAGTTTGAAAAAGCCGTGGAAGCGCTGATAAATGCAGAAAATATCTATATACTCGGCGCAAGGAGCGCGGGGATATTGGTAAGGTTCGCGCGGCTTTACTTTAACCTTATCTTCGACAACGTAAAGGCGATAGAAACGAATGTATCCGATGATATATTTGAGCGGATAATTCGCGTGAAGGAGGGGGACGTAGTGATAGGGATGTCGTTCCCCAGGTATTCCAAAAGCACAGTCAAGGCGATGGAATTTGCCCAGAAACGCGGGGCAACTATAATTGCCCTCACTGACAGTTACACCTCTCCGCTGATAAAACCGGCAACATATACGCTTGTATCCGGTAACGGCGGCACGGATTCCTTTGCCGATTCGCTGGTGGCGCCGCTGTCGGTGTTAAATGCCGTTATCTGCGCTTTAGGAATGAAGAAGAAAGAAGAGATAAGCAAGACGTTTGAGACGCTTGAGGATATCTGGGAAGAATACGAGGTATACTGATGGATACGGCGATAGTTATAGGCGGCGGAGCAGCCGGACTGATGGCCTGCGGCGTGCTGGCAAAGCGTCATGAGAAGGTCGTCCTTATAGAGCACAATTCGCTGCTGGCAAAAAAGGTGCGCATAACCGGCAAGGGACGCTGCAATATAACCAACGATGCTGAGATCGGTGAATTTTTCGCACATATCCCTACCAATCCCAAGTTTTTGTATAGCGCATTGTATTCTTTCACAAACGAGGATACGAAGCGGTTTTTTGAGGATATGGGCGTACCGTTGAAGGTGGAGCGCGGAGGACGGGTATTCCCGGTCTCCGATAACGCCAACGATGCGGCCGACGCTCTGATACGCTGGGCATTGCAAAACAACGTCCGCTGCATAAAAGCATCGGCGGAGCAGCTTTTGATAAAAGATGGCCGTATATGCGGAGTAAAGGCTGCGGACGGACGCAAGATAGAGGGAGATGCGGTGGTGCTTGCGACCGGTGGGGTGTCGTATCCGCTTACGGGCTCCGATGGCTCGGGATACCGGCTGGCAAGAGACGCAGGACATACCGTGACCGCGCTTAAGCCCTCGCTGATACCGATAGAGACCGAGGAAAAATGGCCGCGTGAGCTGGCAGGGCTGTCTCTTCGCAATATCGTCCTCAAGGTTTACGGCAAAAAGAAGGTGTATGAGGAGATGGGGGAAATGCTTTTTACCCATTTCGGAGTAAGCGGACCGGTTATACTCTCTGCGTCGTCTCATATGCGCAAAATAGACAAAGAGGGATACCGGCTGGAAATAGACCTAAAGCCTGCTTTGTCGGAGGAAAGGCTTGACCGGCGGATACTGCGGGATTTTGAGAAATATGTCAATAAGCAGCTAAAGAATGCGCTTGACGATCTTTTGCCCAAGGCGTTAGTGCCGGTAGTGATATCTATTGCGCGAATATCGCCGGAAAAAGCAGTAAACAGCATTACCAAGGAGGAGCGCAGGCGGCTGGTGACGGTTTTAAAAGCATTGCCGCTGACGGTCAAGGGCTTCCGACCGATAAAAGAAGCGATAATAACGTCCGGTGGTGTATCGGTAAAGGAGATAGATCCGTCAACTATGGAGTCGAAAATAATCAAGGGGCTTTATTTTGCCGGGGAGATAATAGATGTGGACGCCTATACGGGCGGATATAATTTACAGATAGCGTTTTCAACGGGCCATCTGGCCGGGGAGAATGCCTGAAGGAGTGAGACCGATTGGAGTACGGCAGCAAGGATGTAGCGAAGGCGGCTATAAGAATGGCGCTTAGCGAAAACAGAGACAGCGAGGAACGGTTAAAGAGCCGGTTCAGTGATAATGGAATAAGGGCGGCTGCCGTTAATTTCGGTGGCGAAGCCTCAACGGCGGTAGTCAAGGTTCTGGAGCGGGCAGTCGTAGCGGCCAGACGCGGCGGAGTTATCGCAGAGACGCATACTGAGGAGGGAGCAGTGGCCGGAGCCGCCCATGAGGCGATAACCCAGGTGATAAATAAAGCCGCAGGGCTTAACCTGGGAGGAAAGATCGGTATTGCGCGCTGCGGCTCGCATTTGTCGGTGTGCGTTTTCTTTGAGGTAGGGCTTTTGAACTTAAATGATGTAGCTATAGGTCTTGGGCATAGGGCGTTGTAAGGAGGAGAAAATATGGTACGTGCATTCAGAGGGGCGACCACAATAGAGGAAAATACTGCCGAAGAGATAAGGCAGGCAGCAAAAGAAATGACGGCGGAAATATTGGAGAAAAACGGCATAGGCAAAGAGGATCTGGTTAGCATCATATTTACTGTGACGCCTGATATCACCGCAGCATTTCCGGCTTCGGGGGTGCGTGAGATGGGCATTTGCGATGTGCCGCTTTTGGATATGGCCGCCCCGGCGATAGATAATATGCTTCCTATGTGCATACGGGTGATGATATATGCTGAAACAGAGCTAAGGCGAGAGAAGATAGAGCACGTGTATTTAAACGGGGCAGTGAGACTGCGACCGGATCTTGTGAAGTGAAGAAAAGCTGCTGTATTACTGACGTCATTGATAAGCCATAGGATTTACGCTATATATAGCTGCAGGCTGAAAGCCGGATCCCGGCCTTCAGCCTGCAAAAAATAACTTAGATTATAGCATCATTTTGGAGTTTAGACAAAATGCAGGATATACCTGCTTTTTTTATTAGTCCTCGATATCTTCGGAAGCGTCTTCCTCAGCCATCTCAGGAACCGCAGCTTCGGAAGCGGCTTTTTCCGCCTCTTCTATAAGCCTGGCCTTTTCTTTTTCAAAGCTGATGCCTTCAACGTGTATATTTACATTTTCCACGGTAAGCCCTGTCATTGTCTCAACGCTATTTTTGACGTTTTCCTGTACCTCCCATGCAAGCTCGGGGATCTTCACTCCATAGTCGACTATCATGTAAAGGTCTATCGTCACACTATCATCGTTCATATCAACGCGGACGCCCTTGGCAGCATTCTTCTTGCCAAACTTCTCCACGATACCGCCGGCAAAAGAGCTGTACATATTGGCAACGCCCTCGATCTCATCGGCAGCGATACCGGCAATTGTGGAAACAACGTCAACAGCTATCTTGATATTTCCCATGACTTCCATAACGTCCTCGGTCTGTACAGAAGATTCTATCTCTTCCACATTCTCGACCTCTTTCTTGATTTCTTCATCCATGAAAATTCCTCCTTGCATAACGTGCATAAGCACAGTATTGTCATTATCTATATTATAACACACTCTTTTGTGCTTTTCAATAGTTTTTTAAAATTATTTTACATTTTTTTATATTATTTACACAAGGAAGAAAATCATACGTTAAAAACTCTTTTGTTGCTTTTCTTTTTTGAGCTGCAAAAATACCAAAGAAAAAGAATTTATTGCAATAATAGCCGCTTGATTATATGAACAAAAAATCACCGTCCCGATCATGCTCATAATAGGAGAAGCATTGCTTATTCCAAATCAATGAGCAAGGAGTTCTATGAGGCACTAGCCGTGCTGAAAAATGTCGCCCAGTTTTCTCAATAATATAAAATAAGCTGACAAAAATGATTAAACATGTTCATTTTTATCAGCTTATTTATCGTAGTTTAAAATTCTACTGAAGCATTTTAAGGAACAGACTAGTGGATTTTGAAAACATAATCTATTTTCACACAATATCCAGTTTAGCTGATACGCAATAGTTTTAACGGTCTAAAGTACAGTTTACATGTACCGAATGTTCCTGTCACGCATGATTTATCCGGAAAGCCGGTTGAAATTTTTATTGAAATTTTCCCGTTTTGTTTTCATTGCTGTGCTATCAAGGAATCATCTCTGCTGAACAGTCCGCTAACATCCATAGAGCCGAATTTGTCCGTCTTTTTTCCATCAAACAGGAATTGAACGTATTGTATCTCCGGAAGCTCGGTGAGTGAATTTACAATAGAATATATCACCAACCGTTCACGCCCGGCGCTGCTGGAGTTTTTATCCAGGAAATTTGCTCTGAAATTCACAAAGCATATATTGTCGGTCGTCTCTACAGACGCCACAACGGTATCGGCCGAGAGTATCCCGGCAAGATTGGTCTCGTCATATGGACCTTTTATAAGCTCATTTATGATATATTGCTCAACCGGCTGGCGATCTGTAACCTGTACTGTGCGTACCTCTTTTAAAAGCATAGAACCAGATGTGTCGGTAAAATATAGCGTCACGCTGCGAGAATCACTGCTGGCGGTTTCTGTGGATATATTTATATCGTCTGACGTAAGAAAACCTATCTCGCTCCCATCCGGAGCCTTTACGGCCTCGCCATTTACGGTCACCATTACTCTTTGTATATTGTTTATCCCGCACAGGGATTTTATCACAGAATAAACGGCCATTATATCGCGGGAGCTGTCGCCCGAATAAAATTCCGAGGAAAAATCCACCGTAAGTCCGCCCCTTCCGTCGCTTACAAGCGACAATAGCTCCGTATTTTCTGGGATGACGCCCTCGTCAGCAGAGGAGGGCCCCTCTATAAGCTCTGCGACTACCGCTCCCGGAAGCTCTTCCGGACGTGAAAAATGTATTTCCCTTTCTTCTGCGGCGATCGAAGAGGAACGTGTATTCAAAAAATACAGATCCAGTACGACCCGAAAATCATTGGGATCGTGTGTGAACTGATAGGCGAAAAATCCGGCCAGCGAAAGCAGCACAGCGGCGGCTACAGCAATGGCTATGGTTTTTTTCTTCATATCAAGCCTCCTTTCACTTAAATTGCCGAGGGTTCATTGATGGGCAGAGTTATCATAAATTTGCTGCCGCCATCTTTGCCAGGTACAACCTCGATAACGCCGCCGTGCATGGTAACGGCCTCCTTGGCAATGGCAAGCCCAAGACCGGTTCCGCCCGTATCGCGCGCCCGGGAATCGTCAAGGCGGTAAAAACGTTCGAATATCCTCTCCTTTTCCGTGTCGGGGATCCCGGGACCGTTATCCTCAACAGTCGTGGTGATAAAGCTGCTTTCACGGTATATCTGCACCTTTATAAAGCTGCGGGGAGGAGAGTATTTTATGGCATTGTCGATTATGTTATATATAGCCTCCCATATACGGTCGTAATCAAGAAGTATCGGCGGGATGTTTTCCTGGTTGTAATTTAAGGAGACCACCGTTTCCTTAACGTCAGCCACCGGCTTTAGCTTCAAGACTACTCTTTTTACCAACCCCGGATAATCCACGGTCTCGTATTTCAGCTCGGAGTTGGCGTTGTCAAGCTTCGTTAATGCCAGAAGCCTTTCGGTTATACGCGTCAGCCTGTCCACCTCTTCACTCAAATCTTCCAGAAACTCTCTTACCATAGCAATATCCGGGTTGGGAGTGGAGACTATGCTGTCACATATCAGCTTTATGGTCGCCATGGGTGTTTTCAACTCGTGAGAAGCATCGGAAACGAATTTTTTGCGTTTTTCTTCCAAAAGCGCCAGCTGATCGCACATGGAATTTAGCGCCTTGGCAAGCTCTGCCAATTCAGTTTTTCCGCGAACCTTGATCCTCTTGGAAAAATCACCCTTTGATATTTCCTTGGCGATGTCTATAAACTCTACCAGCGGAGAGGTTATGATATAGCTCATGCCGAGACTGAGCATACCTATCAGTATGCTTATCAATATGCTGAACACTATAAGGCTCCATTGGATAGAAGAGATAGTCTCATCGATATTATCCGCCGTCACGGTAAGGTATACGCTGGCAGTTATCGCGCCGTCATGCTCTATCGGCACAGCTACCGTCATCATGTTCATGTTTGATTCGTTCTCGGCTATTATGCTGGCTTGCTCGCCCGATAACGCACTGCCGATAACGCTGCGCATGAATATCTTGCCGACCAAGTCCGATTCGCTGTTGCTGTCATACAGAACAAGGTAGGCCGTGTTGGTGATTATCCCGCGGATATTGGTACCGGCAAGGCTCTGCCCGACTATGCGGTCGTAATCTATCTCCTCCTCGCCCCAGCTCTGGGAAACGGTGTCCGAGATTATATTAGCCTTGGCATACATATCGCCCAAGGAATCATCATATAGATTTTTTGACAGCATAGCTATGATATACACGCTCATGAGTATGAGCGTTGCCAAAATGACCGCAAAATATGTTGTTATTATTGAAAAACGCATCGACTTCACGAAGGCTGTTATTTTCTGCCGCCTGAGGCTGCGTCTTGTTTTGCGATCCTGCTTTTTTTTGCTCCTGACCGTATTTTTTGACGGTTCAGTCTTTCTTGTAATAATAACCAACCCCCCATTTTGTCTTGATGTATGTCGGCTCGGCCGGGTTCGGCTCCACCTTTTCCCGAAGCCGCCTTATGTGTACGTCTACAGTCCGCACATCTCCCGGATAATCAAAGCCCCAGGCGATATCAAGCAGATTTTCACGGGTGTACACTTTGCCCGGATTACGCAAAAACAGCTCCATAAGATCAAATTCCTTGCCGGTCAGCTCAATGACCTTGTCGCCTATTATTATCCGCCGGAAGTTATAGTCAAGCGTTATGTCGCCCGAGGTATAAAGTTTTTCCTTTTCGGCTTTGGGAGCGGGATTTATACGGCGCAGTATAGCCTTTATTCTGGCTGTGACCTCGCGGATATTAAACGGCTTTGTTATATAGTCGTCGGCTCCGTATTCAAGGCCAAGTATCTTGTCTATATCCTCGCTTTTGGCAGTGAGCATTATTATCGGCACCTCAGAAAAGGCGCGTATAGCCCGGCATACGCTCAGACCGTCCATCTTCGGAAGCATGACGTCAAGAAGTATCAGATCTATGCTGTCGTCATGCGCGAGCCTTACGGCCTCCTCGCCGTCAAACGCGGTCTCCACTTGATAGCCTTCCTGCTGTAAATTATATTTAATGCCCTTAACGAGCAATTTTTCATCATCTACTACAAGTATTTTCATAAATTGTGCTCCTCTCAATAAAATAGTGGCAGCCGCTTTTTGTCTGCAAAACAGCGGCGGACTTTTAAAGCGATATCTTATAAATTCTCGAACGTGTACCGTCGCAGCAGTCGGTCATACAGAAAAATTCCCAACCGTACCGCTCATAAAACGAAGTGTGGTCAGTTATAAGGTACAGGGTACTAAGCCCGCTGCTTTTCATATCGTTCTTTATCATATCGATGATACGCTCAGAGATCCGGTTCCCCCGGAATTGCGGCTCAACAAAAAGCGCGCACAGATTCGGCGCAAGGTCAACGCGGCTGTGAAAATCGTTTTCTATCACTCCCGCTCCGCCGATGATATTCCCCGTTTCATCTGTTGCTATATACCACTGGGGCACGATCTTTGTGCCGTCAATACATTCGTCTATGCTTTTTTGGTATTCCTCGGCTGGGATACCCCATTTTTCGGAGAACCAAGAGACGGCTGTATTTTTGAGTTCGGGCTTTTCCCGCAGCTTTATAAGCTCTATTTTATGTCCTGTCATTTTTCTCCCCATGTATTTTCCTGAAAACGCTCGGAGCTGCATTGTGTGTTTTTTTGAATATCCGCGTAAATTGCATCGGGGAGGAGAATCCTGTTTTTTCAGCGATCTCCTCTATCCGCATATCTGTGTTCAATAAAAGGCTGTGCGCCTTGGACAGGCGGACGTTATTTAAATATTCAAGCATCGTTGCTCCTGTTACGCGATGGAATGTGCGGCAAAGATAATATTTGCTCATATGCACATTTTCAGCTATTTTGTCTAATGAAAGATCTTCCCGATAATGGCTGTCGATGTAACAAATTGCGCGCACAACGTTGGGATCGGCATTTCTGGAAGATAGGCCATCTTTTTGCTCGGAGCAGGCAGCAGCCTGCAATATGAGCTGCATGAGTGCGGCGGACAAGGCTTTTTCTGCCAAAAAGCCCCGGCCGCTTTCAAAATGCGTAATACGGTCAAACTCACCGCATAATCTTACAGTCTCATCCTCATCAAGATGTATTACGGAGGTGGAAAGCTTTTTGCACAGCATATCAGCCTCTCCCTGACTTAAAACGGATAAAAGCTCCGATGGACGGAAATTTACCACGTACCGCTCATATTCATCCGCATCACGGCTTTGGGCGTAGTGTATCACAAAAGGCTCAAATATCGCCATGTCTCCGCGTTCCAGCGTACAGCAGCGGTCGCCGCAGAATAAATATCTTTTTCCGTTGAGCTGAAGGTATATTTCATATGAGTCGTGATAGTGCTGAATCGTCATATCATGCTTTTTGCTTGATTTAAGATGTTGGATATACAGCCCTCTGTGAGGTGAGAATGAAGTCTGTTCCATAGTCCTCTCCGTTTCGCAGCAGGAATATTCTTTCTGAATGCAACATTATTGTACCATAAAAGGGTCGAAAATGCAAGCCCTCAAAATGGTGTATTTCTATATTTCTTTAATGCCAAATGTTTAGTAAATCTATTCCTGATAAAACGCGAGAAAGGAGGTATGACTTTCGAATATATTTTCGAGGAACAGCCCTAAAATCAGGGCAAAAATTTCCCTTAAATTGGATGCTGTGACCATTTTGTCGCGATTAGCTGCCACTTTGTCAAACTATATTGCATAATTAGGGAAGATGTGGTATAATATTTTATACCGAAACCTCCTAATAGAATCAATTTACAATTTATTTTTCGATTGAACCAAGCAGAATAACACAACATTTCGACTTAATGGTGATTTACATAATGCAAACGCCGGAGCGGGTACATCTTGTCCGCTCCGGCGTTTGCTCTGATATATAAATTTCGCATCGAAAAGGCGTCGACGGATATTGATAAGATCAGACGTTACTGCATTCGATTAAATACCCTTTGCAGTGGTTTCGTTTCCGTATTTTTCTATTATCGTTTCTGTTTTTTCCATAATATCCAAAGCCCCTTAAGCAAAAGATCGTCATCGCACACTATCTTCCGGCGGCAATGCTCGCTCACGAAGCGGGCAAGACCGCCGGTCGCGATCACTGAGGCCTTCTCGCCAAGCTCCTCCTCGATTCTTTCCACCAATCCGTCCATCATAGCTGCCGTCCCATACACCAGGCCGCTTTTCATGCTGTCTATAGTGTTTTTAGCAAGGATGCCGCCCTCGGGAGCTTCATAGCTTATGCGCGGCAGCTGCGATGTTCTGCCGGAGAGGGCGTCCTGCGATATCTGGATACCGGGCAGGATAATGCTTGAGATGTATACTCCGTATTTATCAAGCACCGAAACTGTTGTAGCAGTACCCATATCAAAGATGATTATCGGCGCCGGGTATTCAGCCAGAGCAGCGACAGAATCAACGAGAAGGTCGCATCCCATCTGGCGAGGATTATCCATGTTTATCTTTAAGCCGTGGTTCCCTTTTACATCTACATTTACCGGTACAAGGCCGGTCACGGCGGATAGTGCATCCCGCAGCACAGGTTTTAGCGGTGGCACCACCGATGATATCATCACGCCGTCCAGCGTCTTTACATCTATTTTGTGCAGCTCGATTATCGTTTTAAATAATACGGCATACTCCATCTCCGTTTTGTTGCTGTCGGTAGAGATGCGTTCTCTGAATTTGACCCCGTTTTCGTCTACGCAGCCTATCACTATATTGGTATTTCCCACGTCAAGAGCTAAGATCATAAAACTCCCTCCTGTATATCAGCCGTTCTTATTCATGACCAGCAGCGCCGAAGCCACAGCCGCCGTCAGCACCCCGGCAACTATCGCCTCCAGAATGCCGTTAAAGCCTATCACGGGTATTATAAAGGTTGAATATATCTGTGATACTGACGTTTGCAAACGCGCTATCATATCGGACGCAGCGCTTGGGTCTATGTAATTGGCGAGCATATCAAGAGCCGCCGCTTCCGAGGAACCCAGGGCGTTCATTATGCCTGTGGCTGCTTCCTGTGGGACTCCGCTTGATACGAGCGTTTTTATCCCGCTGGCTTCGGCATATCCCCTGCCGAAGAACAAATAAATCATATTCATCACCAAGAGCGTATTCGTAAGCGCGCCGCTTATTCCGGCAATAAATAATGATGGTGTACGAAGCCCCTTTTTACGGGAAAACAGCTTATCGTAAAAGAGCTTATAAACATAGTACGGAACTACGCCCACGAGGACTCTCGGTACGATACATACTACAAGGCTCAATGGGCTGCCCCCGAGATCGCCTATGGTATAAAAGGGCGTGAAAACAAACGATGTAGGAGTGGGATTGACGGTATTGTTCCAGAGGCTGGTAAGCCCGAACAAAAGCCCTAGCAAGGCTCCTTTTTTGGGACCAAGCACGATGGAGCCGATTATGACCGGCACGTGGATTATCGTAGCGCGGATTATCCCCAGAGGGATATACCCCAGGAATGGTATCAGTGTCATTAGGACGATTATTGCGCCCAATAATGCTAACTGTACCATAGAAATGGTTCTTTGTGATACGTTTTTCATTTTTTTACCTCCTGCTGCTGCTCCTCTCTAAAAAAGGATGCAGCGCAAATTTAATATTTAGGATTTCATTATATCGCAAAATATGGTTTTAGTCAAGCAGGAAAACCGGTTATCTTGCCGGACACAGCAAAAAACGCTGCTTACCGTGCACAATGCCCGGTAAAACAGCGTTTTTAAATATATTAACCTTGCTGTGATATATCACTGGCGGAATAAACGCGGCTCAAGGGTCTCATACCGTCCGCTGTATCCCAAACGAACAGTTTTATCACCCGGTTTGCAGGATCTTCGATGCCGCTAAATACTATTTCGCCTTCGGCAGCTGTAATCATCCTGACACTCTCCAGCTCGCCGATATTGCTGTATACAGCGGCAAAAACTGCCGCAGTCTCCGGGACGTCTTCGCCGCTATACACCAAACGGGCGCTTAAGGTGCCGTCTGCGGAAAGGGTGATATCCTCCAGCAAAGCAGCCGTATCCACAGTGCCGATTTTGATATCCTCCGATTCGTAGTACATTGCGGAAATATACGACGCCCGGTTATATGTATGAAGCGAATACGTATGTCCCGCTTCAACGTCAAAGGTGACCGTCTGCTCGGCGTTGGTGGCAAAATCACTGCCTATCTGCGTGCCCGCACCTTTTTTTAGAGCAGAGATATCAACGCTGTCAAAGTCGATATCTGTGCCGAAATCGTTATACCATATCCTTCCTCTGGCACTGTTGGAGGCCGTAGGGAATTTTATGGTCAGCGACACCGTGCCTGAATACTCCGGCTTTATTAGGATATATCTGTTATTATCCTCTGCGCTGTCGCTTTCCCTGCATCCCGGCTCGCTCCAATACAGTCCGTTTTCTGTACTCAGGCTGTCGCCGCTGCCAGAAGCCACTCTGATAGAAGCATAGCTATCGCTGAAGTTGTACAGACCTTCGCCCTCAGTCTCTGTTGGGATCCCGAAATGCCAGTCATATCTGCCCTCTGCTGCCGTACCGCTGACTGCTTCGATAACAGGAGCTTCGGGTATGGACTCCGTTACTGTTATTCTTACGCATTCATATGCATCCATGGCTATGGTCATATCGTTTCCGTTGGTCGTATATACTTTTTCTCCGTCTTTTATCCATTCATCACCTTCGAAATATCCCGTTTCCACTGAAGCGGCTTGATACTCATTGATACCGGCTAATGTGAACGAAGAGGCCTTGGTGCTCAGGAGTACGACCGATCTGTCGCTGTCTTCTATCGCTATGCCTACCCCGTTGTTAGGTGTATCATAAGTAATATCAAGCGCGCGGATATTCTTTGTGGAGGTCGATGTTTCGTCCGATTTGGGGTTAAAGAATACCAGCTGTTCGCCGCCTGCGCCGTCAGGCTTTTTGGAGGCGATAAGCCGCTCCGCTTTGCCCAGCATATCGTCAAGGTTTCGTATGCGTTCTATCCAATTTTCCTCCGACCAATTGACCTCGCTGCCGCTTGAATAAGTATATTCCGTACGCGGGCTAAAACCTACAGCATTTCCGTTGTCATCCCGGTCGGCGACATATATGCCGTAGTTCTCGTTTCCGGAGAGCAGCTCATATATGTTGAGCCAGCCTCCTCCGGCGATACAAGCCAGTATTGCCTCATCAAGGTCGCGGTTATTGCCGCCGTATTCCATAACGAGAGAGAGGTTTTTGCCCTGTGAATAATCGTAGGTATGATCTCTGTATGTCGAGGCCTCATGACCAAAGCTGTAAAGATATTCATTGCCGGCTCCGCCCGTTATAGAGTATGGATCCACACCGATGAAATCAAGGTCAGTGCCGGTGGTGCTGCGCTTATTTTCATTGTATGCAAGGACATTCGTGTCCGTTGTCATGTAATTGTTATGACGCGTCCACACCGAATAGTTCGATTCCTTGACCGCCGAGGCAAGATTATTAAGGTAGCCCCAAAGGGTCTCCTCGCGAAATGCGGTCTCACTGGATGATTGCGCGAGCTTTTCCATGCACACATCACAGTAGCAATGGCCGAAGTATTTGTTTTCATCAGTGCCCGAATGCAGCCGCCCCACAGCAGTTTCATTCGCGACCTGACAGCCTATAACAACATGATCATAGCCTTTTTTGCTATCATATTCGGCGATGTGGTCGAACACGGTCTCCAAAACTTCCTTTTCCTTCGCTCTTAATTGGGGATCGTTTTTGCACATCAGGAATATATTGTCCGAGCCAAGTCTTCTGGCCGGCGTGCCATCGGATTTTAGGCTCTTTTGGTAATTCTCATGTACGTAATACGGTACTCTTACCTCATGCGACTGCTGGCAGGTATCGGTTGCAAACCACAGAAGTTCAAATTTCACTCCCGCTTCATAAGCGTTGTCCAGCAGCTTGTCAAGGTACGTCCAATCATATACATCATCGCGCGACAGCTTTAACAGCGGACGATTGTTTCCCTCTGAACCGGCTCCGTATATATCCACGCTGCTTTCGTTCTCGCACAGCACCGCCAGCGTTACCTGCCCATCGTTTTTATGCGCGTTTACGATGTCTGCAACGTTGAAGTCAAAATAACCGTTTGAACCATCGTTTGTATTCTCCAGATGTGCAGCGGTAACAGGATTCCAATCCGGTGAGGTGATCTTTTCTCCGCCAAGCGTACCCGCTGTTGCATCGTACACCGAAATTGCAGTATCCTTTGTCACACCGCTTATGCGTATCCGGAATTTAACCGCCGCATACTCTGCTCCGGCCTCTATTTCGGGGAGGTCAAACGTGAAATATGCAGCCTCCTTATCGGTTGCGGTGACAGAATCAGCTGCGGGCGTTTTAACGATGCCGGAAAGATTGCCGCTCTCATCTGCCCATAGCGAAGTATCCGGCTGTACGTCAGTCCAGCGTACCTGAGAATTGACAACGGTAAAGCCGTCCGCTCCTGCCTGCAGATACATCTGCCGCACCTGCTCGTCATTAAAGTCCAGCTGATCGATCGCGTTATCCGCTCGTACCTGTATACCGCTGTATAAAAACGGCTCGCCGTCAACTGTAAATGTCAGTCGGTCATATTTGTCAAATGAGGTATCCACATAGCTCACTGTTGCCTCTTCCTTAAATTCAGCATTTATCACCACATCACTTGCGGGCACATCAAAAAACGCGCCGTACTTAAATTCTGTTGCTTCTCCGTTTTCATCCGTATATGAAAGTGATTTTATCCGATATCCGCTGTCTGACTGCACCTCGAACGTAACTCTGTCACCTTCGACGGCCTTTATAGTCCCGTTGTCGTCTATCGTGCCGCCGGTTATGCTCACGCTGCCGTGTTCAGTCGTTGTCGGCATGGTGATCGTGTGATACGGCTTTTCCTCAAACACTGCGCTTACCTCGGTATCATAGTTTATCACGAAGCTGTAGCATCCGTTTTCGTCCACAGCGACAACTTCGCCGTTTACCATAAGTTCCGCCAGCTTGTATTTATCATCCGGGGTCGCCGTCAGAGTGACAGTGCTCCCCTTTAATATCTTGCTATTGTTATCTTGGTCGGATAACACGCGCCCGTGCTCTGTCGGGGCAATATCAAGCGAGCATACGTTTTCATCTTTTTCCACCGTTATTGAAGCCGCATCGCTTTCCTTGTAATCGCCTGCCTTAGCGGTAACCGTTATCACATCTCCCGCCGCAAGCGTCAGCCCTGAAAGCTGCCATTGTGTACCGCTCACCTCTGCACTGAGCGCATCGCCGCCGTTTATCCTAACTGTTACCGATGCGTTTTCTGCGCACGTTCCCGATATGGCTGTTTCTGAAGCGATAACAGGTGTATTTATTTTAGGAACGGCCGTCTTTCCTATGATCTCGGACGATTCGTAGTACATTTCCGATATCGTGCTTCCGGCCAAATATACATATGTATGAAGCGAATATGTGTGGCCTGCTTCCATCTCAAAGCTCAGCGTTTTAGCATAAGTATCGGTAAAATCGTCGCCTATCTGCTCGCCGCCGCCTTTGTTGAGCCGGGTAAGATCCACATCGTCAAATCCTGTATCGCCGAAATCGTTATACCATATCCTGCCCTTGGTGCTGCTTTTGGCTGAGGGGAAAGCGATCTTTATATACATCGTTCCCGAATACTCCGGCCGTATAAGTATATATCTGCCGGTTTCTGCAGCGCTCGTATAGCCGGTATCCGTTTTTTCCTTGCAGCTGGGGCCGCTGTAGACGATCCCCTTACCGGGAGAGATGCTGTCGCCGCTGCCGAGAGATACCCGTAAGGCCGCATATTCATCGGTAAGCTCATATACTTCCTCCGCTTCGCCCGAACCGAACACCCAGGTGTATCTGCCGTTTTCGGCTGAAGAGGATATGGCGCTTTCCTCTGCTGCAACAGCTGTTATATTTATTCCCGTAAGAAGGAAAACAGCCGACAAGAATAAACTTAAAGCTCGTTTCATCTCTGCACACTCCTTATAATTAAGATATTTTGTACCTTTATTATAAATTGCAGGCAAAGATATAACAAGACGCTTTTTCGATATATCAGCTTCAAAAACGATATTATCGGTAGTGGTAACGGCTGCGGTATTCGCGCATGGTAAGACCGGTGTTTCTTTTAAATATCTGCTGCAAGTATTTGAGCCTTACGTTGAATATCATTGGTATATGCTCTATCGGCCGGTCGGTATTTTCCAGGATATCTTTTGTTATCTCAACGCGCAGATTGTTGATGTATTCGGTAATGGTCATACCGGTCTCCCGTTTAAATACCCGTCCCAGATGATCCAGACTCACGAAACGGTGAGCTGCTATCTGGGACGGCTTGGGATTTTGGTATATCGTATTTTGTATCTGCCGTATCGTCTGATCTACCAGCGTATTTTTACTGAACAGCTGTTCTTTTTTTACGTTGTACCGTCTGAATATCAACGCCAGCATTGAAAGCATCTGTCCAAATAGGGCGCTGTTTCTGGCCGGAGCGTCCTCATAATATTCGTTCGTCATCCTGACGATACAGTTGCGTATCTCGGACATATCGTTGTCGCAGACGCGGATGAACCGTCTTGATGAACCGTCAAAAAACGTTCCCAGCTCAATAAACTCATCACCGTAACGTTCCCATTCGCCGCGCAAAAATTCCTTTTCAAAAAGGATATAATGTATCTCGAAACCAAAATTTTCCGCTTCACGATCCTTGCATGTAAATGTTGCGCTTATGCCGGGAAGTATAACAAAGATATCTTTTGCTTCTGCATCCATGCGCTCGCCGCCTATGGCGGCCGTTCCCTGACCGTAAGCTATATAAGCGATAAGCACATAGCTTCTGTTCTCGGGGAAACTGTATTCGTTGTTCCATTTATGCTCTATAAACAATGCGGGATCATCATTTGTGATATTTGCCGGAGCTTTTTTATCCATACCTTCATCTCCCTGTATCGACAGCAGTCTTTTGTGAACAGTATATCATAACCGGGGAGAAATTGCAAATGCGTATTTTTAAATATCAAGCCGTTGCGCTCTGTCGGCGGCTGCAAAACGAGTATTCGATATAGTCTTCGACCACGGCCCTAAATGCTACCGGTGTTATTTTGTTTTTTATAAGAGAGGCGATAAATTTTTCCGCTTCCGCTAAATGAAAAAATATGTCATTTATCTCTTTTTTCTCCGACGTTTTCATCCCGTCCATATCCACCGTGGTCTTTTTTATGATTATCCCGTACCGTTTTAAGTCGCAGTATTGCTCGGCTATGCTGTCCTCTGTGAGATAGTATTCCAATATCATATAGTAGGGTTCCTTCCCATGCACCTTCTCATAGGCGCAGCCGTAGAGTTTTTCCTTCTTCATATTAGTCCTCCTTGACCTGCTTCCCTCTTATCCGCAAAAATCATTATATTACTGTTCGGATAAAAACTTTCCTTATATCGTTCGCCGGTATCGTCATATTTTTTCATATTCTTTCATATCAGGCGAAAAAAGCATACATATTTCCGGTGTTTTTGTCGTTTTTGTTTAGATCCTGCGCACGATTTTCAGCTTTTCCACTTGAATAACAGCACTCCCCCTATCATCAGTCCCAAGCCTATATATTTGTTCCAGCCGAAAGCGATCTTTTCACTGCCCATCAATCCGAAAGCGTCTATTACTGCCGCCACTGCCAGCTGTGAGATAAGTATCACCGATACAGCCACAGTTGGGCTGAGACTGCCCATGCCCAGCATGACTGTTATTGTTATAACAAGTCCCAGCGCTCCGCCCAGCAGATAGAATTTATTCACATCACCGATCCTGGCAAAGCTGCCCTTACCGAGTATCCACACCGCCAATGCGGACAGCACAAAAGCCGTTGCCTGTACTATCAGGTTCGATTCGTACAACCCAATTTTTTCTCCGAGACGGGTGTTCATAACTCCCTGGACGCTCATTGCCGCTCCGGCGATGATGCTGAATATTATTCCTGTCATATTCATTCCTCCCGATGTTTTACAGTTATTTTCTCCCGCTCTGCCGGATACATACTGAAAAATCAGATTTTCTGCATATAAATTTCAAAACGGCATATTCTAACCATATCGACAAAATTCCTTACGGAAAGGAGCAGGAATACATGAAAAAAATCATATGCATTATCCTTGCATCAGGCATTTTCGGCATGTCCGCCTTTGCTGAGCCGGCAGTGGCAAACTACGGGGCGAAGTCCATGCTTTTGATGGAGGCCTCTACAGGGCAGGTATTGTATGAAGAAAATGCCGACGAACAGCTTCCGATCGCCAGCGTTACCAAGATAATGACGATGCTTCTGATAATTGAAGCCATCGACAGCGGCAGTCTTGCCCTTGATGATATCGTTACTGCCAGTGAACGCGCAAAAAGCATGGGCGGTTCAACGATGTTTTTGGAGACCGGTGAACAGCTTACTGTTCATGATATGCTAAAGGGTATAGCCGTGGCCTCGGCGAACGACGGCTGTGTTGCCATGGCCGAGCACCTATGCGGAAGCGTAGAAGCTTTTGTGGAAAAGATGAACTCCAGGGCCGCCGCTTTAGGCATGACAAATACGAATTTTGTAAACACGAACGGCCTTGATGCCGAAGGACATTATTCCTCGGCCAGAGATGTGGCACTGATGTCGCGTGAGCTTTTAAAGCATCCGCTTATATTCGACTACACAACTATCTGGACGGATTCGCTCAGAGACGGAGCGTTCGAGCTTGCCAATACCAACAGGCTTATCCGATTCTATCCCGGAGCAAACGGCCTTAAGACAGGTTCTACATCCTCGGCCAAGTGCTGTATTTCCGCCACAGCCTTAAGGGATGATATGCAGCTTATTGCCGTCGTCCTGGGGGCGCCTACCTCCAATGACCGCTTTAATGCTGCAAAAGCGCTGCTTGATCACGGTTTTGCTTCCTATGCCGTTTCCAAACAGGCTGCCAAAGATGAGATCATGGGAACCGTTGCCGTGGAAGGAGGCATGGCCGACAGCGTTGAGGGAAAATGCGCCGAGGATCTGTCCTTGCTTGTCGAGCGCAGTCTTAAGGGCTCTGTTGAAAAACGGGTCACGCTTTCCGAGCTATTAACCGCCCCTGTAAAAGCCGGCGATGTGATAGGCAAGGTGGAGATACTCTCAGAAGGCACGGTCGTAAAAGAGGCGGATATAATTGCATCAGCAGATGTTGATAAAAAGCCGTACTTTTTCATATTTAAAGAGCTGGCTGCCGATTTTCTTTTTATATGACAAAATCATGTTTAGTAATATTTTAAAAAGGTGTATCGCGATAAATTCGTGATATGCCTTTTTAGTATATTTTTTTGAAAAATTTGTGTTAAATCCTTGATTTTTTGATGAAAAGGTGGTATGATAGAAATGTGTGTTGCACAATAAGCCAATTATATCAAAGGAGGAAATTCCGATGGCGAGAAAAATGAAAACCATGGATGGTAACAACGCTGCGGCTTACGCATCATATGCGTTTACCGACGTCGCTGCTATTTATCCGATCACACCATCATCAACTATGGCGGAAGTTACAGACAAATGGGCTGCCGCTGGAATGAAGAACATTTTTGGGCGTCCTGTAAAGGTCGTTGAGATGCAGTCCGAGGCCGGAGCAGCTGGCGCTGTTCACGGTTCGCTCACAGCCGGCGCGTTCACAACGACGTACACGGCTTCTCAGGGGCTTTTGCTCATGATACCGAATATGTACAAGATAGCAGGTGAATTTCTGCCTTGCGTATTCAATGTATCGGCAAGAGCGCTCGCATCTCATGCGTTGTCGATCTTCGGCGACCATCAGGATGTTATGGCGTGCCGTCAGACAGGCTTTGCCATGCTTTCGTCGTGCAATCCTCAGGAGGCAATGGATCTTGGCGCGGTAGCACATCTTTCTACCGTAAAGGCAAGAGTGCCGTTTGTGCACTTCTTCGATGGCTTCAGGACTTCGCATGAGTACCAGAAGGTAGCCTGCTGGGATTATGAGGATCTTAAGGATATGATCGACATGGACGCTGTGGCAGCGTTCAGGCGTGGTTCTTTAAATCCTGAGCATCCCGCACAGAGAGGTACGGCTCAGAATCCTGACGTATTCTTCCAGGCAAAGGAAGCTGCCAATAAGTATTACGATGCAACTCCTGCTGTTGTTGAAGAGTACATGAACAAGGTAAACGAGAAGATCGGAACAGATTATAAGCTGTTCAATTACTACGGTGCAGAAGATGCAGAGCAGATAATCATTGCTATGGGTTCTGTATGCGACACTATCTCCGAGACAGTCGACTACTTAAACGCCAACGGCGAGAAGGTCGGCCTGATAAAGGTACGCCTGTACCGTCCGTTCTCGGTAGAGCACCTTATAAACGCTATCCCCGATACAGTAAAGAAGATATCTGTTCTTGACAGAACAAAGGAATCCGGTTCTGTAGGCGAGCCGCTGTATCTTGATGTGGCAGCTGCCCTGACAGGAACAAAATTTGCTAACGTTCCCGTATACAGCGGACGTTATGGTCTCGGCTCCAAGGATACGACGCCGGCACAGATCATAGCTGTATACAGAAATACGGAGAAGAAGAGATTCACTATCGGTATCGTGGACGATGTTACCAATCTGTCGCTTGAAATAAAGGAAAATCCGGATACAACTCCGGCCGGTATCACCAGCTGTAAGTTCTGGGGTCTGGGCGCAGACGGTACTGTAGGAGCCAACAAGAACTCCGTTAAGATTATAGGCGACCATACGGATATGAACGTACAGGCTTATTTCGACTATGACTCCAAGAAGTCGGGCGGTCTGACAGTTTCGCATCTGAGATTCGGCCATGCTAAGATCACCTCGACATATCTTATAAATAAAGCCGACTTCGTTGCTTGTCATAAGGCTTCATACATCAGACAGTACGACATGGTATCCGACATCAAGCCCGGCGGCGTATTCCTCCTGAACTGCTCATGGAATGCCGAGGAGCTTGAGGAACATTTGCCTGGCCAGGTTAAGAAGTATATTGCCGATAACAATATCCAGTTCTACACGATAGACGGTGTAAAGGTCGGTAAGGAGATAGGACTTGGCAACAGAATAAACACTGTTTTACAGTCTGCATTCTTCAAACTCGCCGGAATTATCCCCGAGGACGACGCCATCAAGTACATGAAGGACGCCGCCACAGCTTCATACTCCAAGAAGGGTGACGCGATCGTAAAGATGAATCATGACGCGATTGACGCCGGTGCTCAGCAGGTCGTAAAGGTAGAGGTTCCCGAATCGTGGAAAAATGCTGAATACGAGGAGCTGGGTCACAAGTTTGACGGTGACAGCGATCTGATCAACTATGTAAACGATGTGCTCGTTCCGATCAACTCCTTCAAGGGTATGACTCTGCCGGTATCCACATTTGAAAAGTATGCAAACGGACAGGTTCCCCTGGGTTCGGCTGCTTACGAGAAGCGCGGTATCGCTATTGACGTTCCCGAGTGGAATTCTGAGGCATGTCTGCAGTGCGGACTTTGCTCTTATGTATGTCCTCACGCTTGTATTCGTCCGGTAGTATTGACAAAGGAAGAGGCTGACAACGCTCCCGAGGGTATGAAGTACATCGCTATGAAGCAGATGGACGACAAGTTCTTTGCCATAGCTGTTTCCGTTCTCGACTGCACAGGCTGCGGAAGCTGCGCTAACGTATGCCCGGGCAAGAAGGGCGATCTGAAGGCTTTGACAATGAAGTCCCTGGATTCGCAGCTGGATGTTCAGAAGTCGTTTGACTACGGCGTTGAGCTGGAGCCTAAGGCTGATGTTGCAGCTAAGTTTGCGGCTACGACTATCAAGGGCAGCCAGTTTAAAAAGCCGTACCTTGAGTTCTCTGGCGCCTGCGCAGGCTGCGGCGAGACTCCTTATGCGAAGCTCGTTACCCAGCTGTTCGGCGACAGAATGTATATAGCTAACGCTACGGGATGTTCGTCGATTTGGGGCGGTTCGTCTCCGTCAACTCCGTATGCGATGGACAAGAACGGCCACGGTCCGGCTTGGGCTAACTCTCTGTTTGAGGACAATGCAGAGTTCGGTTACGGTATGTTCCTGGCACAGAACACCTTAAGAGAGGCAAATATTGAGCGGCTGGAAAGAATTGCTGCTGAAAATGCTGACGTTAAACCTGCCGTTGATAAGTTCCTTGAGACTAAGGACGATGCTGCGGCCAACAAGGTGGCTGTTGATGAGCTGCTGGCGGCTATAGCAAATATTGGTTCCGAAGATGCGAAGAATGTTCTTGCCGACAAGGAATATCTCATGAAGAAGTCTGTATGGATCTTCGGCGGCGATGGCTGGGCATATGATATCGGCTTCGGCGGCGTTGACCACGTTCTGGCCTCCGGCGAAGATGTAAATATCCTGGTATTCGATACAGAAGTATATTCCAACACAGGCGGTCAGTCCTCAAAGGCTACTCCGACAGGTGCTATCGCTCAGTTCGCGGCTGCCGGTAAGGAAGTAAAGAAGAAGGATCTGGCAGGCATTGCTATGACCTATGGTTATGTATATGTAGCACAGATAGCGCAGGGTGCTAACCCCAACCAGTGCTTGAAAGCTATGATCGAGGCGGAAAGCTATCACGGCCCGTCGCTTATCATTGCTTATGCTCCGTGTATCAACCACGGTATAAAGGGCGGAATGAGCATTGCTCAGACAGAGGAAAAGAAGGCCGTAGACGCAGGCTACTGGCATCTGTTCCGCTATGACCCGAGAAGGGCTATGGAAGGCAAGAATCCGTTCCAGCTCGACTCTAAGGCTCCCAAGGCAGAGTATGAGGACTTCATCATGGGTGAGGTTCGTTACAACTCGCTTGCACGATCTAATCCGGAAAGAGCAAAGGTGCTGTTCGCTAAGGCTGAAAAAGCCGCTAAGGAAAAGTACGAAAAGCTCGTTAAGATGGCTGAAGAAAACTAATAAAGCTGTAATAGCAAGGCTCCCCCAAGCTGGGGAGCCTTGTTTTCTTATTTATAAAAATATTTAAAATATTTGCAAAAAGGTCTTTTCTTTTTTTGCTGATTGTAGTATAATTAAAATAGATTAATATGTATTTTATGAGAGGAGTGTTAAGATGCAGCATATTAGTTTTGATTTCGGGAAAAAGGCGCCTGTAGACGGATTCATTAAGATAAATGAACAGATGGTCTACGATGAGAGCAAGGGATATGGATTGTCTGCACCGGCAGAGGCTGTAGAGCGTAAGACAGGTGCAAAGGATCTTTGCCGTGATTTTCTTTTGATGGGAGGAAAAGAGTTCAAGGTAAAGCTTGATAATGGGATCTATATGGTCAGGATATATTCCGGGGACTATGTAGATGAAGGAGACGTTACCACTAATATTACCGTAAATGGACAAGCGATACATTTCTGGGTATACGACGGTAAAATAACAGAAAAGGTCATAGAGACAGAGGTCACGGACGGCGTTATGACATTCTCTGTTGATGAGGGCAGGCATCCTTGCCTAAATGCAGTGGAGATCTCGCCCAAGCGTGATATACCGTTTGGTTCTATCTCCTATACAGTGACGGCAAAGGCCGATAAACAGTCGGTAAACCTCTCCTGGGATAAGCTGGACGGCGTATGCGGATATCGTGTAATACGCCAAAATATGCAGAACAGAGAATTTGACAGGGAAATAGATGTTATAACCGAAGAGTTTACCGATACGGAGGTAAGACTTGCGGAAAGATACAAGTATACCGTATATGGATTGTACGGCTATAAATTTTTCTCTCAGCCCTCTGAGACGCTGGATATAGTTGTCAAAAATGGGGAAGAGCCATCCAAGCCGGTGGAAAACCTCCATGCAGGCGTTACCGAAAACACCGTTGCCCTTTCCTGGGATAAGGTCGAGGACGCCGTATGGTATAACGTATATCAGAAAGCCCCCTATGGTATATATAAAAAGCTCTGCGAGACAGAGGAGACGGAGTATATAGACTCTGAAGTAATAGTTAATGCGCCGTTCATATATGCAGTGGAGGCGATAACTCCGGCCGGGGCAGCGCAGAAAGCTGAGATAAAGATAGAGCCTGTCGCTCCTTCGTTCAAACCCAAAATGGAGACGCTTGACAGAGGAGCGGTAGCAGTAAAGACAGATAGCGGCGTATTCTTAAGCTGGCGATTGAACGGCTGGGAATACAAGAAAGATATTGATTTTGTCATCGAAAGAAACGGTGAACTTATAACCGAAAAACCGCTGACCGACAGCACCAATTATCTTGATAAAGAGGGAAATGTCAATGATACATACACCATAAAGGCGGTGCATGAGGGCAAGGCAGAGAAAACCGGCGCACAGGTCAAGGTATGGGAAAAGCCGTATTTGTCGATCCCGCTTGACAAGCCGGCTCCCGCGCATACCCCCGACGGTAACATATATCAGTATACGGCAAATGACGCTGCCGTGGCGGATCTCGACGGCGACGGCGAATATGAGATAATCCTGCGCTGGGACGCTAACGGCAAAGATAATTCTCACAAGGGCTATACGGGCAAGGTGTTGCTGGATGCGTATAAGCTGAACGGGACTAAGCTGTGGAGGATAGATCTGGGTGTAAACATCCGTGCCGGTTCGCACTACACGCAGGTGATGGCCTACGACTTCAACAACGATGGTAAGGCGGAGGTTATCTGCAAAACTGCCGATGGTACGGTTGACGGCGTAGGCAACGTGATAGGCGACAAGGATGCCGATTATCGCAACAAGGATGGATTTATCCTTGAAGGGCCGGAATATCTGACTGTATTTGACGGTACTACAGGCGCGGCGATAGATACGACCGATTATGAGCAGCCTCGCGGCGATGTAAGCGAATGGGGCGACAGCTGGGGTAACCGCGTTGACCGTTTCCTGGCCTGCGTGGCTTATCTTGACGGTGTGAATCCGAGCGTTGTTATGTGCCGCGGTTATTACGATCACGGCTGCCCGACTGCGCTCGTTGCCTATGATATGATAGATAACCGATTGGTGAAGCGTTGGAAATTCCTGGCCAACAGCAAGCAGAATATAGAATACACCAATCAGGGCAACCATAATCTCGGCGTGGGCGATATCGACGGCGACGGCCGCGATGAGATAGTCTACGGCGCTATGGCGGTCGATCATGACGGAACAGGGATATATTCCACCGGACTTGAACACGGTGACTGCATGAATCTAGGTAAATTTATGCCTGATTCGGAAAATCTTGACTTTTTCCAGATACATGAGCATGAAAAGGTCGAATACGGTTTTGAGGTAAGAAATCCTGCCACCGGTGAGATAAGCTGGGGTAGGTACACAGGCCGTGATACGACCAGAGGGCTTTGCGCGAAGATCGATCCGCGCTATAAGGGCAATCAGGTATGGGTAATGGATGACGGTATATATACGTTCGACGGCCAGCTGATAAATGAAAAAGGCCCGGATTCCATCAATTTTGCTATCTGGTGGGACGGTGACCTGATCCGTGAGCTTCTCGACCATGAGTTTGATAAGGAGAAAAAGGTAGGCTATCCCAAAATATATAAGTGGGATTATGAAAACAACCGTCTGGTGACCATACTGGATCCCGTAGGGACGCTGTCTAACAACTGGATGAAAGGCACTCCATGTATCCAGGCTGATATCCTCGGCGACTGGCGCGAGGAGGTTGTTTGGAGAAATGAGGATAGTACCGAGCTCAGGCTCTACACGACTACAGATCTGACGGACAAGAAATTCTATACCCTGATGCACGACCATGTTTACCGCATGAGTGTTGCTTGGCAAAACACAGCTTACAACCAGTGCCCGCAGACAGGTTTTTATATCGGACCCGATATGATAGAAGAACCGCCGGTGCCGGAGGCTGAATATGTGCGCGGTGAGATCGTCCCCGATTTTACGGAGAAACTGTAAAAATATGTCTGTTTCAATGACAGGAATATTACACGTTTATGTCAAAAGTATATAAAATATCTAACATTATAAAAAACTTCTTGACGTAAGAGGATTTTTAAGATACAATATAGAACGAAGTATGTGTCGGAGAGGAGAGATCCTCTCCGGCCGTATAAAAGTATTACGAGGTAAACGATGCGTATAATATCAGGTTCAAAGCGCGGCCATAAGCTGTGCGGATTTGAGGGCAGTGATATACGGCCGACTACAGATCGGGTGAAGGAGTCTGTATTTAATCTGATACAGCCCTATGTCCGCGATGCGAGGGTGCTTGATCTGTTTGCGGGCAGCGGTGCACTGGCTTTTGAAGCCTTGAGCCGCGGCGCGCAGTCAGCGGTATGCGTCGATCGTGACAAGGCCTCGCGCGAGGTAGTTTCTAAAAACTGCCGCAGTCTGGGATTTTGTGACAGGACGCAGATCGTTGCCCAGGATGCGCTTTCTTATCTTGCCGGCTGCCACAGGGATTTCAGCCTGATATTCCTCGATCCGCCCTATCGAAAAGGTTTTACGGATCCTGTAATGAAATCCATAAGGGAGCACAGTGTGCTGTGCGATACGGGCGTTGTTGTTTTGGAAAGCGATGATGAGGACGAGCATACCGAAAGAGACGGTTTTGAGATGCTTAAATCCAGACGGTACGGCAGAACATTTATAACTGTTTATAAAAAGAAAAAAGAAGGGTTTGTTTAAATTCATGCAGACAGCGGTCTATCCCGGCAGCTTTGATCCGATAACCTGCGGGCATCTTGATATTATAAAGCGTGCCTCGCGGATATATGACAGAGTTGTCGTGGGCGTACTTAACAATATAAATAAAAATCCGGTCTATACAGCAGACGAGCGAGCTTCGATGATAAGGGAGGTTACGCGTGAGCTGGGCAATGTAGAGGTCGATACCTTTACGGGGCTTTTAGTGGATTTTGCAAAGGCCAAGAATGCGGCTGTCATAATCAAGGGACTGAGGACGGTAGCGGATTTTGAGTATGAATTTCAGATGGCGCTTTTAAATAAAGCTCTGGATCCGGAATTTGAGACTGTGTTTTTGATGACGGATACGAAGTATTCATATATCAGCTCAAGCATGGTCAAAGAAGTTGCGAAATATCACGGCGAGCTGTCCGGATTGGTGCCGGAGCCAATAATTGAGTATATTCAGAAGAAATATAAATATTAAACCTATACGAACAGGAGAGAGTGTAATGGATACGGATATGGATTTAATGGAGATCATTGATATGATGGAGGAGACTATAGACAAGGCGTCTACTGTTCCTCTTACCGGCAAGATCATGCTTGACCGAGACGAGCTTCTTGATTTTCTGCAGGAAATGCGCCTTGTGTATCCCGATGAGCTGAAAGAGGCGAAATGGGTCAAGGAGGAGCGTCAGCGTATACTTTCGGAGGCTGAGTCAAGAGCTGACAACATAAGAAAGAGCGCTGAAGAAACGCAGATGCAGCTTATAGATGAGCACGAAGTGACAAAAAGGGCTTATGAGCAGGCCAATGAGATGGTCAACGCCGCCAATCAGAAAGCGCATGAGATAAAGACGGATTGTGACCAGTATGTAAACGATCTTCTGGCCGATGCAGAAAACCGTCTGGAAATGTTGGCCAGAAAGATACGTGAGGACAGGGCGTATTTCAACAATAACTAAATAGTTGAAGATAACCAGTAGAGCTGTGACCTTGTGTACGGCTCTATTTGAGGTTTAAAGAGCAGGAAATAAAGTACGAAAGAGGCGGCTTACGATGTTATCTGATATTGAAATTGCGCACAGAGCGCAGATGAAACCTATTCGTGAAATAGCAAGCAAACTCGGCATACATGATGAGGATATTGAATATTACGGAAGATATAAGGCAAAACTTGGCGACGAGGTAAAAAAGCAGTTTGCGGACAATGAGGATGCAAAGCTGATGCTGGTAACGGCAATAAATCCAACGCCTGCCGGAGAAGGCAAAACGACCACCACAATAGGCTTGGGTGATGCTATGTCAAGGCTGGGCAAAAAATGTGTATTAGCGCTTCGTGAGCCTTCGCTGGGACCGGTCATGGGATTAAAGGGCGGAGCGGCCGGCGGCGGATACAGCCAGGTGGTGCCGATGGAAGATATCAACCTGCATTTCACAGGCGATCTACATGCGCTGACGGCTGCCAATAACCTGCTTTCGGCGATGATAGATAACCATATCCATCAAGGCAACGAGCTTGATATAGATGTGAACAATGTTGTATGGAAACGTGCGCTTGATACGAATGACAGGGCATTGAGAAAGATAGTAATAGGGCTTGGGGGCAGCGCCAACGGCCTGCCGCGCGAGGATGGTTTCCTTATAACTGTGGCTTCGGAGGTAATGGCTATACTTTGCCTTGCCGACGGTATCGAAGATTTAAGACGCAGGCTGGGGGAAATAATCGTGGCCTATGACCGCAGCGGTAAGCCTGTAAAGGCTTCAGACTTGAAGGCCGAGGGCGCGATGACCGTGCTATTAAAGGATGCTATAAAGCCTAATCTTGTACAAACTTTAGAGCATACGCCCTGTCTCATCCACGGCGGTCCGTTTGCCAATATTGCTCACGGCTGCAATTCGGTGTCGGCGACAAAGCTGGCAATGAAACTGGGAGATTACGTGATAACAGAGGCCGGTTTCGGAGCTGATCTGGGAGCCGAGAAATTTATCGATATAAAATGCCGTCTGGCCGGGCTGAGACCGGATGCGGTAGTCGTTGTGGCAACGGTGCGCGCTTTAAAATACAACGCAGGCATACCGAAGAGCGAGCTGGGAACGCCCAATGTAGAAGCTCTGAAAAAGGGTATGGCAAACTTGGAAAAGCACATTGAAAATATGCAGATGTTTGGCGCACCGGTAGTGGTGGCAGTAAATAGGTTTGCAAGCGATTCCGAAGAGGAGCTGAAAACGGTGATCGGCGTCTGTGCGGAGCATGGTGTAAAATGCGAGCTTTCGGAGGTGTTTGAAAAGGGGGGAGCAGGCGGCGAAGCTCTGGCAAGAGCGGTGCTGGAGACGATAGAGACAACGCCGTCGCACTGTGCGCCTTGTTATGATACCGAAGATACGATAGAAAACAAGATACTTGCAATTGTGACAAAGGTTTACGGCGGCTCCGGGGTGGAATATTCAGCCAAGGCGAAGCGGCAGATAAAAAGGTTGGTGGAGCTGGGGCTTGATAAAAAGCCGGTCTGTATCGCAAAGACGCAATATTCGCTCTCTGACGACCCTAAACTTCTGGGACGGCCCGAGGGCTTTACGGTCACAGTTTCAGAGATCCGTATATCAAACGGAGCCGGATTTATCGTGGCCGAAACAGGAAATATTATGACAATGCCGGGGTTGCCGAAAGTTCCGGCGGCCGAGAACATAGACGTTGATGAAAACGGCGTTACGGTAGGGCTGTTCTGATGGAGAACAAGGTGTTTTTATCGCATTCTGAGGAGGAGACTGCCAAATTTGCCGCCGAGTTTGCCGCAGGGCTTAAAGCGGGAGATGTAGTGTGCTTTTACGGCGGCCTTGGTGCAGGAAAGACCGCATTTATAAAGGGTATTGCCAGGGAGCTGGGGATAGAGGAATATGTTACCAGTCCCACCTTTACGATAATGAACCAGTATAAGGGCAGGCTCATGCTGTATCATTTCGATATTTACCGGATAGCGGACAGTGACGAACTGTATGAGATAGGCTGGGAAGAATTTGTTTACGGCGATGGGGTGGCGGTGATAGAATGGGCAGAGCTGGCAGAAGATATCCTGCCGCGGGAAAGGTATAATGTGACTATAGAAAAGGGTGAAGATGAAAATTACAGAAAGATCACGATAGGATATACAAAATGAAGGTCTTAGCTATAGATACGGCGGGGAGAGTCGCTGCTGCGGCTCTTTTTTCCAACGGAAAGATCGTTGCCGAATATGTGCTCAACCATAAGCTGACCCATTCGGAAAAGATAATGCCGATGATCGAACGGATACTTGCCGAGAGTGAAACGGATATCAGAGAGATAGATCTGTTCGCAGCGGCCAAGGGGCCGGGCTCGTTTACCGGCCTGCGGATCGGCGCGGCAACTGTGAACGGGCTTGCACATGCCTTGCATAAGCCGGCGATGGGCATAAGCACATTGGAGGCTTTAGCATACAACCTGCCGGAATGTGCCCATACTGTCGTGCCGATGATGGATGCGCGCCGCAGCCATGTGTATACGGCGGCGTATTCCACAAAAGGCGGAATATCATGCCTGGTGCCGGAGCATGATGCTTCTATCGAGGAAGTAGCAGAATTTTGCCATGAGCTCGGAACGCCGGTGATATTCACGGGAGACGGGATATATTTGCACAGGGAATATCTTAAAGAACGCCTGGGTGATAAGTCATGCTTTGCCCCTGCTCAAGCCGCTAATCAAAGCGCCGCATCAATCGCGGTTTTAGCGGCGGAAAGATACAGCGGGGAAGCTGGCTATGTACTGCCGATGTACCTGAAAAAATCGCAGGCGGAAAGAGAATTGGAGGAAAGAAAAAATGATAGGAATAGGCTGTGATCAGGGCGGATTTGAGTTGAAAAACCATATTATAAAACATCTGGAAGAGCTTGGCGTGGAATATCACGATTACGGTGTGTATTCCGAGGAAAGCGTGGATTATCCCGATTGTGCAAAGCCGGTGTGCGAGGCTGTTATTTCCGGCCAATGCGATAGAGGGATACTTATTTGCGGTACCGGAATAGGGATATCGATTGCGGCAAATAAGTATAAAGGCATACGCGCTGCGCTCTGCAGCGATGTGTACAGCGCAAAAATGGCTAAAGAGCATAATAATGCGCAGATAATTTGTCTCGGCGGCCGTGTTACCGGCCGGGAACTGGCATTTATGATCGTCGATACCTGGCTGAACACAGAATTTGCTGGCGGCCGTCACCAAAGGCGAATCGACAAGATACACGCGGCGGAATAAGCACCAAAACATACTATCCGGAATATTATACGGTATCAAAAACCAAACGCCGGAAACGGCGTATTTCCGGAGGTGTGTAAAGTGAGTAGGCTTGTGATAGAGGGAGGAAGACCGCTTGAGGGTGAAGTGTTGGTGCAGGGAGCCAAAAACGCCGTGCTGCCGATATTGGCGGCGACGCTCCTTAATTCAGGAAGAAACGTTATAAAGAACTGTCCCCGTTTGAGCGACGTCAAGAAAACGATAGAGATATTAAAAGGTTTGGGCTGCCGTGTCAAGCAGGAAAATAATGTTGTCATTGTCGATTCCTCGCAGATGAACAATTTTACGATATGCGAGGAGCTTATGCGTCAGATGCGATCCTCGATAATATTTCTGGGGGCGATAATTGGTGCCTGCGGAGAAGCCAGGGTGAGTATGCCCGGGGGCTGCGAGATAGGCAGCAGACCGATAGATCTGCATTTAAAGGCTCTGGAACAGATGGGGGTGGACATAAAGGAGGAGCATGGGTATATCTACTGCTGTGCCGATAATATTTCTGGGGCTGATATACACCTGGATTTTCCCAGTGTAGGCGCGAATGAGAATATCATGCTGGCGGCAGTCAAGTCGAAGGGTGCGACTACGATAAGAAATGCCGCCCGGGAGCCGGAGATTGTCGATCTGGCGCGTTTTCTGAACCGGATGGGAGCGCGTATATCCGGCGCCGGAGAAAGCGTTATATATATTGAAGGAACAGACCGGCTGTATGAAGCCGAGTATACGATAATGCCTGACCGTATAGCGGCGGCAACGTATCTGCTCTGCGGAATGATCACCGGCGGCAAGGTTGCTGTGAAACGATGCGTGCCTGAGGATAATGCGGCGGTGCTTTCTGCCCTGAGAACGATGGGCGCAGGCGTAAGGGCTGAACGCGATATTATCTATACATATCCGGTAAAGGAGTTAAAAAGCCCTAAATTGCTGAGAACGATGCCGTATCCCGGATTTCCTACCGATATACAGTCGCCGTTTATGTCTCTGTGCAGTATAGCAGGGGGTACGACCGTTTTTGTGGAGACTATTTTTGAGAACCGTTTCCGCCAAGTTGACGAATTGGTTAGGATGGGGGCGGATATCCGGGTTGAGGGAAGAACGGCAGTGATACGTGGTGTGAAAAAACTTTTTGGAGCAACGGTGGAAGCGAGAGAACTCCGCGGCGGCGCCTCGTTGGTAGCAGCGGCGTTAGCGGCTGAGGGCGAGAGTGTTATTGAACATTCGGAATACATAGACCGCGGATATGAAAATATAGAAAAGAATCTCCGCGCATTGGGCGCTGATATAAAACGAGGGAAAGAGTGAATTTGATATGCGCAATGATAACCATAGACCTGTTCCTGCGCACAGCAGACAGCTCAGCGAACGGGAGATAGCCCGGCGGCAGAACAAGCGACGAAAGGCTCGGCGAAGGCGTGTTATGCGCGTCCGTGCCGTCACAGCAGCCCTTTTAGGCGTAGTGCTGATAGTTATATTGATGTTTTTTACACCGCTGTTCAATATCCGCGGGGTAGAAATATCAGGTAATGAGGCCGTATCGACAGAGCAGATAGATGCAGCGATAGGCAGCGTGGAAGGCGTCAACCTGTTTAAGGTGAACTGTTCGCAGATAGAGGATAGGATAAAGGAAACGGCTTATATTTCTGAAGCTAAGGTGGGACGAAAACTTATTCCGCCGATGCTCACAGTCTCTGTTACTGAGAGCCTGCCCTCAGGGTACTTTGATCATAACGGCCAGTATGTGGTCGTTGATGAGGAATGCAATATCCTGACAACGGAAGAACAAAAACCAAGCAAGATCCCGGAAATAGCAGGGTTCACCGGCTATACGGACGGACAGCCGCTTCCGGAAGAGAACAGCGAACGCATAGCAGCGGCGTCTGAATTTATGCGATGCATGAATGAGCTGGGTCTTCTGGATAAGGTGGATATACTGTCGTTGGATCCTATAACCTCTATAACTTTCACGTATGACGGAAGGCTGGAGGTGCTGTGCGGCTCATCGCTTGACCTGGAGCTAAAGCTTAAGATGTTTAAGGAGAATATATATTCCAGCGCACTCAACGAACGGTCGCGTGGGACTATAGATCTTAGTGTTACAGGCAAGGCTGTATACGCGCCATATTCGCAGAATTAACAAAAATAAACAATGTAATAACTGTATAAATGTTTAAAATGCTGTATTTTTGGAAGAATTAGATTTAGTATTGAAATTATTCCAAAAATATAGTAAAATAAAAGTAATATGTGATAGTATCCGTATATGGGGATGCTCAAAACCACGAAGGAGGATATACCATGAATATGCCCATAGATTTAGAAGCTGAAAGCACAATAGAAGGCGCAAGGATCAAAGTTATCGGCGTAGGCGGCGGCGGAAATAACGCTGTAGATCGCATGATCGAGGCCGGCGTTGATAAAGCGCAGTTTATATGTGTAAATACTGATGCACAGCAGCTCTCCGGAGTGAAAGCGCCTACTGTACTTCAGATCGGTGCAAAGCTGACAAACGGTCTCGGTGCCGGCGCAAAGCCTGATATCGGGAGACAGGCAGCGGAAGAATCAAAAGATGAGATAAAGAACCTGCTAAAAGATACAGAGATGGTGTTTGTAACGGCCGGTATGGGCGGCGGCACAGGCACAGGCGCTGCTCCTATCATAGCCGAAGCGGCAAAAAGCATGGGCGTTTTGACGGTAGCGGTCGTTACGAAGCCTTTCTTCTTTGAGGGACCTCAGAGAATGAAGAATGCGGAGGAAGGCATAAAGCAGCTGTCCGACAAGGTAGACGCAATAGTGACGATACCTAACGATCTCCTTTTAAAGATAGCGGACAAGAAGGTCACGATAAAGGATTCGTTCAAGATGGCCGATGACGTTCTGCGCCAGGGCGTACAGGGCATTATCGAGGTAATAACTCAGAGAGGCATAATGAACTGCGACTTTGCCGATGTAAGAACTATAATGAAGGATTCCGGCGTTGCCCATATGGGTATTGGTGTCGGTAAGGGAGAGAATGCGGCTCAGGATGCGGTTCGTGCTGCTATAGAAAGCCCATTGCTGGAGACGAGTATTACAGGAGCGGAGAATGTTCTTCTGAATATAATCGGCGGCGAGGAATTTTCGCTTGTTGATATGAGCGAGGTGTCGGAGATAGTCCGCGATATGGTGTCCGAGGACGCGAATATAATCGTGGGAACAGCGATGGACGAGAGTCTTCAGGACGAAATAAAGGTAACGCTTATCGCCACAGGACTTGACGCTACCGCAAAGCGTTCAAGAGGCGGAGACCGTTTTGCAGCTGACGTATCAAAGCGAGTACCTCCGAAATATCAGGAGCCGGCATATACACAGCCGCAGCATCAGCCTGCATCGAACAGCGATACGGATGATGACTCGATATTTTCAAGACGCTTAAAGAGGAGCATGGATACATTAGATGTGCCCTCGTTCTTTAAGACTCGGGAATAATAGAATAGATAAATATAATAAACATCCCCCGGTTTTGGCCGGGGGATGTTTTTATTTACAGATCAATGGAATTACCATATCCTAGCCCTATTTTCGGGAGCAATGTACATACCATCGCCCGGTTCTATTCCATATATCTCGTAAAACTCATCAACGCTCTGCAAAAAGCGGTTTACTCGCAGGACGTCGGGGCTGTGTACGTCCGAAACGGCTGCCTGAGCGGCATATTCCCGCGTGCTGGTGCTTGCCCAAAGGACGGCGTAAGCATCATACATCTCCTCAAGATCAAAGCCTTCGTGAGCGGAGGCAACTTCGGTTATGCAGGAGATGGCGCCGAGATCGGCGATATTTTCGGTCAATGTAAGCTCCGGATCAACGGGAATGCCGGGCGCTGATTCTAGGCCGGAATAAAATTCGACAACGTCCTGACAGAGAGTAGCAAAGGTGGCCGCATCCTCTTCAGTCCACCAATTTACAGCATTGCCGTTTTCATCATACTGAGCGCCGCTGCTGTCAAATGCATGGGTTATTTCGTGACCGATAACGAATCCCACTCTGCCCAGGTTCTGTTCATATGAGGCGTCTGCGCTATAGACAGGTTCCTGCAAAAATGCTATGGGGAAGTTTATGGAGTTAAACTGCGGCATGTAAAAAGCATTTACTGTTTGGGGAGTGGTGATCCACTGCGTCTTATCTATAGGCTCCTTTACAAGCTCCGTGCTATAGTCAAGGTTAGCCTGCCGTATCGCTATAATATTCTGGAACAAACTTCCGCCTTCGTCAGCACTCTTTATGTCCGCTGAATCCAGATGAAAATCAAACTCCTCAGGTGCGCCAACGTTTATGTGCATGGTATCGAGCTTTAATAATGCTTTTTCCTTAGTAGTATCGCTCATCCAGTCGAGATTCTCTATGCGGGTACGGTACACGCCGATTATCTCTTTTATCATAGATGTTACGTCGTTAATTATCTCTTCCGTACAATATTTGTCGGCGTAAGCCTCGCCGATATAATCAGGCATTGTATTTGAGATGAGAGCGGAAGCCTCCTCTTCAATAGGGGCGGAAGCCGTTGTACCCAACAATTCATTCTGGTATTCTATGGTCGCATTGCGAAAATCCTCGCTGAGCATACTGGCAAATGAAGAAATGATGGATATCCTGGCATAGTTGCGAAGCTCCGGCAGATTTTCATCGGTAAACATGGCGGCAAACGCTGTCACCTTGCCCGGGTCGGAAACGAGGATGTTATCTTTGTCCTCAAAGCCAAGGCTCTCAAAGAAGGCGCTCATATCTACGGACGGGAACAGCTCCTGCAGCTGATCGAGGGTGTAAATATTATAGGTCTTTTCGATGTCCATAGATTCTGCCGGCGTGAGAGAAGCGGCGGATATCTGTTTTTCAAAGTCAAAGAACGACTGCGCATTGGCGGCGGCAGTTTCCTCATCCTCGCCGCACAGGGTTAAAAGCTTTGTCGTATATTTTAAAAGCGCATTTTTGGCACTGTCGAGTTCGCCCGTGTAGGCCTGTGCTGAAAGTGAGGCCGAGGGCGTATCAAATGTGGTGATGTAACGCGAGCTGTCAGCAGGATCTATTCCGGCGGAAAAATTCATGAACAGCGACAGCATAGAGGAAGTATCGTTAAGGATGGTAGTTTCCAAAATGTCCGATACGCTTTTTATATTTTCTGCTTTTTCCAGATCTGCTTCTATTGGCTGATATCCCAGCTCATTGCGCGCGGTCATATCTACTATGTTGTCATAGAAAGTTTTCACCTTATCCCAATGTGAGCCTTCTTCCGGAGTGGAAGATATTATTTCATTAATGATTCCCGTTACCTGCTCAGACGTCTTTTCTGCCTGATCGTACAGAGAACCGATTATATATTCATCTGCTTCCATCTGCATATTATCAAGCAGCGTCTTATTTATGGTGTTATAGAAATCATCCTTGTAATTTGTGCCGTAGAGGGCAAATACGCGATTTATGAACGTCTGCATCTGTTCATGGGTAACATTGTCGTAGGGAGAGAATTTCCCCTCGCCCGTACCGGCTACTATACCGGCGTCGAATACCTCATTAAGCTCCGCTTCCGCCCATTCGGGGATATCAGTGAAATCCTCGCGCGGTATCGCCATATAGAGGTTGTTGCCCTTAAGCTCGGGGAAATCGCCGAAAGCGCGTTTTAACATTATCAGAGCTTCAGCCCTGGTGACAGGATCGTTCTCGCGCAGTCCGTTTTCATCACCGTGCATGATATCGGTTGCCGATACGTTCGGATTGTAATCGTCGGATGCAACAAGGAGCATGTCGAGGACTTCGCTTCTGGTTGCGGCATTGTCATCTTCTGCATATGCAGGAATGAGCGGAGCTGTACTTATCGTAGCAGCAAGAAGAACGCTAATAAGCTTTTTTGTGTTAATATGATCTTTCACATTAAGTCCTTCCTTTCGTTTATAAAGTCTATATTTATTATAACACGATAGGACAGTTTTGTCCATAAAAAATTTGTCCTTCAATGGTTTTATAAAAAAACCTTCCCGAAGCGTTGGGAAGCTACGGGAAGGTTATATTAGAAGTTTATTGAATGCAGCAGTTTTATCCATTGGGGATCAAAATGATCGACTATTTCACTGTGGCCGATATCCATCGTTTTTATCCTTTTCATGTCTTCCGTTATTCCATACGGATCATCCTTTCTTTTTAGTCGTTAGCGTGTATATCATACGCGTTGATAAGAAAATCGCCGACGCCGGGAGCATCTGGGTCATGTGAGCCCTTGCCGGTATCGAGAGCGTGCATTTTATCCATTTCCTCATCGGTAAGCGAAAAATCGAAAATCTCCATATTGCTCTTCATACGCTCGGGTTTTGTTGATTTGGGGAAGATTATCGCGCCGTCCTGCAGCTCGAACCGCAGTATCACCTGGACAGAGCTTTTGCCGTGGTTTTGGGCGATCTCCGTAATGACAGGATCATTCAGCATGGCAGCGTTTCCCTGGCCAAGCGGGCCCCAGGATTCAAGCTGTACATTTGCCGGAGCCATCAGTTTTCGTATTTCTTTCTGCTGGTAGTAGGGATTGAACTCCACCTGATTTACTGATGGCATAGTTTTAAACTGCGGCACGAAATTGTTCCATATCTTGGGAGTCATATTGCTGACGCCGATGGAGCGTATTTTTCCGGCGGCTTTTGCTTCCTCCATTGCTCTCCAGGCGCCGGGTACATCGCCGTAAGGTTGGTGTATCAGATATAAGTCGATATAATCAAGTCCCAGATTGGAGAGTGAGATTTCGATGCCCTTTTTTGCAGGCTCATAGCCGTAATCCTGAAGCCAGAGCTTGCTGGTCACAAAGATCTCATCACGGGGGATGCCGCTTTCACGTATTGCCCGCCCGACTTCCTTTTCGTTGAAGTAGGCTGCTGCCGTATCTATGTGGCGGATACCGAGGTCGAGTGCTTCTCTTACGGCCTTATAAGTGCTGCCGTCAGCTGGTATCTGGAATGTACCGAAGCCAAATACGGGTATTTCTACGCCGTCGTTTAATTTTGCAGTATTGATTTTTGTCATGGTATTATCGCTTTCCTTTCATAATAAATATGGGTCTAAAAGTGTGCTTAAAAATGTCCGGCAAAATTCCCGTGTCCGTTCCTCAAAGCTGTAACTGCCGTTGCTTATCGCCCAACAGAGCAGCTGTCCGTAGAGCAGATCGCTAACAGCCTCAACAAACCGTTCGGTAGGGGCGTCTGATCTTAATTCGCCGTTTTCTATGCCCGCAATAAAAAGCTCTCTTAAAGCGGCGGTATCCTTTTGCAGCTTTTTTGCTCCAACATCAGAAATCTCGGGATCGGCAACGTTTCTTATCCATTCCTGCGCCAGCTTGAGACTGCTGCGCTCGATATAGCCGGAGAAGTTTATCATATAGTTTTCCAGCCTTTGGCTGAGCGTACCACGGAACTCTTGCGCATTTTCAAGGATTTCGTCAAAAACGACCTCGCTAAGCTCGTAAACGATATCCTCCTTGCGCTTGAAGTATGTGTAAAATGTCCCCTTGGATACGCCGCAGGCAGCGGTTATTTCCTCTATCGATGTGTTGGCCAGCCCTTTGGTACAGATTATGTTTTTGGCCGCTTTTACGAGCTTTCTGCGCGTTTCGGCGGCGGCGAGCTGTCTGTTAGTCATAGTGCGCCTCCTTTCACTGATTTCATTATATCATAGTCATTGACTGAAAGTCAATGAAAATTTTTAATAATTTTATGATTTGTAACTTTTATCAAAATGTGCGCAATAGGTATGTGCATAATATCCAAATTTGTAAAGCGGCAGAAGAAAATGCTGATTTGTCTATAATACTGCGAAGGGAAAAAATAGCGTTTAATGGAAAGCTGGGGGATGGATGTATACAAGATGACGGTACAAATATAAAAAGGACTGAACAACAAGTGCCAGTCCTACTATTCTTTACTTCCTTGCGCCACTCTTGGCGTGAGCGTTTACCGGGGCGAAGCCTTCGCCCATTATACGGTCAGCCTCGGACACTATGATAAAAGCTGAGGGATCCTCCTCGTTAATGATATCACGTATGCGGTGGTATTCCTGCGGACGGACAACACACAGGAGCATTTCCCGCTCTCGGCCGGAATATGCGCCTTTGGCGTGAAGAAGGGTCGAACCGCGGTGTATTTCATGCATTATCCGATCGGCGATGATCTTGTTTTTCTCCGACATCACCATCACTTGGCGTCCCTTGTCAACGCCATAGACAAGACTGTTTATCAGCTTCATTTGACAAAACATTGCTACTATGCCGAAGAGCACCGACTCGAAATTTCCGAACACCAGGGCGGATGAGGCCAGTATCACCCCATCTACACCAAGAAGTGCCTTGCCTATCTGGATATGGGGAAATCTTCGTTCTATAAGATAGGAGATGATATCAGTGCCGGCAGTGGTGGAGCCGTTCATAAAGATAATCCCTAGCCCTGTACCCATAAATATCCCGGCAAAAATGGAACCCAAGAGCCTATCGCCGGAATACTGGGGGAACAGCGCCGGAGCCACAACGTCTATCATTATCGTGCTTATGACGATAGTCCGAAGCGTTCGCAATGTGAAATCCCTGCCGATCAGCTTGTAGGCGATGACAAGGATCGGTATGTTCATCATAAACGTGAGCAGCCCTACCGGCAGCCCGGACGCATGGTTTATCATTAGGGAAATGCCCGAAAGTCCGCCCGGGGCTATATCCACGCGCCGTGCAAAGCAGTATATCCCTGCTGCCAGCGACAGAGAGCCGAGGATGTCCGCGCCTAAGCCGACAATAAATTTTTTTGCAGATCTGTTCATATATCAACGACCGTCTTTTCTGTAGGATCATTCCCATATATACGGGTGTATCGGTATTTTGTGCAAAGACGGACGTTTTCATTCCGGCAATTTTTGAAAACGTTTTATATTCCTGCGGGTATTTGTTTCCCTGTATGATCAATTGTGAAATTATCCTTATAGATAAATTCCGAAATAGTCGAGAATGTATATTCTTCGCTGAGGACAGAGAGTATCTTATCCAGAGCGTCCTTTGTGTATTTTGTACCGTTGTGCAAAAGAAGGATATCGCCCGCGGATACGTTTTGGGTCGAACGTTCTATTATCTCTTCGGCGGAGTTGGCTTTGTAGTCAAGAGAATCTACCGACCACTGGATGTACGTGCGTCCTGTAGCTTCGCAGGCGGATATAACGGTGTTGTTGTAGCCGCCGGAAGGAGCGCGCATCAGTGTGGGGCGGCTGCCGGTGATGTTTTCGATAATATCATCACACCTGTCCATATCGGAGATTATTTCCTCGGCGGACATTGCGGTATAGTCGCTGTGATCGTACGAGTGGGAACCTATCTCGTGTCCCCGTTGACTGATCTTTTTGAGAGCGTCAGGATATTTTTCCGCCCATGTGCCAACGGCAAAGAACGTGGCTTTGCAGCCGTACTCGTCGAGGGTATCTAAAACAGCATCGATATCGCTGTCGTTCCAGGCGCAGTCAAAGGTCAGGGCTATTTTATTGTCCGGCCGTGCGACAGAATATATCGGTATTTTCCTCTCGCCGCTGTTAAATACATCAGTAATATGTCCCATGCCGAAGCAGGAAATAAGCACGGCGATAACGGCGGCCGTTCCTAACGCCAGATATCTAAGACGGATAACAAAAAAACTCAATTCGTTCAGCCTCCCGCAAAATTCACATATTAGATAATTGCAAAACGCGACAACGTTTTACAATTATTTCCTTGTTCTTGGGAGTTCGAGGGTGAAACCCTCGAATTCCAATCAATTTTTGACGACATGCGCGTCAAAAATTGCGAAAATAAAAGTTTCAGCGGTCTTTAGACCGCCAATCAACGGAACTTTTATTTTCATCCTTAGCCAGAAATCAATTGCGAAAAGGTTTCGCAATTGACTAAATTCACATATGGTATCATATGCGGGAAGAGCGGCTGTTAGAACTCTACAGAAGCCATACGCTCATATTATCTGAACGCTTTTGCGCTATGGCAGGCTTATCCTCCTGGGGAGAAGCGGCCTTTGCGGACTGTTTTGGCGTTGACGGTGACGACAGCTCCAGAAGCCGGCAGATACGGCGTATGCTCAGCTGCCCGCAGCTGCGCGCTTTTTCTGTGAGCTGCTTTTTAGTGTCCCTATTGAGAAGCGATGGATCGGAGAAATCTATTCCCGAGATGTGTTTTAGTAACTCCAATATAACTTCGTCCGGCAGCGCACGGTATTCCTCGCCGTAAAGGCGCGGAAGGCGTATTGTGGGCGATTTGTCGGTGCGGAAGCTCTGAGCATGAAATATCTCCGGCAGGCGGCGTACAAATTCACGGCACAGACGGAAATCCTCGGGAGTGTCGAGAGGTTCGCTGCGGTAACGGTCGTAAAACAGGGAGCCGGAGGCCGAGTCGGTGCGGTTTTTATAGCGGGCATAGCGGATCGTAAGGGATCTCATAAATTCAGAGGGGATCCCCGGACTTTTTATCACCATATGCACTCGTTCCGGAAACAGGGAATATGCGCATAGCTGTGTATCTCCGGCGCATATTGCAGCCTGGGAGAGAAATTCGTCATAATCATTGGGGACAGTAAAAATATCTTCGTGCGATATGAGCCAGACGTGATACTGTCCGAAGGCGCTTATCTGTCGTGCTTTTCTTGCCATGGAAGCGATCTCCTTTTTTTCATCTTTTTTCGACAATTTTATTATAGCATAATATCATTGGGGACACAAAAACAAATACATAACATTTTCCTTACATTTTCAAGACAGGCGGAATAAGTAGGGACAAAAGGTCATACATATGGACAAAACAGGAGATGTACAGCGGCGGGAAAAATGCGGCCAAAAAACTGCGGCGGAAAGGAGCGGCTTGATGAGGCTTTATCATACGATGACGAAAGAGGAAACGGCACATGCATTGGGGACAGATATCGTACAGGGGCTTTCGGAAAAGGAGGCCGGCGAAAGGCTCAAAAAGAGCGGGCCTAATATTTTGCGGGGGCAGAAAAAGGTGTCGCTTGTGCGGCTGTTTTTAGCGCAGTTTCAGGATTTTATGATACTGATACTGTTGGCGGCTTCGTTTGTATCAATGTTTACCGCCTATCTTGACGGAAGCGGCGATCTTACGGAGGCCCTCATGATACTGGCGATAGTGGTGCTCAACGCTCTCATGGGAGTTATCCAGGAGGCCAAGGCGCAGAAGAGCATAGAAGCGCTGCAAAAGCTGGCAGCACCTAAGGCGCGGGTGATACGCGGAGGGAAGCAGCTGACAATAGAGGCCGCCGATGTCGTTTGGGGCGATCTGCTGCTGCTAAAGACCGGCGAGATAGCGGCCGCCGACTGCCGTCTTACGGAGGCGGTTGATCTTTTTGCCGATGAATCGGCGCTTACCGGGGAATCGGAGACGGTAGAAAAATCGGCAGAGCTTACGGCGGAAGAATTTGTACCAACAGCGGAGCGTATAAATATGGTATACTCCTCGACCGAGATGACCTCCGGGCACGGTAAGGGGATAGTCGTCGGTACGGGCATGGATACCGAAGTGGGACGAATAGCGGGACTTCTTGAGGAGCATGAAGAAGAGCAGACGCCGCTGCAAAAGAGACTGGAGAGCGCAGGAAAAGTGATGGGCATATGCGCGCTTGTGATATGCGCATTAGTATTCTGCGTAGGAGTGCTGCGCCGTTTGCCGGTGTTCGATATGTTCATGACCTCTGTAAGCCTGGCTGTGGCGGCAATACCGGAAGGATTGGCGGCGATAGTAACGATAATGCTTGCTATAGGCATACAGCGTATGGCCAAACGCGGCGCAATAGTACGTCATTTGACTTCGGTGGAGACTTTAGGCTCGGCAACGGTGATATGCAGCGACAAAACCGGTACGTTGACGCAGAACCGCATGGAGGTCAAGAAGGTAGAAGGCGGCAAGGATGCGCTTGAACTGATGTGTATATGCTCCGAGGAGGATATGGCAAATCCTACCGAAGCGGCGCTTATACGGGCAGCGGCGGCCGAGGGACTGGAAAAGCGGAGGTTGGACTGTGAGCATCAAAGGATAGGGGAGGTGCCGTTTGATTCAACCAGAAAGCGCATGACAACGCTCAACAAATGGGGAGCGGGATACCGCCTTATCACCAAAGGAGCGGTCGAGCTGTTGCTGCCGTTTTGCAGCTTTTATATCGATAACGGTGTTAAAAGGCCCTTGACCGACAGCGGACGAAGAGAGATAACAAGACGGACAAAAGCTATGGCTCAGAAGGCTCTTAGAGTTATAGGCGTCTGTTACCGTGATGAAACGGGGAAGAGCCTAAAAGAGGAGCAAATGGTTTTTGCCGGTATGGCGGGAATATATGATCCTCCGCGCAAAGAGGCGAAAGAAGCTGTCGCCCAATGCCGAAAGGCAGGCATAGAGGTAATAATGATAACCGGCGACCATCCGGAAACGGCACGCGCCGTTGCTGAGGAGATAGGGATAACAGAGATGGGCGGCAGAGTTATGACCGGGGCGGAGCTTGACCGGATACCGGCGGAGGAATTTAACGAAAGGATCCGTGGCTGCCGGGTATTCGCCCGTGTTACTCCGGAGCATAAGATGGCTGTTGTCAAGGCCAGAAAGGCTATGGGGGATGTGGTGGCGATGACCGGCGACGGCGTAAATGACGCCCCGGCTTTAAAATGCGCCGATATAGGATGCAGCATGGGGATTGCGGGTACGGACGTTGCCCGGTCGGCTTCGGATATGGTGCTGACAGACGACAATTTTGCCACCATAGTGGAAGCGGTAAGACAGGGACGCGGTATTTACGACAACATCCGCAAGGCGGTGCATTTCCTTTTGTCGAGTAATATCGGTGAGATAATAACGGTGTTCGTTTCGCTGGCAATAGGCTGCCCGGCGCCGCTTTTGCCGATACAGCTTTTATGGGTGAATCTGGTGACTGATTCCCTGCCGGCTATTGCGTTGGGACTTGATCCGGCAGCGGCAGATGTTATGGACAAAAAGCCGCGTCCGGCAAACGAGGGTATATTTGCCGGCGGACTGGGGAGCGCAATAGCGTTAGAGGGCTGCATGATAGGATTGCTGTCGCTGATAGCCTTTCTCCTGGGGCTGCGCTTTTTCGGGAGTACGGATGCGGGAAGAACGATGGCTTTCGGAACGCTTTCTCTGTCCCAGCTTGTTCACGCGTTTAATATGAGGAGCGAGACTTCAGTTTTGCGCTCGGGGATATTTAAAAATAAATATCTGGTGGGAGCGTTTATGCTGGGCGCCCTTTTGCAGATAGCGGTAATGAGTATCCCGAGTTTGCAGGGGATGTTTAAAACTGTCGCTATGGATATGGTTCAATGGGGGATAGTAGGTCTGCTCTCACTGATGCCGATATTGATAGTCGAGGGAGGAAAATTATTCTCAGAATCAAGAAAAAGGCGGTGAGTATAAGGCGGTATTTCCCTTAGGTAAGCCAAAAAACGCAGTTTTAAAAAATTTTTTAAAAAAATTAAAAAAAAGTGTTGACAAATCGAGGAACCTCTGGTATAATAAGTCTTGTCGTTGAGGAGAGCACGAAAGTGCTGAGAGTTCGGCGGCGAACATAAGATAACGGGAGTTTAGCTCAGCTGGGAGAGCGTCTGCCTTACAAGCAGGATGTCACAGGTTCGAGCCCTGTAACTCCCACCAGTTATCTGGCCCGGTAGTTCAGTTGGTTAGAACGCTAGCCTGTCACGCTAGAGGTCGTGGGTTCGAGCCCCATCCGGGTCGCCAATAAGCCTTTGTAGCTCAGTCGGTAGAGCAAGGGACTGAAAATCCCTGTGTCGGCGGTTCGATTCCACCCGAAGGCACCATTCCGGATCCGGTATCGGGTCCGGCAATATGCGGGAGTGGCTCAGTGGTAGAGCGTCACCTTGCCAAGGTGAACGTCGCGAGTTCGAATCTCGTCTTCCGCTCCATTTACAAAAGACGCGCACTGCGTCTTTTGTTTTAAACGGCGCCATAGCCAAGTGGTAAGGCAGAGGTCTGCAAAACCTTTATGCCCCAGTTCAAATCTGGGTGGCGCCTCCAAGTATAAGCTGCCGAAACACCATCGGCAGCTTGTTTTGTATTCCGGCAGGGATTTGGAGGTGTTTTTATGCCGAAAAAAATTGAAAATATCAAAGAATATGGGATCTGCGAGGATCATGAGATAATGGATAACGGCCAGCTGCGGTTCAGACTGTCTTGCTCTCGCGACAACACGGGATATATACGCTGTGAAAATCCGGGCGATACGCCGGAATGGGAGAACAGTCACAGTCATAAAGAGCTATGTGAAGTTGTGATAGTGCAGACCGGTCTGGTGGTGATGGCGGAATACAGGGAGCCGGAGGTGGTGTTTACTGCTATGTGCGAGGGTGATATATTCAAGACTACACCCGGTATCGCACATAATGAAATACTCGCTCCGGGAACAGTTATACATACCGTTAAATACGGCAGCTGCACTAAGGCGGATTGGATACCTTGCCCGGAGCTTGATGCGCTCACCAAGGGACTTACGCTTGAGGAAGCGGTGGAACTGGCAGGATAAGGAGGCTGCGGCAGCTTGAAGTTTATAAAAAGAACGCTGGTAGTGTTGGTGATAGTCCTGGCAGCCGCAGTTGTGATAAATGATCAGACGGATTTTTTCCTTAATATAGGAAAATATGTCCCCTCTGTTGAAGAGAAGAATCCGGAATTTGCACAGAGCATATCAGAGCTTTCGAAAGCGGTATCTTCGTGGACGGATAAATTGCCGGGGATATCGGAGATAAAGTCCTGGATATTTAATGAAGAAATGCCGGTAGATCCATCGGATATCGCCGTGACGACGCATATAGAAAACAGCCCGATGCTGAGCTTTTATCCGGAGGAAAATATAGGGATACAGATGAAAGACGATCAGACGGTCACGGTGTTCGGGATAGTGAAAAGTGCCTCAAAGGCGCATCTTATAGTGACGATTTCCGATGGCAGCGGGGAGGAGCTTCTTCGTACCTCAGTGTCGGTCGACAGCAGCGGAGAATTTGCGCGGTCGGTTAAGGTGCCGGAAACGGAAGAGGACAGATTGGAGCTGTCGGTATATACGGGAGCAAAGCAGTACGGCGAATATACCAGCTGGGTCTACCGTTATGTTCATTTAAACCGCACCGACGCGGGCGGCTGGGAGATAGAAAAGGCTCCGGTATATGAATCAAATAAGGAGTTTTATGAAAGGGATAAATCGATAAGTGAGGCCCTGAGAGCCACTAATAGCATAGATTCGGATTCAACAGCGATAATATCGATAGCCAAGCAACTGACGGCCGGCTGTGAGACGGATTATGAAAAACTCTTAACTCTGCATGATTGGGTGTGCTCATATATATATTACGATCAGGACAGTATAGATAGCGGTGCTACAGCACCATATACCGCGTCCAAGGTCGTAGAGCTGAGACGCGCTGTATGCTTGGGCTATGCGAACCTGTACGCCGCCCTGTGCCGGAGTATTGGCATACCGTGTAATGTCGTTGCAGGCTATGCCTTGGGTGTAAATGCTGATGAAGTGGAATGGACAGAGGAGAATATGTCCACGAGCGAGCAGAATCATGCCTGGAACGAGGCGTATGCAGACGGCAGATGGGTCATAATAGATACTACCTGGGACAGCCGCAATAAGTATGAGGGCGGAGAGTTTATCAAAGGCAGCACGACTGATCATTTGTATTTCGACGCCAACCTGGACTTTTTTTCATCGAACCATCGGATACAGGAATATATAAGACGCGGATAAACAGATCCGCCCGTGTATAACAGCGTTGTGCGGTATACGGGCGGATTTTATGTTATGTTGATATTTTCAGCGGATGCAATAAGCTCTTTTGGTATTTATGGGTTGTTTTCCTGTAATTGCGTTTTAGCCGCTGTCAGCTTTTTTGGCGGGCAAACACGTGCGTTGGAACTGCTCCGGCGTGGAGCCGGCATATTTTTGAAAACAGCGCCAGAATGTAGAGTAGTTATCGAAGCCGCATTCGCTGTAGACGGCCGTTGGTTTCCCGCCCGCTTGAATAAGGTTTTTTGCGAGGATTATCCGCCGCATATTTATATAGTTTTTGAGAGTCACACCTGTCTCGTGCTTAAAAAGGCGGCAGATATAGGACTTGTCCAAAAACATATAATCGGCGATCTCATCAAGCGTTATCGGCGAGGTGAAATTCCGCCCCACGTATTCACGTATGCGCTCGGTATTATTGTTAAGGCGTATGTTTCTGTTTAGTATCGTTTCGTCCCGGAGTATGGACGTATATTTGACTATAAGCTGTAGGGCAAAAGTCAGCACCATGATATCCATTTCTGGCTTTTTCTGCGTACAGTAATTATCAAGCTCGGAGAAGATATACGGTATTTTATACTTATCTACGAGAACGGCCGGTATCAGATTATTCTTACCGTGCTGACGAGACAAAAGCTCCTGTGATTGCTCAGGATACCGTTCTATGAGCTGGGGATATACATGGAGAAAATGACGTCTGTAGCGGCATTTTTCGGGAAAGCTGAAAGAATGCAGCTCGTTGGGAGCGGTCACGATCATGTCGCCCGGTGAGAGACTGTAATCCGTGCCCTCGACAGTATATAGGAAATGGCCTTCGGTCACATATAGAAATTCATAGCATACGTGCATATGCGAATCGAAAGTGTAGCCGTCTGTTGTTCTGCTGCTGTATACCCAATAACCTCTTCTCCCGGCGCGTACAACGGTGTCTTGCATGTCGTTCTCCTTTCTGTGATTATTCTACTACCTAGTATTATATATGAGATTTATTAAAAATGCAATAGTTTTAAAAATTTTGGAATGCAATTTTTGGCGTATAGAGACAGAGTGAAATTTTGCAAAAAATGCTTGACATTACAAGAGTTTCGTGGTATACTAACAAAGTAGCCGCATCAAGCAGGCTTTAAAGGTTTGCCCGAAAATGGGGCAGCGCCTGCAAGAGCGTGTCTTCGCAATAATATAGGAGGTTAAGATCAATGTACGCAGTAATTGAAACAGGCGGAAAGCAGTACAAGGTATCCGAGGGCGATGTTCTTTTCGTAGAAAAGCTCGATGTGAACGAAGGAGAGAATGTTACCTTTGATAAGGTATTGCTGGTAGGAAACGATGATGATGTAAAGGTAGGGACTCCGGTAGTTGACGGAGCGTCCGTTGAAGCAAAGGTCGTAAAGAATGGCCGTGCAAAAAAGATATATGTTTTCAAAATGAAGAGCAAGAAAAACTACAGACGGAAAAAGGGTCACAGACAGCCCTTTACGAAGGTAGAGATATCTAAGATCAACGCATAATAAAACCAAACGGAAAGCAGAGGTGTTTTAAATGGCTCATAAAAAAGGTATGGGTAGCACAAAGAACGGTCGTGACAGTGAGTCAAAAAGACTTGGCGTCAAGAGAGCGGACGGTCAGTTTGTGCTGGCAGGCAATATACTGGTAAGACAGAGAGGAACGAAGATACATCCGGGAACAAACGTTGGTATCGGAAGCGATGATACACTGTTTGCACTTACCGACGGAAAGGTTCGTTTCGAGCGCAAGGGCAGAGACAAGACCCAGTGCAGCGTATACGCAGACTAATAATTGCGGGTATCTCAAATTCGGTTTTGAGATACCTCTTTTTGTATCAGCATTCTGATACTCGTGAAAGGAAGTGAGGGCAATGTTTACAGACAAGGCCAAAATATTCGTAAAGGCCGGCAACGGCGGCAACGGGGCAATAGCCTTCCACCGGGAGAAATATGTAGCCGCCGGCGGCCCTGACGGCGGAGACGGAGGACGCGGAGGGAACGTTATATTCCGTGTAGATCTGGGACTTACTACGCTGATGGATTTCCGGTATAAACGCAAGTATGCGGCCTCATCCGGCGGGGACGGTTCGGGCAAACGCCGCAAGGGCAAGGACGGCGAAGATATAGTGATCCGAGTGCCGCAGGGCACAGTCGTGCGCGACGCCACGTCTAACCGTATAATAGCCGATCTTTCCGTACCCGGGGAAGATATAGTGATAGCAAAGGGCGGCAACGGAGGCTGGGGAAATGCGCATTTTGCCACGGCGGTGCGACAGACGCCGAATTTTGCCAAGAATGGGCAAAAAGGCGATGAGCGAGAAGTGGTGCTGGAGCTGAAGCTGTTAGCCGATGTAGGCTTGGTCGGATTCCCCAATGTCGGTAAATCAACGATATTGGCTTCAGTTACAAAGGCAGAGCCTAAAATAGCTAACTACCATTTTACAACACTGGAGCCAAATCTGGGTGTGGTCGATTTGGGTGATCACCGGAGCTTTGTGCTGGCAGATATCCCCGGCATAATCGAGGGAGCAAGTGAAGGCGTAGGCCTGGGGCATGAGTTTTTGCGGCATATAGAACGGACAAGGCTATTGATACACGTTGTTGATGTTTCCGGCATTGAAGGCAGAGATCCCATAGAGGACTTTGATATAATAAATGAGGAGCTTTCCTCGTATGATATGGCGCTTGAGGAACGGCCGCAGGTGGTGGCAGCCAACAAAACGGATATTATCCAGAACGAGGCGGCATATACTGCTTTTTTGGAGGAGATGGAACGGCGCGGAGTTGAGGTGTTTGAGATATCGGCGGCCACAAGACGTGGCGTACGTGAACTGATGAATGCTGTTTATGAAAAACTGTCTAAGCTGCCGCCGGTAAAAATATTCGAACCGGAGATGGATATCAATGAAGAGGTATTTGATGACGGCGAGGGCTTTGAGATAAGCCGCAGTGACGATGGCGCGTATGTGGTATCCGGCTCCTGGATAGAAGCTGTAGGAGGGAGCGTTAATTTCTCGGACAATGAATCCCTGCAATTTTTCCAACGGGCGCTTATGAAAAAGGGTGTTATAGACGCTCTCGTTGAAAAGGGTGTCAAGGAAGGCGATACGGTACGTATCGGCGATCTGGAATTTGATTTTGTATGGTAATATTGCAGCTTATTTATTCTATGATGTTCAAAAGGCATGAAATGAGATAGAAAGTAAGTATTTGATGTTTTTTCGTCAATGTGTTATAATGATCACAAGAAAATAAAAACATAAATAATTGTAAAACGCGACGGCGTTTTACAATTATTTCCTTGTTCTGGGGAGCTCGAGGGTGAAACCCTCGAATTTCAATCAATTTTTGACGACATGCGCGTCAAAAATTGCGAAAATAAAAGTTTCAGCGGTCGCAAGACCGCCAATCAACGGAACTTTTATTTTCTTCATTAGCCAGAAATCAATTGCGAAAAGGTTTCGCAATTGACTAAAACAAAAACATGGACGGAGGGCATAATAATGAAAGAAAAATTGATTTTGACAGAGGAATGGGATAAGACTTTTCCCAAAAGTGATGCGATCGAGCATAGCAAGGTGACGTTTACAAACCGTTACGGTATCACGTTGGCGGCCGATATGTATGTGCCGAAAAACGTTTCCGGAAAACTGGCGGCGATAGCGGTCTGCGGGCCTTTTGGGGCTGTAAAGGAGCAGGCATCAGGACTTTACGCGCAGTCTATGGCCGAAAGAGGATTTTTGACGATAGCCTTTGATCCTTCGTTTACAGGTGAGAGCGGCGGCCAGCCGAGATACATGGCCTCTCCCGATATCAACACCGAGGATCTTCAGGCGGCGGTCGATTTCCTGTCGGTGCAGGAAGCGGTTGATCCGGAAAGGATAGGGATCATCGGCATCTGCGGCTGGGGAGGAATGGCGATCAACGCGGCGGCAATAGACACGAGAATAAAGGCAACCGTAGCGTCTACGATGTATGATATGACGCGGGTGAACGCCAAGGGCTACTTCGATTCCGAGGACAGCGAACAGGCGCGGTATGAAAAACGGTGTGCTCTGAACGCTCAAAGAACGCAGGATTACAAAAACGGCAGCTATGCCCCGGGCGGCGGAGTTGTCGATCCGCTGCCGGAGGACGCCCCGTTCTTTGTTAAGGATTATCATGACTATTATAAGACCGGACGCGGTTATCATCCCCGTTCACTCAACTCCAACAACGGCTGGAATGTGACCGGATGCATCTCGTTTATGAATCAGCCTATTTTAAAATACAGCAACGAGATACGTTCGGCAGTTCTTGTTATACATGGAGAGAAAGCGCATTCCTGCTATTTTAGCCGGGACGCCTATGCCGATATGATAAAAGACAATAATTACACAGACAATAAGGAGCTTATGATAATTCCGGGAGCTGTGCATATCGATCTGTATGATAAAACGGATGTTATCCCGTTTGATAAAATGACGGAGTTTTTCAATAAATATATGAAATGATAATTGCTTTTTAGTTTGAGCGGAGAATATATAAAAATACACGGACGTTCATGAGATCTACAGATGCTTGTGACCGTCCGTTTTCTCCGAAAGACGGAAAGGAGTCTTTTTTGTGAAGGTTATTGAAAACAGGACGTTCGATGCAGAGCGCGCTTTATACGGGAGCGAAGATGTGACCGTGAAACATTGCCGCTTTGAAGGCCCGGCTGACGGGGAGAGCGCATTCAAGGAAAGCCGTTTGGTTGTTGCTGAGGACTGCTTTTTCGATTTGCGTTATCCGTTCTGGCATGATAAGGAGCTGGTGATAAGAGACAGCGAGATGACGCCGCAATGCAGGGCTGCGTTGTGGTATTCTGAAAATGTAGGTATATATAATACGAAAATGCATGGAATAAAAGCGGTGCGTGAATGCCGCAATGTCGAGATAGACGGCTGCGACATCATTTCGCCGGAGTTTGGTTGGTCGGCCGATACCATACGTATGCAAAATACCGTTGCCGAAAGTGAATATTTTCTGTTAAGAGCAAAGAATGTAGAATTTTCCGACGTTGACTTTAAAGGGAAGTATTCTTTCCAGTATATTGAAAACGGAACGTTTTCCAACTGCCGTTTTGATACAAAGGATGCGTTCTGGCATTCGCACAATGTGACCGTTAAGAACAGCGTTATAAAGGGCGAATACCTGGCCTGGTATTCAGAGGGGCTGACGCTCATAAACTGCCGTATAATAGGCACCCAGCCGTTCTGTTACTGCAAAGGATTACGGCTTATCGATTGTGAGATGATAGACACCGACCTTTGCTTTGAAAAATCGGAAGTGGAAGCCAAGATCAAGACCGATGTTGTAAGCATCAAAAATCCGCTGTCCGGTACGATAAAAGTTCCTTCTGTGGGAGAGATCATAATGGATGATCCAAACGCAAAGGGCAAGGTTATCACATGCTGCGGCACAAAGCATTGTGCGTAAATGCTGATAAGCATGTATGAGGAGCCTGTTCGGTCGTAAGAAATGATACCGCCTATATACTGCTTGAGTTATTGCAGTTATAGGCGGTATTTTGTAATTTGCTCCTGTATAATAAAAGACCGTTTATATGGGCAATATTCGTATACTTTTTGTGAGGAAGAAGCAATATCTTGCTAGAAATTCAGTATGAAATATAGTATAATTGATATAAAATGGAAACTAGTAGCGATGCCAAGCACGGCCTGGATGCATATGAGCGTAAGCTAAGATATGGGATCGGGCGCGAAATGGCTTGAAATAACAAATGAGACGATGCGCTTTATGGCAGTGCTGGGACGATGAGCTACAGTAAGCTGAATGACAAATATAAAATGGGGATGATATTATGAAGCCGCTTTATTATGCAAGCGAGACGAGATGTATTGATAAGATTAGTGAAGAGATACCTGACCACGTTTTAAGCACCAAACGCATATACGCGTTTGGCGACAGTATCATATACGGTCATACAGCACCGGAAAGATCGTTTATGAGACTGCTCTCGGATGAATACGGAACAGAGCTTGGTATGTACGCGGTAAACGGCGCGACAGTTGTCAATGCTGACAGCGCAGAAAAGGAGGATCCTTCGGAAGCGATTAAGGGTAACTATATAATCACTCAAGTGAGGAACGCCCCGGCCGAGACGCCGGATGTAATAGTCTTTGACGGATACACAAACGATGCCTATGGCGATCCGGCGACCGACAGCTTTAATTCGAACGGCGCCCATATAAACATTATGGAGAACCTCGGTGCAATTCAGGGCAGTGATGCAGCGGAATTTGACAATACGACTTTCTGCGGCGGTTTTGAGGAGATCATATATGCGATGAAGCAGAAATGGCCGAATACGCCTATCGTGTTCGTTACGATACACAAGTCGGGCGGAAGAGACTGGGAGACTCAGAGCGCACTGCGGGAGCTTGCTGTAAAAATATGCGCGGACTGGGGAGTTGAGGTGGCTGATATCTTTAAAGATACTATTCTTGACACGCGTGTGCCGGAGCAGATGGAGCGGTATATAATGGGTGGCGCAGGCTCGCACCCAAATGAAATGGCATGTAGAAAATTTTACGTCCCGTTAGTAAAGGACACGCTTAAGGAAGTATTTGCTGATGAAATTACCGGGCTGCCGAAGAATATAGCCGATACGGTGGATATAGCTGTATTTGCCGGACAGTCGAATATGTCCGGCAGAGGCAGTGCTGCTGATGCGGTGAGCTGCGATGAGAATGCGGGCTTTGAGTATAAGGCGGTGAGCGCTCCCAATAGGCTGGTTCCGATAGCAGAACCGTTCGGACTAAACGAAGACAATGCGGGCGGACTGACGGACGTCAATGCGGATGGCAGTACAAAACGTACAGGCAGTTTGGTAAGCGCATTTGTAAACGAATATCACAGCAAAACGGGCAGACAGATCGCGGCCGTATCCGCTTCTATGGGAGGCACGAGCACTGCCGAATGGATAGGCGGATATGTAAACGACGCTGTGCAAAGGCTTGACTTGGCAAAGAGGTTTTTTGAGGACAGCGGCATAAAAGTAGAACGAATATTTGTTGTGTGGTGTCAAGGAGAAAGCGATGGCGACGCGGGAGTGGATGCGGCAACGTATACGGCAAACACAAAAGCAATAATAGATGTATTTGCAAAGCACGGTGCAAAGGGGTGCTTTCTGATCAAGACCGGACATTACAATTATGTAGATTATCCTGACGGCAATGGCGGACTCACGGGAGCTGAATGGGACGAACGCTATGCTGTTATAAGGGACGCGCAATTATCACTTTGCGAGAACGATGATTTTTTTGTTCTTGCCGGGAGCCTTGAAGGATACCTGGACGATATGAAGGACAGATATCATTATAACCAGAGTACATATAATGCGATCGGAAGCAAGGCGGGAAGGGCTGCCGCGGATCACTATGATCACTCAATATAAAAATCCGATACAATATAACGGCGCGATGTGTTTCGCTGCTTTAAAGCATTGCTTGCTGGAAATAATTTGCATTCATTACATAGTTACATTCATATAGTAAAAACTGTCTGCATCTGGATTTGATGCGGACAGTTTTTATTTGCAATTATAATGGGCGATCCGAAAGGAATATTTTTAAAGCGTTTGATATCAAACTATCGTAGAAAATCAAAGAAATTTTAAAAAATAATGTAGTTTTTTTAAGGAAATCGGGTGCAACATAATATATAATAAAGCTATAATAAACAAAGATAAACGTAAAAACAAAGCTGCATATGGTGAATATGCAGCTTTAGGAAAGGAAGGAGCAAAATGTTAAAAAAAAATATTGAGTACAACACTAAGTCTGACGCTGCTTGCGGGAAGCTTTGCTATTCTACCCAAACCGACAGCGTCTGCAGAAGGGTCGCTATTCGATGAATGGGATTGGCAGAATTTGTCATCAAGGTATACAAGACAGGCTGAAAAGCTGGACAGGGGCGTTGTGGCGGTGCGCATGGAGGATATGGATCACGTGTTCGTCAGTTGGCGTCTAAATGGGTATGAACAAAAAGATGCGATGTTCAATATTTACCGCGATGGTGAGCTTATTACTTCTGAGCCTGTATATCTTACGAATTACGAGGATCCGGAAGGGACGATTAACAGTACGTACGCAGTTGGGCTGGTAGTGAACGGTGAAGAGGTAGAACGGTCAGAGCCGGTGGGGGTTCTGGATAATCAGTATTTGGAGATAAAGTTAGCCGAGCCTCCGAAGGTCACGACTTATGATATAGTAAGCGATGAATCCTCTGAGATAACGGACGAGATGGCAGTATTTGAGGCTAACGATGTACATACAGCCGATCTTGATGGAGATGGCCGATACGACTTTGTAGTAAAATTGGTCCCCTCTAACCAGAATGATCCTATGGGGAATTTGGCGGACAAGACGTATCTTGATGCTTATACAATGGATGGGGAACATCTGTGGAGGATAGATATTGGTCCCAATATCCGCTCCCAACGTCACGGTATACAACCGTTGGTATATGACTTTGACGGTGACGGAAGAGCAGAGGTAGCCGTTATCACCGGCGATGGGGCTGTATCCTTGAAGCCTAATCCGGATGGAAACGGTACCTATGGCACGTTTGGCGGCTTTGATAGCCAGCCGGATGTTTACGGTACGCTGGATTCTAATTATGACGTTATCAGCGTCATAGGAGATCCCCGGGAGGTTGGTAAAAGCGTCCAGTATGGAAGATGGGTACAGGAGAAAAAATATGATTACTTAAATCAGGAAGGCCCCTTATATCTTTCCATATTCGATGGACTTACTGGTGAGGAGATACAAACCATCCCTTACGATCCGCAGACGAGCCGCGAAGGATATGAGATAGCGGTAAACGGCTATCCGGAAGGCCCGATAACGGTAGACGGCTTCACATTTGACGGCTACGATTTGCCGGAGGGGGCAATGCCCATAAATACAGCGGCAGAAAACGGAGCCAATTCCTGGGGCAATTACACCAATCATCCGTGGAGAATGAATGCCGCAGTTGCTTACCTTGACGGTGAGACGCCTGGTATGGTATTCCAACGCGGTATTTACATGGGACGCGTAGCTTTGGCAGCCTATACACTGGAGAGGACGTCTGACGGTGAACGGTATCTTGTGCAGGAGTGGCGTGCGGATACGTATGATTCCTCGGCCGATGGTGGACAGCCGCGCTTCGGTGGTATCGATGCTCAGGGAAACCATAATATTTCTGTAGGCGACCTTGATGGTAGTGGCCGCGATTCAGTGATAATTGGGGCGTCAGCTATAAAATATGATGGTACTCTTTTGTGGACGACCGGCCGAGGCCACGGCGACGCCCAGCACCTGGGCAAATATGATCCAACAAAACCGGGTCTGCAATTCATGTCGGTACATGAGCGTAGCGCCTATGGCTTTTCTTTCCTTAATGCAGAAGACGGCAGCGACATATGGCGTCAAAGAGCAGACTCCGATACGGGGCGTGGCATCATCGGTATTTGGGGTGATTTTGATGGTTCATATGCTCAACTCAGCGCGACTGAGGGAGCGGGAGCTTGGGCATATATGGGCGGCTCTGGTTCCGGAGCGTTTGAAAACATAGATGGTAGAGGACTTCCTTCCTCTACGGACGCCAACGGCGAGAATACATCACTGTCCGCCAACTTCCGTATTTACTGGGATGGCAGCTTGTGGGATCAGGCGCTTGACGGTTATGATCCTACCGGTGAAAAAACTACTGATATGGAATATGGTATATACAAATATAATGAAGAGACAGAACAGATGGAACTGATATTCTCTACTGAAGGCTGTGAAACTATCGATTTTACGAAAAAACCTCCGTGTGCCGTTGCTGACATTTTTGGCGACTGGCGTGAGGAGTTTATTGCCGGAACGGCCGATCATTCTGCTATTCGTATTTATACAACGGTGATACCGACAGAGTATCGTTACTATACTTTTATGCATGATGCGCTTTACCGCGTGAGTGCAGCAAGGCAATATTCCGGTTATAATCAGCCTCCGCATATCGGTTTCTATTTGGCAGACAGAGACGGATACCGCGATCTGCAGCCTCAGGCGAATATATACCTAGCAGACGGAACGGGTATATTTATCGATAGTCAACCTGCGGAAGAGGAAAACGTTATATTCGGAAATATCAACAGTGAACTCAAGGTAGAAGCGGCAGCGAACCCATCGGATACGGAGCTTACATATCAATGGTATGAAACAGATGGAGCGGCAAACGATTTCTCCAGAAGGCCTAAGCAGGGTACGCCGATACAGGGGGCAACAGATTCAACTTATGTAGTGCCTACAGATCTTGAGGTAGGCGAGCATTATTATTACTGCGTAGTAAGCGATGCTTCAGGTGAGCTTAGTGCGGAAACGAGCTTTGTTTCCAAGGTGAACGTAATGGCTAGCGCTCAGATAGAGGTGACTTCCCAGCCGCCGGCGTCACTGTCGGCGATAGTGGGACAGATAAACAATAGTCTTTCTGTGGCGGCGAAGGTAACGCCGGAGGATGATCTTTCATATCAGTGGTACGTAAGCTCTTCAGAGGACGGCTCCGGAGCGGAGGCGATTCCCGGGGCAACTTCAACTGAGTTTAAGCTGCCCGAGGATCTTAAGGTCGGAACGTATTACTATTACTGCCTTGTAAGTGCGGAGGGCGCCCAAAGCGTACAGAGCCGCGTGACAGCCGTTACTGTAAATTATGACATTTACCGTTGGTATGACGGAAACAGCTTCACAGATCCTGATGATTTATGGCTTACAGAGGGCTACGGTGTTGCTGTGGGACCGTCTAAAGAGGTGGTTACAACGCCAATAGATGGGATACCGGGAATGATAGATAGTTACTTAAGTATTTCAGGCGAAATGGGCGGCAATCGCGCAAGCGCCGTTAAATTAGAAAAGCCGGTAGATATGGAAAATAATGTTTATTATTTCGAGTATGATGTGAAATTCAATGGGGTAGAAAAGGGATTTGCGGATATTTCGCTTTGGCCCGATATAGAGTACAATTCGGGTACTACTATAGGCAATACCGCGGCAATATTCCGTCTGACGCGAAACAGTGCAGGTGAGCTTTATTGGTCGGTAAATACTGCCCGTGCTGCCGATGCGGGTACTATGGTAGAGGAGCTTTCCGGCTCTGCAGGTTCCGGTAAATGGATACGGGTGCAGGTGACGCTTGATTATGAGAACCAGACGGGAACGCTTGCATTAACTTCATTGGAGCCAGAAGACGATATTTCCTATAAGGCTGATTTTTCACTTGAGGGAGTCCCTGATAATATAGGGGTGTTCGGCGTGCATGGGACACGATCTTCAAGCGGTGCAAATATTTCTGTAGATCTGGCCAATGTAAATTTCTTTACGGTAGACGATATTCCGGCTTCGATGTCGGCACAGATCACCGAAAATACGCTTAGGGCAGAAAATGGTTCTATTACAGGTGATGTGACTGTAAATGTGGTGAGCAATGTTGACGCTCAGCCGTCGGCTGTGATATTGGCTTTGTATAACGGCAACGGGCAGCTTGTGTTTAGCGGTATAGAAGAGCTGGTACTTGTTGAGGGTGACAATACAGTTACATACAGTAATATAGCGATACCTGACATGGAGGATGCATATAATGCAAAGGTATTCGTATGGGATTCCTTTGATCGCATGGCTCCGCTGTGCAGTCCTTACGTTGCAGGAAATATCCTGCAGGCAGCTAAAAACTAATTAAAACGCTGTAGCGGGCGGCGTGTTGTCTCTATATCTTAATATGCCGCCCGCTGGAAATAATTTGCATTCATTACATAGTTACATTCATATAGTAAAAACTGTCTGCATCTGCAATTGATGCGGACAGTTTTTATTTGCAATCATAATGTAAAGAATATGTAAAATGTACCAAATTTTTGATAACGACAAAGAATTTTTTGTGTGAAAATCAGTTTATTTTTATAAATTTTAAAAAAGACTTGAAAAATTATTGTGAATATATTAAAATGGTTTTGTATAAGAAATATACAGATAGAAAAGAATAGCGGAAACTTTGCAGCTGGCAAAGGAATACAGAATGAAAGGAAAGGTAATTATGTGCGGAATAGTAGGATATGTCGGTGAAAGCCCGGCGGCTCCCATACTGCTTGAGGGCCTTTCAAAGCTTGAATACAGAGGGTACGATTCGGCAGGCATCGCCGTTATGAACGAGGGACGGATACAGGTGGAAAAGGCTCGCGGCAGGCTGGAGATACTGCGCGAGATGACCAATGACGGCGCAGCAGTATCGGGCACGATGGGTATCGGGCATACGCGCTGGGCAACGCACGGCGAACCGTCGGATGTAAATTCCCATCCCCATGTATCGAGTTCAGGTCGTTTTGCGGTCGTTCACAATGGTATTATTGAGAATTATATGCCTCTTAAAAACCGCCTTGTTTCCAAAGGATACAAATTTGTTTCGGAGACCGATACAGAGGTAATAGCGCATTTGTTTGAATATTACTACAAAGGCGATATCATGGATACGATGATAAAGGTGATAGAAAGAGTCGAGGGTTCCTACGCTCTGGGCGTTCTCTGCTCTGATTATCCGGACAGCTTTATCGCGGTGAGAAAGGCCAGCCCGATGATAGTAGGCCTGGGCGAAAATGAGAATTTTATTGCCAGTGATGTTACGGCAATATTAAAGCATACGAGAAATATCTATTACCTTGAGGATGATGAGATAGTAGTGCTCAAAAAAGACGAGGTAAAGATATACAACACCGATAAAGAGGAGATAAAAAAAGAGGTATTCACCGTGGATTGGGATGTTTCCGCAGCGGAAAAGGGCGGATACGAGCATTTCATGATGAAAGAGATAGAGGAGCAGCCGAAAGCTCTGCGCGATACGATAAGTCCGCGTATCAAGGACGGGCGTATCGTGCTTGATGATATATCGCTTACAGAGGAGTATATAAGAAATATTGGCCGTATATACATAGTTGCCTGTGGAAGTGCGTATCATGTGGGCATGGTCGGAAAGTATATCATAGAGAAGATGTGCAGAATACCGGTGGAATGTCAGGTGGCGTCCGAATTCCGGTACTGCGATCCGCTGGTGACCGATAAAGATCTGGTGATAGTAATAAGCCAATCCGGCGAAACGGCTGATACTAAGGCCGCTTTGGAGGAGGCAAAGGAGCGCGGAGCGCGTGTATTGTCGATAGTAAATGTAGTGGGCAGCGCGATAGCCAATGCTTCCGATGATGTTATTTACACTTGGGCAGGCCCGGAGATAGCTGTGGCAACAACAAAGGCCTACAGTGCGCAGCTGGCCGTTATGTATCTTTTGACGTTGTACATGGCAGATAAGCTGGGAAGAGTATCGGCGGAGGAATATGCACAGTTAGTGAAGGATATAGAGGAGCTGCCGGATAAGGTGGCGGAGATCCTGGAAAAGAAGGATACAGTTCAGTATCTAGCGTCACTGTTTTATAACTGTCATTCGATATTTTTTATCGGTAGGAATCTTGATTATGCTGTATCGCTTGAGGGCTCGCTAAAGCTCAAGGAAATATCCTATATCCATTCCGAAGCCTATGCTGCCGGTGAACTCAAGCACGGGACTATTTCCCTGATAGAGGACGGTACGCTTGTGGTGGCTCTTGCTGCGGGAGAGAAGCTGTTTGAGAAGACGGTGAGCAATATAGAAGAGGTAAAGACGCGTGGAGCATCTGTTATATGCGTGACTGTTGAGGGCAGGGCTCATGCTGATGAGGCTGCGGATTATGTTGTCGAGATACCTGCCGTAAATGAACTGTTGCTGCCGTCTTTGACGGTGATCCCGTTGCAGCTGTTCGGATATTATGTAGCGTCATTAAAGGGCTGTGATATCGATAAGCCGAGAAATCTTGCTAAGTCGGTCACTGTTGAATAATAGGAGGAAAAAATGGCAAAAGAAACCGTTATCGTTTTGGATTTTGGCGGTCAGTACAATCAGCTGATAGCGCGCCGTGTCCGCGAATGTAATGTATATTGCGAGGTTATGCCGTATACTGTAAGCATCGATAAGATAAAAGAAAAAGCTCCGCTGGGGATAATCTTTACCGGAGGGCCCAACAGTGTATATGAGGATAATGCTCCCCGGTACGATAAGGAGATATATTCCCTAGGGATACCGATATTAGGTATATGCTACGGCAGCCAGCTTATGGCGTATTCCCTGGGCGGCGAGGTGAAAAAAGCCGAAATGCGGGAATATGGAAAGATAGAGATAGAATGCGCAGACAGTCTGCTGTTTGACGGCGTTGAAAAAAAGAGCATATGCTGGATGAGTCATACGGACTATATCTCAAGGATCCCGGAAGGGTTTAAGATAACGGCGTTTTCCAAGACGTGCCCCTGTGCTGCATATGAGAATGCAGAAAGGAAGCTGTATGCGATGCAGTTCCATCCGGAGGTCAACCATACAGAGTTTGGCCGGGAGATGCTGCGTAATTTCCTTTATAAGGTATGCGGCTGCAGCGGCGATTGGGTCATGAGCAACTATGCCAAGGAAACGATCGCCGCGCTTAAGGAGAAAATAGGGGATAAGAGAGTGCTTTGCGCGCTGTCGGGCGGTGTTGATTCATCGGTAGCGGCGGTGCTCATACATGCGGCGGTAGGCGATCAGCTTACCTGCGTATTTGTCGATAACGGTCTTTTACGTAAAAATGAGGGTGACGAGGTCGAATCGTTGTTCCGCGGGCAGTTCAATATAAATCTCGTCAGAGCCAATGCTCAGCGGAGGTTTCTTGACAAACTGGCAGGGGTGACGGAGCCGGAAAGAAAAAGAAAGATAATCGGCGAGGAGTTTATCCGCGTATTCGAGGATGAGGCAAAGAAGATAGGAGCGGTGGATTATCTTGTGCAAGGGACCATATATCCGGATGTGATAGAATCGGGCGCCGGAGATGCAGCGGTAATAAAGAGCCACCATAACGTAGGCGGGCTGCCGGAAAATGTTGATTTTAAAGAGATAATAGAACCGCTTCGGGATCTGTTCAAAGATGAGGTAAGACAGCTGGGGATAGAGCTGGGACTCCCGGAGAAATTCGTATGGCGTCAGCCATTCCCGGGCCCGGGGCTGGCCGTCAGGGTAATAGGCGCGATAACCGAAGATAAATTGGAGATCCTGCGTGATGCTGACGCCATATTCCGGGAGGAGATTGCTAATGCTGGGCTGGCAAGGGATATAAACCAATATTTTGCTGTGATCACCGATATGAAAAGCGTCGGCGTAATGGGAGACGAGCGGACGTATGATTATACGCTTGCATTACGGGCAGTTACAACAACGGATTTCATGACAGCCGACTGGGCAAGGATACCGTATGAGGTGCTTGAGATCGTGTCAAATAGGATAGTGAATGAAGTCAAGCATGTAAATCGGCTTGTGTATGATATCACATCTAAGCCGCCGGCTACTATTGAGTGGGAATAACTAATTTTGTATTTCTAGGGTCCGCGGAAAAGATGTGTAAGCAATATCTGACAAACCTCGACAAGGTGAAAATTACAGGTAT